>NZ_JBEOVW010000006.1:0-318427 GCF_040295705.1 Micromonospora sp. NPDC002717 | reverse complement strand
GCGGCCCCCGCGGGCGGGGCCCCGTCGCTCCCCCCGCGGCCCGCCCGGCCCCCCCCCACCCCCGCGCGCCGCAACCCGAACCGCCGTGCCAACGCCCACCGCCGGGCCGCCGGGCGACGCAGGGCAAGCGCATGCGTGGGGATGTCCAGAGTGGCGTGCTTGCGGGGGCAAACGTCGATTGTGGACGTTTTCGGCGTGAGTCGGGCTGTTGACAGTCTTTGCGTGGCCGGGAATCCTATGTGCGGCGCGCGGCTTGCCGCGCGCATGTCACTGTCCGTGACATGCGCGCCGGCGGGTCGGTGAACCGTGCCGGGGGACGACGCAGAAGGCGACGACCGCGCCTGCCCGACGATCGGATTTGAACAAAGTGCAGACTGACTATCATGCCGCCGCGGTGTTGGTGGATGCCAGCGGGCGTGTCGTGGACGGCGAGGGGTCGGGCTGCCCGGTGGCGCATGCTCCCCGGCCGCAGGCGCCTGCGATGGAGGACGTGGCGGCAGAGGCCGTGGAGTTCCTGCGTCTCTACCACGCGGAGCGGCGGCTGCCGGACGTGGCCGTGCGGATCGCGGAGGTGCGGGAGGAGATCGCGCTGACCGGCACGTACCGGCACACCTCCGAGGAACTGGCGTACGGGGCGAAGGTGGCGTGGCGGCAGTCGGTGCGCTGTGTGGGGCGCGTGCGGTGGGCCGGGTTGAAGGTCCGGGACCGGCGTGACGTGACGACGGCGGCGGGGATCGCGCAGGAGTTGGCGCAGCACCTTTCGGTGGCTGACAACGGTGGGCGGATCCAGTCGGTGATGACGGTGTTCGCGCCGGACCGGCCCGGGGTGGGTCCGCGGGCGCGGATCTGGAACGACCAGTTGATCCGCTACTGCGGTCATCGGATGGACGACGGGTCGGTGCTGGGTGATCCGGCGCAGGTGGCGATGACGGACGCGGCACGGCGTCTGGGGTGGCGTCCGCCGGCGGTGCCGGGACGGTTCGACCTGCTGCCGTGGGTGATCGAGACGGCGTACGAGGATCCGACGCTGGTGGAGGTGCCGCGGGACCTCGTCCGCGAGGTTGCCCTGACGCATCCGGCGTACCCGTGGTTCGAGGAGTTGAGGCTGCGCTGGCACGCCCTGCCGGTGATCAGCAACATGCGCCTGCGGGTCGGTGGGGTGGACTACAGCTGTGCCCCGTTCAACGGGCACTACCTGAGTGACGAGATCGGCACCCGGAACATGGGTGACCGGGACCGGTATGACCAGTTGCTGCCGGTGGCGCGGGGGTTGGGGTTGGACACCTCGCGGGAGGACACCCTGTGGCGGGAGCACGCCGTGTTGGTGATCAACCAGGCGGTGTTGCACTCGTTCCGGGAGGCGGGGGTGCGGGTGTCCGATCCGCACACCGAGTCGGAGCTGTTCATGAAGTTCTGCGCACAGGAGGAGCGGGCGGGCCGGCCGGTGCACGGTGACTGGTCGTGGCTCAACGGCAGTGTGGGGTGGGCGGCGTTGCACGCGGTGCACCACCGCTACTACGACACCCGGGTGCCGGATCCGAACCTGTGGCAGGGTGACCGCGCGTACGGGGCGTCGGGCGTGGTGGGGCTGACCCTGCGGGAGCGTCACGACGCCGCCCGCCGGCAGGAGGGCTGAGGCATGGACGTCGCGGCGTTACGTCAGAGTTGGGCGCAGTTCTGCGTGGCCGGTCCGGAGGCGGCGAAGTACTTCTACGCCACGTTGTTCGTGATCGCGCCCGAGGCCCGCACGATGTTCCCGACGAACATGCAGTACCAGCAGGACAAGTTGCTCTCGGCCTTGGGGCACATCATCACCCACGTCGACGACGAGCGGGAGTTGACGGCGTTCGCGCAGCGGTTGGGGGCCGACCACCGGCGGTTCCGCGGCGAGGACCAACAGGGTCGGCCGGTGCCGTTGGCGGAGTGGCACTACATCTGGGTCGGGCAGGCGTTGCTGGCGACGCTGGAACGCTTCCTCGGGCCACGGTGGACGCCGGCCCTGCGTGCGGAGTGGGCCGCGGCGTACGAGTTGGTGGCGCGGTTGATGCTGACGGGGGCGGCGGAGGCGGAGCGGACGTCGCCGCCGTACTGGGAGGCGGAGGTGCAGTGGGTGCAGCGGCGCCGGGCCGACGTGTGCGTGTTCACGGTCCGCCCGAACTACCTGTGCGACTACCTGCCGGGGCAGTCGCTGCCGGTGCAGGTGCCGCAGTTGCGGATGTGGCGGTACCTGTCGCCGGCGAACGCGCCGCGCGCCGACGGGACGATCGAGTTCCACGTCCGGGCGGCGGGTCGCTTCTCCACGCATCTGGTGCGGAAGCTGCGCGAGGGCGACCAGTTGTTGTTGGGGTTGCCGGTGGGGGTGGCGTTGTCGTCGTACGACCGGTCGCAGTTGCCGTTGCTGCTGGTGGCGGGCGGCACCGGGTTGGCGCCGTTGCGGGCGGTGGCGGAGGCGTTGCAGCAGGGGCCGGGGCGTGCGACGACGCTGGTGGTGGGCGGTAAGACTCCCGACGACCTGTACGACGACCGGGCGTTGCGGGAGTTGGCGGCGACGCCGCCGGCGGGGGCGTGGCGCTCCGGTGCGGGCGGCGGCTGGTTGCGGTACGTGCCGACGGTGGAGAGCGGCTGGCAGTGGCAGGGTGAGGTGGGCACGGCCGGTCAGACCGCGGTGCGGTTGGGTCCGTGGCGGGACACCGACGTGCTGGTCTGCGGCAGTCCGGAGATGACCCGGGAGACGATCACCGCCCTGACGGTGTCCGGTGTGCCGCCGGAGAGGATCCTGGTGGAGAGTTACGACCAGTCTCTTTATCCCCCTCTCGCGAGTGCGGCGGCCGCCGCGCCGCGCGACTTCAGTTGGACAGGTGTTCGATGAGCATCGATAGTGGCGACCGGGTCTCCGCCGCCCCGACCGGCGAGCTGACCCGGGCGTTGGGCGCGCTGGAGGCCCGCCGTTTCCGGGGCAGCCAGTGGCTGTCCGCCGACGAGGTCGCCGGCCTGGCCCGGTCGGTCGACGAGCGGATGGCGTTGCTCGACGGTGAGGTGGATCGGCTGCGGCGGGAGAACGACGGGCTGGTGCGGCAGGTGGAGATGCTGCGTCACGGCGCGCTGCCGAGCACCGCCCCGCAGGGCCCGGACCCGGTGGTGGTCGAGTTGGCGGTGCGGGCGCAGGACGAGGCGAACCGGACGATCAGCGAGGCCAGCACGGAGGGCGCGGAGATCATCGCCGACGCCCGGCGACAGGCCGACGAGATCCTCGCCGAGGCGCACCGCCGGGCGGGGTCTCTGTTCCCTCAGGGGGAGCCTCGGGGTGAGGACCTGCGGCGGCAGGTGCGGGAGCTGGAGGGCCGGCATGCGGCGCTGGTGGCGGCGGTGACGACGGCGCAGCAGCAGCTGAGCCAGTGGCAGGAGCACCTGTCGGCGCAGTCGGAGCAGTTGCGGGCCGACGCCTACGCGGCCGGGGCGGCCAGTGCGCGGCTGCGGGCGGTGCTCGACGGCTGACCCCGTGGGACGCCCGGGGCGGGCGGAGTGCGCCCGCGCCGGGCGGGGGTGCCGGACGGGGCGTGGTGGGCGCCGTCCGGTTCCGGTGCGCCGGCGGGGACGTTGCGGCCGGTCAGCCGGCGGCGACGGAGGCGACGGAGTCGGCGATCGGGGTTTCCCCGCCGACCAGCTCCAGGATCTGCCCGGCGGTGCGGGGCTCGTAGAGCAGGGCGAGCAGCACGCGGGCGACGTCGGCGCGGGTGACCGCGCCCGGAGGCACGTGCCGGGCCAGGGCGATCCGTCCGCTGGGTGGGTCGTCGGTGAGCCGGCCGGGTCGCAGCACGGTCCAGTCGAGGTCGCGGCCGGTCAGGTCGTCCTCGGCGGCTTTCTTCGCCCGCAGGTACGCCGCGAACACCTCGTCGGTGCCGGCGGGCGGCTCGCCGTCCACGCCCATCGAGGAGACCAGCAGGTAGCGGCGGACGCCGGCGCGTTCGGCGGCGTCGGCGAGCAGCACGGCGGCGGCCCGGTCGACGGTGTCCTTGCGGGCGGCGCCGCTGCCGGGGCCGGCGCCGGCGGCGAAGACCACCGCGTCGGCGCCGGCGAGGTGGCCGGCGAGGTCGGCGACGCCGACGTGTTCGAGGTCGGCGACGACGGGGTGGGCGCCGGCGGCGGTCAGCGCGGCGGCGTGGTCGGGGTTACGGATCAGGCCGACGGCGGTGTCGCCGCGTCCGGCGAGTTCCCGGTGGGTCAGTTTGGCGATCTTGCCGTGGCCTCCGGCGATGACGACGCGCATATCTGCCAACCTAGTCGCCGCTGCGGCACGCCGCGGCGGGGTCGCGGGGTGTTCGCCGGGGCGCGGGTCGCTGAGGCAGCATGGACGGGTGACGGAGACGATCGACGCGCTGGCCGGCCTGGTGGCGGGCGGTGGTGTCGTGGTGTTGAGCGGGGCGGGCCTGTCGACCGAGTCGGGCATCCCGGACTACCGGGGGCCCAGTGGGGCGGCCCGTCGGCACACCCCGATGACCTATCAGGTGTTCACCCGCGACGCGCAGGCGCGGCGGCGCTACTGGGCGCGCAGCCACCTGGGGTGGCGGGTGATCGCGCGGGCGGCCCCGAACGACGGGCACCGGGCGGTGGCCCGGTTGCAGCGCGGCGGCCTGGTCGACGGGGTGATCACACAGAACGTCGACGGGTTGCACACGGCGGCGGGCAGCCCGCGGGTGGTGGAGTTGCACGGTCGTCTCGACGAGGTGGTGTGCCTGGGGTGCGGCAACCAGACGTCCCGGGAGGAGTTGGACCGGCGGCTGCGGGAGGCGAACCCGGGGTTCGACGCGCGGGTCTCGGCGGTCAACCCGGACGGTGACGTGGATCTCGCCGACGACGAGGTGGCGGAGTTCCGGACGGTCGACTGCACGTTCTGCGGTACCGGGGTGCTCAAGCCCGACGTGGTGTTCTTCGGCGAGACGGTGCCGGCGCCGCGGGTGGCCCGCTGTTTCGACATGGTGCAGCGGGCCCGGCTGCTGCTGGTGCTGGGGTCGTCGTTGACGGTGATGTCGGGTCGCCGGTTCGTGTTGCGGGCGGCGAAGCTGGGCATCCCGGTGGTGATCGTCAACCAGGGGCCGACGCGGGGCGACGGGTATGCGGCGTTGACCCTCGACGCGCCGCTGGGCCGGTTGCTGCCGGCGCTGGCCGACCGGACGGTGGGGGCGCCGGCGGGCGGTGACGTCGGCGCGGGCGTGGTGCCGACGGGCCTGACCGGCGCCGGCCGGTAGCCGCCGGGGTCAGCCGGCGGCGCGGGGCTGGTCGATGACCCACCGCCACGTGCCGTCGGGCTGGCGGCGGGCCACCTCGACGGTGACGCTGCCGTCGTCGAGCCGGGTGGAGGTCAACGCCAGGTCACCGGCGCGCAGGGTGGGTCGCGCCTCGCCGGGGACGAAGGTGGGCCGGTCGGCGAGCAGCCGGGTGAACGCGGCGCGGATGGCCCGCGTGCCGGTGGCCGGGCCGGCGGGGGTGTCCAGGACCCCGTCGGGCTCGTAGAGGGCGACCAGGCCGTCGACGTCGCCGGCGTTGGCGCGGGCGACGAAGAACCGGCCGAGGTCCTCCGGGTGGGTCGCGGGCTCGGGCATCAGAACACACCTCCACAGCTCACCGTGATCATGCCGCGGGGGTACGACATCCACCGGCCGACCGGGCGCTGGTAGCGTTGACCATGCCGGTACCACCCACGTGGGAGAGACCGCCCAGAAAGCACCTCGGGCGGCGCCGAAGGGGCAAATCCTCCCCGGAACCTCTCAGGCAAAAGGACCTCGTGGGCAGGCACTGTGGAGCGCTGTGCGGGCGTGACAGAGGGGGAGGCCGACCTGTCGACCTCGCCTCAGGGGAGCGCCACCCATGACCGCAGAGCAGTTCGCCGCCCGCCACATCGGCCCGGATCCGGCCGACGAGCGCCGGATGCTGGAGGCCGTCGGCTACGGCTCGATCGAAGAGCTGATGGACGCGGCGATCCCCGAGGTGATCCGCTGGCACGGCACCCTGGACCTGCCGGAGCCGGCCACCGAGCACGACGCGCTCGCCGAGCTGCGGGCCCTCGCCGCCCGCAACACCGTGGCCGTTTCCATGATCGGCCTGGGCTACCACGGCACGCACACCCCGGCGGTGATCCGCCGCAACGTGCTGGAGAACCCGGCCTGGTACACGGCGTACACGCCGTACCAGCCGGAGATCAGCCAGGGCCGGCTGGAGGCGCTGCTGAACTTCCAGACGATGGTCACGGACCTGACGGGGCTGGCCACCGCGAACGCGTCGATGCTCGACGAGGGCACCGCGGCGGCGGAGGCGATGACCCTCGCCCGCCGCGCGTCGAAGTGCAAGAGCCCGGTGTACGTCGTCGACGCCGACACCCTGCCGCAGACCATCGCGGTGATCACCAGCCGGGCCGAGCCGCTCGGCATCGACGTGCGGGTGCTCGACGTCGAGCGCGAGGAGCTGCCGGCGGAGTTCTTCGGTCTGCACCTGCAGTACCCGGGGGCGTCCGGGGCGGTGCGCGACCAGGCGGGCCTGGTCGAGGCGGCGCACGCGGCCGGCGCGCTGGTCACCGTGGCGGCGGACCTGCTGGCCCTGACGCTGCTGCGCCCGCCGGGGGAGATCGGCGTCGACATCGCCGCCGGCACCACCCAGCGGTTCGGCGTGCCGATGGGCTTCGGTGGGCCGCACGCCGGCTACCTGGCCGTGCGGGCGGGCCTCGAGCGGATGCTGCCCGGCCGCCTCGTGGGGGTGTCCCGCGACGCGGACGGCAACCCGGCGTACCGGCTGGCGTTGCAGACCCGCGAGCAGCACATCCGGCGGGAGAAGGCGACCAGCAACATCTGCACCGCCCAGGTGCTCCTCGCCGTGATGGCCGGCATGTACGCCGTGTACCACGGCCCCGACGGGCTGCGCGCGATCGCGGAGCGCACCCACTTCTGGGCGGCGCGGTTGGCGGGCGCGCTGCGCACCGGCGGGGTCGAGGTCACCGACGTCGCGTTCTTCGACACGGTCACCGCGGTCGTGCCAGGGCGGGCCGCCCAGGTCGTGGCGGCGGCCGCGCAGCGGGGGGTCAACCTGCGGCTGGTCGACGCGGACCGGGTGGGGATCTCCTGCGACGAGACCACCACCCACGCGCACCTGGACGCGGTGTGCGACGCGTTCGGGGTGCCGCGTGCCCACGGGGAGACCGACTCGCGGCTGCCCGAGGCGCTGGCCCGTACGTCGGACTTCCTCACCCACCCGGTGTTCCGCAGCCACCACTCCGAGACGGCGATGCTGCGTTACCTGCGGCGCCTGTCGGACTTCGACTACGCCCTGGACCGGGGGATGATCCCGCTCGGGTCGTGCACGATGAAGCTCAACGCCACCACCGAGATGGAGCCGGTGACGTGGCCGGAGTTCGCGCACGTGCACCCGTTCGCGCCGCAGGCGCAGACGGCCGGCTACCGGGAGATGATCGCCCAGCTGGAGGCGTGGCTGGCGGAGGTGACCGGCTACGACGCGGTCAGCGTGCAGCCCAACGCCGGCTCGCAGGGTGAGCTGGCGGGTCTGCTGGCCATCCGGGCGTACCACCGCGACCGTGGCGAGGGGCACCGGGACGTGTGCCTGATCCCGTCGTCGGCGCACGGCACGAACGCGGCCAGCGCGGTGATGGCCGGGATGCGGGTCGTCGTGGTGGGCTGCGACGACGGCGGCAACGTCGACCTGGTCGACCTCGACGCGAAGATCGACAAGCATCGCGACGCCCTCGCCGCGATCATGGTGACGTACCCGTCGACGCACGGGGTGTACGAGACGGGCATCGCGTCGCTGTGCGCGAAGGTCCACGACGCCGGCGGTCAGGTGTACGTCGACGGGGCGAACCTCAACGCGTTGGTCGGGTTCGCCAAGCCGGGCCGGTTCGGGGCGGACGTGTCGCACCTGAACCTGCACAAGACGTTCTGCATCCCGCACGGCGGCGGTGGTCCCGGGGTGGGGCCGGTGGCGGTGCGGGCGCACCTGGCGCCGTTCCTGCCGGGCGACCCGCTGGGCGCGCACGTCGACGGCCGGCCCGCGATCTCGGCGGCGCGGTACGGGTCGGCGGGGATCCTGCCGATCCCGTGGGCGTACCTGCGGATGATGGGCGCGGCGGGGCTGGCCCGGGCGACCGGGGTGGCGGTGCTGGCGGCGAACTACGTGGCGGCGCGGCTGCGCGGGCACTTCCCGGTGCTGTACGCCGGCAACAAGGGCCTGGTGGCGCACGAGTGCATCCTCGACCTTCGACCGCTGACGAAGGCGACCGGGGTGAGCGTGGACGACGTCGCGAAGCGGCTGATCGACTACGGGTTCCACGCGCCGACGATGTCGTTCCCGGTGGCGGGGACGCTGATGGTGGAGCCGACCGAGAGCGAGGACCTGGCCGAGCTGGACCGGTTCTGCGACGCGATGATCGCCATCCGGGCGGAGATCGACAAGGTGGGTGTCGGGGAGTGGCCGGCGGGCGACAATCCCCTGGCGAACGCGCCGCACACGGCGGCGATGGTGGCCGGGGACGAGTGGCCGCACGCGTACCCGCGGTCGGTGGGGGCGTACCCGGCCGGGGTGGACCGGGCCGGGAAGTACTGGCCGCCGGTGCGGCGCATCGACGGCGCGTACGGCGACCGGAACCTGGTGTGTTCCTGCCCGTCACCGGAAGCGTTCGAGAGCTGAGGTCGCGGCGCGCCGGGGCGGTCGAGGTGCCGCCCCGGCGGATGCGCCGACCTGGGCCGCGGCGGTCCCGACCGGGGGACTAGCCTGGGTCGACGCCACAAGACTGCGTGACGGAGAGTGACGGGTCAGGCGGCGAGGGCGTGTCGGGCCGGGCCGCGGTGCGGGGCGATGGTCCTGCCGTCGGGGAGTAGTTCGCCGGTGTCCTCGAAGACGATGACACCGTTGCAGAGCAGGCTCCAGCCCTGCTCAGGGAAGCAGGCGAGGACGCGGGCGGCTTCCCGGTCGGTCGCGTCGGCGGAGGGGCAGGTGGGTTGGTGCTGGCACATCGGGATCTCCGGACTGTGGGGGCACTGTGTCATGGTTCACATGACCAGTGACGCACAGTACCAAGCGAAAGTGGACGGCATCGAGCAGGTATGCGCGTCGTTTCCGGGAAATCCACTGAACGGATGAGGGAGAATAGGCCGGACGGCGTGGAAACGCTTTCACGGGCAGGGGTCGATGTGCCGGCGGCGCCGGTCGCCTGCCGCCGTACGCTCGTCGAGCGGGCCCGCTGGCAGTGGCGGCCCGCCGACGGCGGCGACCCGGCCGCGCTGGCGCAGGAGTTCCTGGCCGCGCACGGCCTGCCGCTGCACGACCTGGCGCGCCCCGCCGCCGGCCACGACCCCGCCGGCGTCTGCGGGGCCGCCCTCTACGTCTCCGCCGCCGCCGGCGCGGGCCTGGCCGGCGGGCCGCCCGGCGCCGCCAACCCCGCCCCCGCGCTGCCGGAGGTCGCCGTGGTCGTCTACGGCCACGGCCCGCCCGCCCCGCCGGTCGCCGCGGCGCCCGCCGCCGGCTGGTGGCTGGGCGGCTGGGCGGAGAGCTGGACCCCGCGGCAGCACGCCGAGGCGGTGACCGCGGTCCGCGCCGCCATCGGCCGGGGCGACGTCTACCAGGTCAACCTCGTCGGGCACGCCGCCGCCCGGTACGCCGGCGACCCGCTGCCCGCCCTGGGCCGGCTCGCGGCGCTGCCCGGTGCCCGCTACGGCGGCACCCTCACCGGGGCGGGCTGGGCGATCGGCTGCGCGAGCCCGGAAACCCTCGTCGAGCTGACCGGCGGGCGGCTGGTCACCCGACCGATCAAGGGCACCCGGCCCGCCACCGCCATCGGTCGCGCCGAGCTGCTCGCCTCGGCCAAGGAACGCGCCGAGCACGTGATGATCGTCGACCTGGAGCGCAACGACCTGGCGCGGGTCGCCCGCACCGGCAGCGTGCGGGTCGACGAGCTGTTCGCCGTACGCCGCTGGTGCGACCTGTGGCAGGCCGAGTCCACGGTGTCGGCGGCGGTCGCCGACGGGCTCGGCCTGGCCGACCTGCTGCGGGCGGTCTGCCCGGGCGGCTCGGTCACCGGCGCCCCGAAGCTCGCCGCGCTGGACCGCGTCGCCGCCCTCGAACCGGTTGGGCGCGGCGCGAGCATGGGCGCCCTCGGCTGGGTCGCCCCCGGGCGGATCGACCTGGGGTTGACCATCCGCACCGCCGCCGTCGACGCCGACCGCGTGCACGTCTGGGCGGGCGGGGGCATCACCTGGGGCAGCGACCCCGACGCCGAGGTCGCCGAGGCCGCCGCCAAGACCCGTCCCGTCCGCGCCGCGCTCGCCGGCGGCTGACCGCCGCCCGCCGACTGGCCCCGCGCCGGCCCGGAGGTCTCCTGAGCTGACCGGCGGGGCGGGGGTGTCAGCGGCGGTCGGCGAAGCCGTCCAGCGCCGCCACGACCCGCTCCGCCATGCCGTTCCCGCTGCCGTGCCCGGCACGCTCCAGCAGCTCCAGGCGCGCGTCCGGCCAGGACTGGGCCAGCAGCCACGGGATGTCCGGCGGGCTGCTGATGTCGAGTCGGCCGTGCAGGAGCACCCCGGGGATGCCGGCCAGCCGCCCCACCTCGCGCAGCACCTGCTCGTCGGGCAGGAAGCAGTCGTGCCGCCAGTAGTGGGTGACCAGCCGGGCGAACACCATCCGGAACACCGGGTCGGCGTAGCGGGGGTCGGGCCGGTGACCGGGGGCGGTGGCGACGTGGCTGTCCTCCCAGGCGCACCAGTCCCGGGCGGCCCGGTCGCGTACCGCCGGGTCGGGGTCGGCGAGCAGCCGGGCGTACGCGTCGGCCAGGTCGCCGTCACGGTCGGCCGGCGGCACGCCGTCGCGGAACCGGGCCCACTCGGCAGGGAAGACCCGCCCCATGTCCCGGGTGATCCAGTCGATCTCCCGGCGGGTGCCGGCGGTGACGCTGAACAGCACCAGCTCGCTGACCCGCTCCGGGTGCCGCTGGGCGTACGCCAGACCGAGGCAGGAACCCCAGGACGCGCCCAGCACCAGCCAGCGGTCCACCCCGACGTGCTCGCGCAGCCGTTCGACATCGGCGATCAGGTGGTCGGTGGTGTTGGTGGACAGGTCCACGGCGGGGTCGGCGGCGTGCGGGAGGCTGCGTCCGCAGCCGCGCTGGTCGAACAGGGTCACCCGGTAGCGGGCCGGGTCGAAGAAGGTCCGCCAGCTGGGCGAGCAGCCGGAGCCGGGCCCGCCGTGCAGCACCACCGCGGGCTTGCCGTCGGGGTTGCCGCAGGTTTCCCAGTACACGAGCTGGCCGTCGCCGACGTCGAGCATCCCGTGCGCGTACGGCTCCGTCAGGGCATACCGCTGCGTCATCGCCTGTCCTCCCTCGTCCCACCAGATACAACAGCGCTGTTACATTAGCGGGGTGACTGACGTACCGGACCGGGAGGCCGTGGGGACGCTGCTGCGGCACGTCCTCGAGGTGCTCGACGCAGACGTGGCGGCGGTGTACGCCGAGCGGGGCCTGGCCGACTACCGGCCCCGGTTCTCGCCGCCGCTGCGGGTGCTGGTGGCCGACGGGCCGCTGCCCATCCGCGACCTGGCCCGCCGGGTGGGGGTCACCCACTCGGCGGCCAGCCAGACCGTGGCCCAGATGGCCCGCGCCGGCCTGGTGGAGCTGACCCCGGGCGCGGACGCCCGGCAGCGCATCGTGCACCTGACCGACCGGGCCCGCGAGCTGCTGCCGTTGATCGAGGCGGAGTGGGCGGCGACGACCGCGGCGATGCGGGAACTGGACGCCGAGCTGCCCGTGCCGCTGGCCGACCTGCTGCACGAGGTCCTCGCCGCGGTGCGCCGGCGGCCCATGCGCCAGCGCATCGCCGACGCGGGCCTGCCGCCGCCGGCCTGACAGCCGCCCCGCCCGCACCGGCGCGCCGCACGACAGGCACCCCCGGTCCGCCCGCTCGCCGCACGTCCGCGACGCCCCGCCGGCGGGCACGTTGCCCGCCGGCATCGTCCGCGAGGCCCGCCGGCGGCGCCGACCGGGCGGTCAGGCCTGCCGCAGCAGTGCCGCCGCCCGCTCGGCGGCCGCCGCCACCAATTGGCGCAGCGCGTCGACGTCGACGTCCGGGCCGGGCGGCAGCAACGGCAGCGTCGGCGCGTCCGCCGGCCCTGGTGGCGGCGGCAGGGGCGGCGTCGGGCGGGCGTACGCCTCGACGGCCGCCGTCCCCGCCGCGTCGGGACGCCCGGCGGGTGGCTCCGGCGCGACACGGGCCTGACCGGGTGACCCGGACGGCGGCGTCGACTCCGGCCGCGGCACGCTGCCGCCCGGGGCCGGCGCGGCGGCGAGCAGCTGCCGGGCGTCGCGGCCCCGGATCAGCAGCAGCAGGGCGGGGTCGGCGTCCAGCAGCCAGGACACCTGGTGGCACAGCGCGGCGGCGTGCCGGCACGGGTGGTTCCACTCCGGGCAGTCGCACTCCGGGGTGACCTCGCCCAGCGCGGGCAGCAGCCGCACCCCGGCGAGGTCCGCCAGGTCGCGGGGCAGCTGCCCCGCCAGCAGCGCCGCCTGGTGCCCGGCCCGGGCGGCCACCTCGCCGGCCAGCAGGTCCCAGTCGTCCCCGGTCAGCGGCGCGACGCGTACCCGGGTGGCGTAGGCCTGCTCGGTGTCGCCGTCGTGCACGGCGGCGGCGAGCCGGCCGGGGCTGACGGTGATCGGGCCGACGTGCCCGGCGGCGGCCAGCCGGCGCCCGGCGCGCAGCGGCCCGGCGTCGAGGGCGTCGGCCTCCCACGCCCGGTTCCACGCCGCACCCCACCACGTGCGGGGGCGGCGGGCCCGGCCGGGCGGGAACGCGGTGAAACCGCGCGGGGTCATCGGTCGCCGCCGAGGGTCACGAGTTCGGCCAGCTCGGTGTCGCTGAGCGCGGCCAGGGCCGCCGGTCCGGCGTCGAGGACGGCCTCGGCGAGATCCCGCTTCCCGGCGAGCAGCGCGGCGATGCGGTCCTCGACGGTGCCCTCGGCGATGAGCCGGTGCACCTGCACGGGCCGGGTCTGCCCGATCCGGTACGCCCGGTCGGTGGCCTGGTCCTCCACGGCCGGGTTCCACCAGCGGTCGTAGTGCACGACGTGGTCGGCGCGGGTGAGGTTCAGGCCGGTGCCGGCGGCGCGCAGCGACAGCAGGAACACCGGGGCCTCGCCGGCGTCGAAGCGGCGGACCAGGTCGTCGCGGGTGGCGACGGGCAGCCCGCCGTGCAGCAGCAGCGCGCCGACGCCCCGGTCGGTCAGGTGCCGGTGCAGCAGTCGGGCCATCGCCACGTACTGGGTGAACACGAGCACCGCGGAGCCTGCGGGCAGGATCGTGTCGAGCAGCTCGTCGAGCAGCTCGAGCTTGCCGGAGCGGCCGGCCAGCGGCGGCGCGCTCTGGCGCAGGTACTGGGCGGGGTGGTTGCAGATCTGCTTGAGCGCGGTGAGCAGCTTGACCACCAGTCCGTGCCGGGCGAAGCCGTCGGTGCCGGCGATCAGGTCGAGCAGTTCGGCGATGCACGCCTGGTAGAGGGCGGCCTGTTCGGCGGTGAGCGCGACGGGCTGGTCGGTCTCGGTCTTGCCGGGCAGCTCCGGGGCGATGCCGGGGTCGCTCTTGCGGCGGCGCAGCAGGAACGGCCCGACCAGCCGGGCCAGGTCCCGTCCGGCGTCGGGGTCGCGGTCGGTCTGCACCGGCTTGACCCAGCGGGCGCGGAACTCGGTGAGGGTGCCGAGCAGCCCGGGGGTGGTCCAGTCCAGGATCGCCCACAGGTCGGTGAGGTCGTTCTCCACGGGGGTGCCGGTCAGGGCGACCCGGGCGGCGGCGGGGATCGCGCGCAGCGCCGTCGCGGTCTCCGAGTGGGGGTTCTTCACGTGCTGTGCCTCGTCGGCGACGAGCAGCGGCCACCGCCGGGCGGCCAGCCGGGTCGCGTCGCGGCGCAGGGTGGCCCAGGTGGTGAGGACGAACCCGCCGGCGAGGTCGTCGAGGTGGCGGTCGGGGCCGTGGAAGCGGCGTACGGGGGTGTCGGGGGCGAAGCGCCGGATCTCCCGTTCCCAGTTGCCGAGCAGCGACGCGGGACACAGCACCAGGGTCGGGCCGGCGGTGGCGGGGTCGGCCTGCCGGTGCAGGTGCAGGGCGATGAGGGTGACGGTCTTGCCCAGCCCCATGTCGTCGGCGAGGCAGCCGCCGAGGCCGAGCGCGGTCAGCCGGGCCAGCCAGCGCAGCCCGTGCCGCTGGTAGTCGCGCAGGGTCGCGGCCAGCCCGGGCGGTGCGGGCACCGGGGGAGCGGTCCCGCCGTCGGCGAGCCGCCGCGCGGCGTCGGCCAGCCAGCCCTCGGTGGTCACGTCGACGCGTTCGCCGTCGACGTGTGTGGCACCGGTCAGCGCGGCGCGCAGCGCGGGCATCGCAGCCAGCGTCCCGGCGTGCGGGTCGCGGGCGCGGCGGGCCAGCTCCGGGGGCACCAGCACCCACCGCTCGCGCAGCCGCACCACCGGCCGGTGCGCGTCGGCGAGCCGGGCCAGCTCGGCCGGGGTGAGCGGCGCGCCGTGCAGGCTCAGCCGCCAGTGCAGCGCCAGGTCGCCGGGCGCGGCGAGCAGCCCGGTCCCGGCGGCGCGGCGGGCCGGGGCGCGCAGCACGGCCGAGGCGGTGAGGTCGCGGTCGAGCCCCGCCGGCCAGTGCACGTCGATCCCGTCGCCGGCGAGGCGGGCGGCCGCGCCGGTGGCCAGGTCGACGACGTGGGCGTCGGTCAGCGCCACCGCGTCGGGCACGGCCGTGTCCAGCAGCCCGGCCAGGGGCGGCCACACCCGCGCGGCGTGTCGCAGGGCCAGCAGCGCGGCGTCGCGGGCGCCGGCCGGGAACCCGGGGACCGTGGCGTGCCACAGCGCGGCGGCGTCGGTGAGCAGCCCCGGCGCTGCGGCGCGGTGCACCTGCGCCACGAGCCGCCACGGCTCGTCGGGGGTGTCGTCGTGTTCCAGGCGCAGCGACAGCCGTACCGCCGCGTCGGCGTGGGCGGCGACCCGGGCGGCCCAGTCGCGCAGCCGCCCGACGGGTGTGGGTGTCGGCGTGGCCCACGCCCCGGTGGCGCCGTCGGCGCGGGGCAGGGTGTCGGCGACGGCGTCGAGGAAGTCACGGAGCAGCCGTGCCGGGTCGGGCAGCCAGGCGGGGGTGCGTCCGGGCACCGGCACCGCGCGCGCGGTGGCGGGCATCGCGGCGGCGAGCCGCGCCTGCCGGGCCTCGTCGTCGGCGGTGAGCGGCCCGACGCGCCAGGTGTCGTGCCCGGCGGGGGTCACCGCGGGCAGCAGCAGGCCGTGGGCGGCCAGGTGCAGGGCCTCCCGGGTGGCGGCGGCCCAGAACGCGGCCGCCGGGTCCGTGGCCGGCGCGGCGAGCAGCAGCGGTACGCCGGCCGCCAGCGACGCCCGTCGGGCGAGCACCGGGGTGGGGTGGCCGTGCGGGGGCGCCGCCAGGGTCACCTGGGCGGGTTCGCCGATCCCGTCGGGCGGTGGGCCGCCGTCGGGCGACCAGACGAGCAGCGCCCCGGCGCGGGGCGGGTCGGCGGGGGTGAACGTGACGGCGTGGGAGCCGATCGTCACGGGCGTCCTTCCGGGTGCAGGTCGGTGGTCAGGTCCTCGGCGCGGTGCTGGCCGTCGCGGACCGGACCGCGTTCGGCGGGGGCGAGGGGCACCGCCGTGGCGGCGTCCAGGGCCTCACGCGTCTGGTCGGAGTGGATCGGGATGGTCCGTCCGGTCACCGGCTGAGCCTGCGGTAGCGGCGCACCGCGAGGGGCAGGAACACGGCGATCAGCAGCAGCGGCCAGGCGACGGCGAGGGCGACGGCGTGTTGCGCGGCGAAGGACTCGCCGCCCCAGCCGGGGTTGCCGAACAGCTCCCGGCAGGCCGCGACGGTCGCGGACAGCGGGTTCCACTGCGCGACCGCCGCCAGCGGGCCGGGCATGGTGTCGGGGGCGACGAACGCGTTGGAGGTGAACCCGACGGGCCAGACCAGGATCTGCAGCACCACGACCGACTCGGGTCGGCGCAGCACCAGCGCCAGGTGGATGCCGACCCAGATCAGGGCGAAGCGCAGCAGCAGGAGCAGCCCGACGGCGGCCAGGGCCGCGGCGGGGCCGGCGTGCCACTGCCAGCCGACGGCGAGGCCGCAGGCCAGCATGACGGCCAGGCCGGCGGCGGAGTGCAGCAGGTCGGCGGCGGCCCGGCCGGTGACCACCGCCGAGGGCGCCATCGGCAGGGACCGGAACCGGTCGGTGACGCCGCGGGCGGTGTCGGTGGCCACGGCCGCGTACGTCGACTCGATGCCGAAGGCCATCGTCATGGCGAACATGCCGGGCAGCAGGAACTCCCGGTAGTCGCCGCCGCCGGGCACGCTCATCGCGCCGCCGAAGAGGTAGCCGAACATCAGCACCAGCAGCACGGGGAACAGCAGCCCGACGATCGCCTGCGCGGGTTGCCGGACCCAGTGCGCCAGCGCGCGGCCGGTGAGGGTGACGCCGTCGGCGACGGCCCAGCGCAGGCGGTGCGGCAGCGGGTGGACGGTCACGGTCACGCGGTCACCTTCTTCTCGGCGGGGCGGGCGGCGGGGGAGTCCTCGCCGGTGAGCTTCAGGAACACTTCGTCGAGGGTGGGGCGGCGCACCGCGATGTCGACGGCGGTCAGGCCGGCGTCGTCGAGCGCCCGCAGCACGGCGGCCAGCGCGGCGACTCGCCCGGCGACGGGCACGCTGACCCGCAGGGCCGCCGGGTCGACGTGCGGCCGCGCCGCGACGGCGGCACCGACGGCCCGCGCCGCCCGGTCCAGTTCGTCGGCGCGGGACAGCACCACGTCGACCCGGTCGCCGCCGAGCGCGGCCTTCAGCTCGTCGGGGGTGCCGTCGGCGATCACCCGGCCGGCGTCGACGACCCGGACGCTGTCGGCGAGCTGGTCGGCCTCCTCCAGGTACTGGGTGGTCAGCAGCACGGTGGTGCCGTCGGCGACGAGGCCCCGCACGGCGTCCCACACCTGCGCCCGGGCGCGCGGGTCGAGGCCGGTGGTGGGTTCGTCGAGGAACAGCACCGGCGGGTCGAGGACCAGGCTCGCCGCGAGGTCGAGGCGGCGGCGCATCCCGCCGGAGTACGTGCCGGCGGGCCGGTCGGCGGCGTCGGTCAGGTCGAAGCGGGCGAGCAGCTCCGCGGCCCGGACGCGGGCCCGCGCGCCACCGACGTGGTGCAGCCGGCCGAAGAGCACCAGGTTCTGCCGGCCGCTGAGCACCTCGTCGACGGCGGCGTGCTGACCGACCAGCCCGATGCGGGCGCGCACCCGGTCCGGGTGTCGCCGCACGTCGGCGCCGGCCACCCGGGCGGTGCCGGCGTCGGGCCGCAGCAGGGTGGTCAGCACCCGCACCGCGGTGGTCTTGCCCGCGCCGTTGCGCCCGAGCAGGCCGCAGACCGTGCCGGCGGGCACCGTCAGGTCGAGGCCGGCGAGGGCCTCGGTGTCGCCGTAGCGCTTGCGTAGTCCCTCGGCCTCGATGGCCGGTCCGTCCCGGTGCATCCGTGCCCCCGTCCGCTCGTTCCGTACGCCGTACCGTACACGATACGGTACGGCGCACGGTAGAGTTCCGGGGCATGACGACCGAGTACAGCGGCACCGGCGACCCCGCGCGCAGCCTCGCCCTGCTCTGGCGCACCCGCGAACGCGCCAGCCGCAAGGGCCGGCCCGACCTGTCCGTGGACCGGATCGTCCGCGCCGCCATCGAGGTCGCCGACGCCGACGGGCTGGCCGCCCTGTCCATGCGCCGGGTCGCCGAGCGCCTCGGCGTCGGCACCATGAGCCTCTACACGTACGTCCCCGGCAAGGGCGAACTGATCGACGTCATGCTCGACACCGTCTACGGCGAGACCGCCCGCCCCGACGACGTGCCCGGCGGCTGGCGCGGCCGCCTCGCACACATCGCCCGCGAGACCTGGGCGCTCTACCTGCGTCACCCCTGGCTGCTGCAGGTCGCCACCACCCGCCCCCCGCTCGGCCCCAACGTCATCGCCCGCTACGAGTACGAGTTGCGCGCCGTCGACGGCATCGGCCTGACCGACCTGGAGATGGACGCCGTCGTCACCCTCGTCTCCGGGTACGTCCACGGGGCCGTGCGCAGCGCCGTGGAGGCCGCCCAGGCCGCCGCGCACACCGGCATGACCGAGGAACAGTGGTGGCAGGCCCACGCCCCCTACCTGGAGAAGGCCCTCGACCCGCGCCGCTACCCCCTCGCGGCGCGGGTCGGCAGCGCCGCCGGTCAGGAGTACCAGGCCGCGAGCGACCCCGCCCGCGCGTTCGAGTTCGGCCTGGCCCGCATCCTCGACGGCGTCGAGGTGCTCGTGGCCGCCCGCCCGGGTGCCGCCGCCGCGGGCGACGACGGATAACCTTGCCGGCATGACGATGCGGCCCATCAGGATCATCGGCGACCCCGTGCTGCGCACCCCGAGCGAGCCGGTGACCAGCTTCGACGCCGAACTACGCGCCCTGGTCACCGACCTGATGGACACCCTGCTCGGCGCCCCTGGCCGCGCCGGCGTCGCCGCGCCCCAGATCGGCGTCAACGCGCAGGTGTTCGTCTACGACGCCGACGGCCACCGCGGCCACCTGGTCAACCCGACGCTGGAGCTGTCGGAGGAGTTGCAGGACGACGACGAGGGCTGCCTGTCCGTCCCCGGGCTCTACTTCCCGACCCCCCGGGCGATGCACGCCACCGCCCACGGCTTCGACCAGCACGGCGAGCCGCTGACGATCTCCGGTAGCGGGTTCCTCGCCCGGGCCCTGCAGCACGAGACCGACCACCTGGCCGGCCGCCTGTACGTCGACACGCTGCGCGGGGACACCCGCCGCCGGGCGCTGCGCGAGATGCGCGCCGGCCGCTTCGACTCGCCCAGCCGCCGCGGCTGAACCGCGCAGGCGCGTCGACACACCGGGCGCGGGCGCCTGCGACCCGCGCGGCTCAGGCGCGTACGCGAACGGCCGCCGGACCCCGACGGGGCCCGGCGGCCGGGACGTCACCCGCGGGGCACGACCCCGCGCGCGGCGGCCGTCACTTCGGCGGGGGAGCCACCAGGCACACCGCCGGCGCCGAGGCGTTGCCCGCGTCGTCCACGCCGACGATCAGCGCGTCGCCGCGCAACGTCACCTTGAAGTCGATGTCGCCGGTGCCGTCCTTCACCCGCGACTGCGCACCCGGCGCCTGCACCAGCTTGATCTTCGTGCCGGCCGGGAACGGCCCGAACCGCACGCTCGGGTCCGCCGCGTCACCGATGAACACCTGCACGGCCGTGTCCACCACGTCCGTCGACGTCAGCTCGTAGAACCCGTCCGGGTTGTAGGAGCCGGGGATGTTGCCACCGCTCGGGTTGTTCGTCGGCACGCACGCCGTCGCCGGCGCGGTGGTGTCCACCACCCGCATCACGGCGGTGTCGCTGCCGGTGTTGCCGGCCGCGTCGGTGGCCGTGCACGTCACCGCCGTCGCGCCGAGCGGGAACGTCGAGCCGGGCGGCGGCACGCAGGCCGGGGTCAGCGGACCGTCGACGTTGTCGGTCGCCGACGCCGGATAGTCGATCACCGCGCCGGCCGGGCTGGTCGCCTCCACCGTCCGGTCGTCGACGACCACGGTCGGCGGGGTGACGTCGTTGACCCGCACGCGGATCTGCTGCGTGAACGCCGGCCCGCCGGAGAGGCCGTTGAGCAGGAAGTCCACCGTGCAGGTCAGCTCGGCGCCCTGCGCGGCGTCCGCCGCCACCGTGATCGTCTCGGCGAACGGCACGTCGGTGCCCGACTGCTGCGTCCGCGACGCCGCGTCGAAGCCCACCGACAGGCCCGCGTCGCACGACGTCACCGTCGGGGTGACCGTGACGTCCAGGTCCCGCAGGCCCGCCAGGATCGCGGCGGTCACCGTGTCGGGGGAGCTGCCCACCAACTGCCCGCCGGTGGCCGACACCACCGCCGTGGCCTGCCCGGTCGCGTCCAGGCCACCACCGCCACCGCTGACGTTCACCGCCAGCAGCCGCGCCTCGTCGGCCTGCAACGCCGCCGTCGCCTGCGCCAGGGTGCGCCCGTTGCTCGGGTCGTGGCTCGGCGCGTCACCCACCAGCACCACGATCCGGCTGCTGCCCGACCGGTAGGCGATCGCCCCGTCGGACACCTCGACCAGCGCGTTCACCCACGCCTCCGGGGTGTCCCCGCCGCCGCCGGCGGCCAGCCCGTTCACCGCGTTCTGCAGGGCCGTCGCGTCGTCGGTCATGTTCTGCCGCACCTGGAACAGCTCCGCGCCGTCCCCGGTGTCCCGGTAGGAGGCCACCGCGAACTGCGCCGACGGCTGCGCCGCGCGCACGTCGGTGATGACCTGCTGCAGGTTGGTCCGTACGTTGGCGATCGCCCCGCCCATGCTGCCGGTCGTGTCGACCAGCAGCACCACGTCGGGCTTCGGCGGAATCGGCGGGGTGGACACCACCTTGCTGACGCCGATCGACGTGCCGGGGTCGGCGTCGCGGTCCACGAGGGCCGGGTTCACCCCGGGCGCCGCCACCGCGGGTGTCGCCAGCGCGGTCACCACCGCCGTCACGCCGGCGAGCAGGCTCACCGTCCGTGTTCGCCGCCAGGGCACTGCTGCTGTTGCCATGCGTTGCTCCTTCAGCTCCGCCGCGCGACGCACGCGCGACCTCTGCCGGGAGACGCTAGGGCCGGGGCGGGCCCCCGCCGGTCCGACACCAGCAGCGTCCAGCGTCGGGTTCCCGACCCCCCTGGACGGCCGTACATGCAGGTGGAAAGGTTTTCACGTCGGCCCTCGGCCGGTTGTCCGGGCCACGTCGCCGGACGGTCGCACCGCCGCGCCGGCCGGGCGCGAGCGCCGGGCCGTGCGGCCCGTGGTGACCGGACGACCGGCCGTCACCGCCCGCGCGCGGTCAACGCGTACTCGCCGTAGTCGGCGACGCGGGTGAAGCCCAGGCGCTCGTAGAGCCGCACGGCCGGCCCGTTGTCCGCCTTCACGTTGAGCGTGACGTGCGTGACGGTGGTCAGCAGCCGCCCGCACAGCGCGGCCACCGCCGCCGCGGCCAGCCCGCGCCCCCGGGCCCGGGGATGGGTGGTCACGTTGCCCAACGCCGCCACCCGGTACGCCGGCGAGAACACGTGCACCCCGGCGACGGCCACCACCTCGCCGCCCTCGCGGATGCCCACGTACTGGCCGGTGTCCAGCATCCGCGGGTCGAACCAGTTGCCCGGGTAGGCGTCCGCGTACAGCCGGTGCAGCGCCGGCAGGTCCGCGGCGTCCAGCACCACCCCGGCGGGCGGGGTCGCGGCCAGCCGGGCCGGGTCGGTCAGCGCCATCTTGTGGTGCGGGCCGGCCGGCTCCATCCGGTACGCCCCGGCCAGCGCCGGCTCCAGGCCCGGGGACAGGTGCGCCCACAGCCGGGCCGGCAGCACCGGCGCCAGCTCCCGCAGCAGCGCCGCCAGCTCCGCGACCCGCGGCGGCGCCGCGAACGCCAGCAGGGTGGGCGGGTCGGCCCCGTGGTACAGCAAGGCCACCTCCTCGCCCCGGCGGAACCAGGAGGTGTGCGGCCAGAAGAAGTCGTCCAGGTCGCCCAGCTGGTAGGCGTGCAGCACCGGGTCGCGTTCCAGCAGCCCGGCGAGGACGGCCCGGTCGTGTTCGGCGCGTACCGGCATCCGCTGATGATCACACATCCGCTCGGGCGGCCCCCGGCCGGTGCGCCCCGTGGGCGCGGTGGCGCGGGTCAGCAGCCCGTGGAAGGCGCGGCGGGGAGGTTCTCGTCCGCCCAGCGGGCCAGCGCGTCGAGGGCCGGCACCAGCGCGGCGCCCCGCTCGGTCAGCTCGTAGCTCACCCCCAGCGGCGGGCCCTGCCGCACCGTCCGGCTGACCAGCCCGACCCGGACCAGCTCGCCCAGCCGGTCGGACAGGACGGACTCGCTGATCCCGGGCAGGGCGCGCCCCAGCTCGGCGAACCCGGCCGGGCCGTCGGCGAGGGTGCCCAGCAGCATGCCGTTCCACCGCTTGCCGAGGAACGCGAAGGCCCGGGTGATGCCCCCGTGGCACGCCCGACGCGCGCCGTCGACCTCCCGTTCGACCGTCATGGTCCCAGGATACGGCGGGGACCGACAGACCGGGGGACTACTAAAAAGCTAGCTGCTACTGTCGTCGTAGCCAATCAGTCCGTTGCCTGGAGATGCCCCGATGACCGACGTCTTTTCGCCCCTGATCACCCTGGACCCCGAGGCCCAGGCACAGCTGTTCACCGACGCCCGGACCGCCAACGCCTTCACCGACGAACCCGTCACCGACGAGCAGCTCCAGGCGATCTTCGAACTCGCCAAGTTCCCGCCCACCGCCGTCAACGCCCAGCCCCTGCGCATCCTCTTCGTCGGCCCGGGCGAGGCCCGCACGCGCCTGGTCGCCCACATGAGCGAGGGCAACCAGGCCAAGACCAGCACCGCGCCCATGGTCGCCGTGCTCGCCGCCGACACCGACTTCCACGAGTTCATCCCGCAGGTGTTCCCGATCCGACCGCAGCTGCGCGACGACCTCGCCGGCAACCTCGAGGCCCGCGAGCAGATGGCCCGCTTCAACGCCACCCTGCAGATCGGCTACTTCCTGCTCGCCGTCCGCGCCGCCGGCCTCGCCGCCGGCCCCATGGGCGGATTCGACGCCGCCGGCGTCGACCGGGAGTTCTTCACCGACTCCACCTGGAAGAGCCTGCTCGTGGTCAACATCGGCCGGCCCGCCGAGAACGCCTGGTTCCCGCGCCTGCCCCGCCTCGGCTACACCGACGTCGTCCGGCACGCCTGACACCACCCACCGGCGCCGAGGCCGGCCGTCGCGCCCCGGAGAAGCGGCCAGTCCGCGGAAACCGGCACCGGGGCCGGCCTCGCACCCCGGGAGAGCGCTGGCGAAGCGGCTGCGACGGTGGCGGGCGACGGTCAGGTCGACGCCACCCACTGGTCGTAGCCGAGCTTGCCCACCAGCGCCAGCACCACCACCAACAACACGATCCGCACGAAGCCGGAGCCGCGCCGCAGCGCCATCCGCGCCCCGAGCGCGGCTCCGGCGATGTTGCACACCGCCATCGCCGCACCCAGCAGCCACCACACGTGCCCGGTCGCCGCGAACACCACCAACGCCCCCAGGTTCGTGCCCGCGTTCACGATCTTCGCCATCGCCGAACCGTGCACGAAGTCCGCACCCACCAACGCGGTGAACGCCAACACCAGGAACGTCCCCGTGCCCGGCCCGATCAACCCGTCGTACAGGGCGATCCCCACACCCGCCACCGCGACCACCGTGACCACCCGCCACCGCGTCCGCCGCTCCGGCTGCGCCACCACCCCCAACCGGGGCCGCAGCACCACGAACACCGCCACCGACACCAGCACCGCCAACACCACCGGCCGGTACGCCGACGCCGGCACCGCCCCCGCCAGAGCCGCACC
This sequence comes from Micromonospora sp. NPDC002717, assembly GCF_040295705.1. NCBI lineage: Bacteria > Bacillati > Actinomycetota > Actinomycetes > Micromonosporales > Micromonosporaceae > Micromonospora > Micromonospora sp. NPDC002717. The sequence goes on along the minus strand of NZ_JBEOVW010000006.1, from coordinate 294,956 downwards.
CAACCCGGCGCAACACACCGCCAACCCCGCCGACGGCCCCGCCACCGCCCAGTCGATCTTCGTACGCCGCGCGTACGTCACCGCCGCCGTCGTCGTACCCGCGATCGCCGCCAGCTTGTTCGTCCCCAACGCCGACGCCACCGGCATCCCCGGCGCCGCCACCAACAACGCCGGCAACAGCAACAGCCCCCCACCCCCCACCACGGCATCGACCCAACCGGCCATGGCGGCCGCAGCGAGCAGGGTGGTCAGCGACAGGGGGTCCACGGGCCGCCATTCTTCCCACCGCCGCCCGCCCCACGAGACCCCTTGTGGCCAGCCTCACCAGCAGTCACGGCACAAAGAGCCCGAGCCCCGGCCGGGACGGGCAAGGCTCAGGCCAGCAGGTTCTCGATGAGGTCGGCGGCGCGCGAGGTGCCACCCTCGGCCCGCGCGCCGACGCGGAGCAGCGCCGAACGGCGGGCGACCTGCGCGTCGGTGACCAGGTCGTGCAGGGCCGCCCGCAGGGTCTCGGCGGTGGCTTCGGGGGTGTCGATACGGCGGGCCACGCCCAGTTCCACGAGCCGGTCGGCGTTCATGAACTGGTCGACGGCCTGCGGCACGGCGATCATGGGAACGCCCGCCAGTAGTCCTTCCCCGCAGCCGCCCATGCCAGCGTGGGTGACGAACGCGTCCGCCTGCTCCAGGATCGCCCGCTGCGGAACCCAGGAGTGCACCTCGACGTTCGGCGGGATGTCGCCGAGTTCCCGCGGGTCGGTGTACCGGCCGATCTGGAGGACGACGTGCCAGCCGGGCAGGTTGCCGTAGGCCGCCAGGCACTGGCGGTAGAACTCCGGCTGACGGGTGTACGCCGAACCCAGGGAGATCAACAGCACGTGCTCCGCGTCCGCCGGACGGGTCCAGCCGTCCGCGCCCGCACGTGCGTCGAAGCAGGGCCCGACGAAGGTCACCCTGTCGGTGTCGACCCGGTCGCCGTGTGGCTGCATCGCCCGGGTGATCAGCGCAAGGACCCGCGGGGGGCGACCGGAGAAGGCGTCCACGTCGGTGGTGCACGCCCCGCAGTCGGCGAGCCACCGGGCGAACTTCGCCCGGTACGCGTCGGCGCCCGGCATCTGCCGCAGGTGCGCCACGACGTCCTGTTCGTAGCCGTCCCAGGCCACGAACGTCGGAGACAGCTGCAGGACGGGCCGGTCCTGCGATTCGGCGAGGGCGCGCGCGGCGTAGGCGCCGATGTCGTACAGGTACAGGTCCGCCGGGTCGGGATCGTAGGCGGCGCGCAACTGGGGGAGTGCCCGGATGGCGTCGTCCAGGAAGAGCCCCATCGCGGCGATGGGGTCGTCGGGCCAGTCGTTGTCGGCGACCGGCAGTTCGGACGTGCAGGGGACGAGTTCGGCGCCGGTGGCCGCGACCAGGTCGGCCACCGCCGGGTCGTTGGCGTAGGTCACGCGGTGGCCGCGGGCCACCAGCTCGCGGACGACCTCAAGGCTTGGCAGGACATGGCTGACGGCGGGGATGCCGACCATCGCGATGTGGGCGCGGCGACGGGACACGGAAGACACGGAAGCTCACTCATTTCAGCTCTACGGCGAAGGGGACACCGCAAGCCAGCGCACCGCCGCCCACCGAGAAGGCACGGTCGGAGGGGGCGCACATGGACATGCGGGAGGGAAGCCGGGGCGCTGCCCCGACCGTGTCAGCCGTAGATCTGATGGAAGTACATGCCCGCGACTCTAGCCACGCCCAGGCTTCCGGGCACCACATTTTGCCGCCGACAGCCCCCCAAACACCTTGATGTCGGGGTACTCCTTGGAGTACGGAAGTACCTACAGCTGATCTTGCAGAGGTCAAGCCGGTCACCAAGGGCAGAACTCCGCCCCGACCGGCCGGTACCGCCGCGATCGGGGCGGTAGTGCATCCGCTGGCCACCGTCATCGAGGAGGGCCGGGGCCCGTCCTCGATGAGCGGCGTGCTGGCCGGCGTCGCCTACCGCCTGCTGCTGGCCTGGCGACGGGGCCCCGGCCCGCGCCTAGCGCAGATGCCGGGCGAAGAACGCGGCCGCGTCCTCCCCTGCGAACTGCGGGACACCGGTGTGTCCGCCCATGTTGGCGTGCAGCGTTTTCTCCCTGGAGCCGAAGGCGTCGAACAGGTCCAGGGCCGCCTGCCGGTCGTTGCCTTCGTCATCCCACTGCAGCAGGACATGCAGCGGAATGGTGACCTGTCGGGCCTCCTCGAACATGGTGCGAGGCACGAAACTCCCGGCGAAGAAGCCGGCGGCCACGATGCGCGGCTCGGCCACCGCAAGCCGGATGCCGACCGAGATCACTCCCCCCGAGTACCCGACCGGGCCGCCGATCTCGGGCAGCGACAGGAGGGCATCCAGGGCGGCCTGCGATTCCGGGACCGCCTTGTCGACGAGCGGGAGGATGAGGGCGTCGATGATCTCGTCGCTGACCGGCTCGCCGGCCTCCAGAGCTCGGCGCAGGTCGGCGCGGGCCTGCTCGGCGGCAGCCCAACGGGGCCGGGCACCGCTGCCGGGGAGCTCGATGGTGGCCGCGGCGAAGCCATCCGCCGCGGCGCGCCGGGCCCGCGCCACCAGGCGGGGGTACATCCTCTGCAGTCCGAGCGGGGGGTGGCCGAGCAGGATCAGCGGGACCGGTGCGGACGCGGATGTGGGCGTCCACAGGATGCCGGGGATCTCGCCGAGGGTGAACTCACGTTCGAGGACGCCGTCATCGAGGCGCTGTTCGGAAGTGAATCGCATGGTCGTGCCTTTCGGGAGTGCTCGTGAACGGCGCTCCCGGACGACCTATCGCCCGACCGTGACCCCAGAGGGGAGCACCCATGTCGAAACGTTCACGGGTACCACCTCCTCGGTCTCTCGCACGGCCTCCGGAAACTAGCAGCGCCGCCGCTATCCACCAAACGTATTTCTGTGCAGGCTCCGTGGCCGGATGCCACGGACAGGCCGCATGCGGTTACGGTGCGATTGGAGACGTCCCACGCAGGACGATGCGCCCGCACAGGAACTCCTGCCCGCGCGTCAACCGCGCGCAGTGTCCGGGGCGGCGACCTCCAGATCGGCGATGCTGCCCGACATGATCGTCCGTACGTGCTCGGTGATGTGCTCCACGGGCCAGTCCCACCAGGCCACCGCCAGCAGCCGGGCAACGTCCTGGTCGTTGTAGCGGGTGCGGATGAGGCGGGCCGGGTTACCGCCGACGATGCCGTAGTCGGGCACGTCGCTGGTAACCACGGCGCCCGAGCCGACGATCGCGCCGTGCCCGATCCGTACGCCGGGCATGACCGTCGTGCCGTAACCGAACCAGACATCGTTGCCGACGACGGTGTCCCCTCGGCTCGGCAGCCCGGTGAGCAGGTCGAAGTGTTCCGCCCACGAGCCGCCCATGGTCGGGAAAGGGAAGGTCGAGGGGCCGTCCATCCGGTGGTTGGCACCGTTCATGACGAACCGCACTCCCGTGCCCAGCGCGCAGAACTTGCCGATGATCAGCTTCTCCGGCCCGTAGTGGTAGAGCACGTTGCGCGTCTCGAACGCGGTCGCATCGTCCGGGTCGTCGTAGTAGGTGTACTCCCCGACCTCGATCAGCGAGGACTTCACCAGCGGCCGGAGCAACACCACCCGCGGCTGCTCAGGCATCGGATGGAGGACCGTCGGGTCGGCAGGCACAGGCACAGAAGAAACTCCCATCGGTTGCGGGCCCGTGTCCGCTCCATGATCGCGGCACCACGCCGTCCCAGGACATCGATTCACCGCCGCGGCGTGACTCATCCGCCGAAAAACTCGACCGGGCACCCCGGCCCGCACCACCGTCACCGACCCCGCCGCCGACGCAACCACACACCCACCGCACCCAACGCCACGAACAGCACCACCGAGCACCACAGCACCTTCAACACCCGGCAACCCTCCCACGGCCACGTAGGGTGCAAACGTGCGCCTGGCCACCTTCAACCTGCTGCACGGCCGGTCCCTCACCGACGGCCTCGTCGACCCCGACCGGCTCACCGCCGCCGTCACCGCCCTCGACGCCGACGTCCTCGCCCTGCAGGAAGTCGACCGCGACCAGAGCCGCAGCGGCAAACTCGACCTCACCGCCATCGCCGCCCGCGCCCTCGGCGCCGACGAACACCGCTTCGCCGCCGCCGTCGTCGGCACCCCCGGCGAACAGTTCCGCCCCCTGCGCCACGACGACGACGGACACGGCGAACCCTGCTACGGCGTCGGCCTCGTCACCCGCCACCGCGTCCGCAGCTGGCAGGTCACCCGACTGCGCCCCGCCCCCGTACGCTCACCCGTCTACGTCCCCGGGCCCGGCGGCGGACTCACCCTCCTGCACGACGAACCCCGCGTCGTCCTCGCCGCCGTCCTCGACACCCCACACGGCCACCTCACCGTCGCCGCCACCCACCTGTCCTTCGTCCCCGGCTGGAACGCCCACCAACTCCGCCAGACCGTCCGCGCCCTACGCACCCTGCCCGCGCCCCGCATCCTCCTCGGCGACCTGAACCTCCCCGCCGGCCCCGCCCGACTCCTCACCGGCTGGCGCCCCCTGGGCCGCCGCCCCACCTACCCCGCCGGGCAACCCCGCGTGCAACTCGACCACATCCTCGCCGACCGCCACGGCATCAACCGGCTCCCGCCCGTCACCGCCGTACACACCCCCCTGTCCGCCATCTCCGACCACCGCCCCCTCCTGGTCGACCTCGGCTGACCACCTGTGGCAAGCTGAACCCGACGCGACTGGCGGCCAGGGGATGGCAACAACCATCGGGGAGCTCCACGAGCAGAGGTCGACCGCCTGGGCCTCCGCTGACAGAGGAGCACCATGCCCACCGCGCGACTCCTGCCCGGCGCCCCCGTCGCCGAACGCATCCTCACCGACGTCGCCGCCGGCGTCACCGCCCTGCGCGCCGCCGGCGTCACCCCCAGCCTCGCCACCATCCTCGTCGGCGACGACGACGCCAGCGCCGGCTACATCCGCATCAAACAGCGCCAGGCCGCCGAACTCGGCTTCGACTCACCCCACGTCCACCTGCCCGCCACCGCCACCCAGGCCGACCTGCACCGCGCCATCGCCGACTTCAACACCGCACCCGACGTCCACGGCCTGCTCATCCAGCACCCCATCCCCGGCCACCTCGACTACGACCGGGCCCTGCAGACCATGGACCCCGACCTCGACGTCGACGGCATGCACCCGCTCAACATGGGACGACTCGCCCTCGGCCTGCCCGGCCCGCTGCCCTGCACCCCCGCCGGCATCGAAGCCCTGCTCGCCTTCCACGACATCCCCGTCGCCGGCCGCGACGTCGTCATCCTCGGCCGCGGCGCCACCCTCGGCCGCCCCCTCGCCCTGCTGCTCACCCAGAAACGCCACACCGCCAACGCCGCCGTCACCGTCGTCCACACCGGCGTCCCCGACTGGGCCACCCACACCCGCCGCGCCGACATCCTCATCGCCGCCGCCGGCGTCCCCGGCATCATCCAGCCCGAACACGTCCGCCCCGGCGCCACCGTCATCGGCGGCGGCGTCCGCTACGAAGGACGCCGCCTACTGCCCGACGTCGACGAGACCTGCGCCGACGTCGCCGGCGCCATCACCCCCCGCGTCGGGGGAGTAGGCCCCACCACCGTCGCCATGCTCTTCCGTAACGCCCTGGACGCCGCCCGCCGCGCCACCGGTCACCTCTGACATCGTCCGGCCCGGCGGCGAACGCCCTCGACGCCGGGCCGCCGTGACCCCGGTCCACCCCGATCACCCGCGGGCCACACCCCGGCGCCGGCACCCCGGTTCCCGGGTCAGGACGCCGGGGGAGCGGGACGCTCGCCCGGCTCCACGCGGGCCCCGCACACCAGCTCGGTGACCCCGCCGAGACCGGCGAACGCGAGCACCGGACAGTCACGCCCCCTCCCGCGCCGACGGAAGGACGAACCCGGCAAGGACCGCCGCCCCCACGCAGGCGAGGCCGTTCACCCACACCGCGACCCCGACCCCCTGCAGCACACCCGACGCACCGGCGCCGCCCCCGGCGACCGCTGTCACCACCGACGACATCACCGGCACACCGAGAGTGATCCCGACCTGCTGACTCATCGTCGCCAGCCCGGTCGCCAAACCCTGCTCCTCGGCCGGCAGCCCCGAGGTGGCCGTGACCATGAACCCGACGATCGCCACCAGATTCGCCACCCCACCGACGAACGTCGCCGCCAGCAACACCACCAGCCACACCCGGTCGGCACCCAGGAACGCCAACGGCAACGTCGCCGCGGCCTGCACCGCGAACCCCACGACGATGGCCCGCTTGCCGCCCATCCGGGCGAGCAACCGAGGCGCCACCATTCCCCCCACCACCGTCCCGACCCCCAGCACCGCGAACGACAACCCCGCCGCGAGCGGCGAATAGCCCAGCACGTCCTGCAGGTACAGGGTGAGCAGGAACACCAGCGACGTCTCCGTCGCGAACGCGAGCATCCCCGCCACGTTCCCCCAACCCACACCACGGCGGGTCAGCACACGCACCGGAACGAGCGGCTCCGCCACCCGCCGCTCCACCATCCAGAACACCGCCAGCAACACCACCGCCGCCAGCAGCGACCCCCACGCCCGCGAATCACCCCACGAACGCCGCCCGGCCTCGGTGAGCCCGTACACCAGCGCCAGAAGACCACCGGTCACCGCCACCGCACCCGGCACGTCCAGCCGCGGACGCCGCTGCGGCCGGCTCTCCGCGAGCACCGCCGGCGCAACCGACAGCACCGCCGCCGCGACCACGACGTTGATGAAGAACGTCCACCGCCAGCTCCACAGATCCGTCAGCACACCGCCGAGAACGGCCCCGGCGGTGAACCCGGCAGCCATCAACGCACCGTTGAGCCCGAGCGCCCGCTCACGCGCCGGCCCCTCCGGAAACGACGTCGTCAACAGCGACAGCGCCGCCGGAGTCACCGCCGCCGTCGCCAGACCCTGCACCACCCGCGCCGCCAACAACACCCCCGCGTCGTCCGCCAGCCCACCAACCAGCGACGACACCCCGAGCGCCGCCACCCCCACCAGGAACAGCCGACGCCGACCGAACAGGTCCGCAACCCGCCCGAACAGCAGCGTGAACCCCGCCGCGCACAACGCGAACGCCGTCACCACCCACTGCAGCGCCCCCAACGACAGACCCACGTCCCGACCGATCGCCGGCAACGCCACGTTCAGGATCGAGAAATCGACCGCCAACGTGAAACTCGCCGTCAACAACACCAGCAGCGCGAGCCGCTGACGGCCCGCCCCACCCCCCTCGACCCGCACCGCATCGACGACCGACGCCGCATCGACCCTCACCATGACCAGGCTTCCCTCTCCCGGGACGACCCCATGCCGCCCGTCACCCGGACACGCTCGCCGCCCACCCGCAAGCCAGCCAGACCCCTGACCCACGCAGCACCACGCCGCCTAGCACTCCCAGGGCCAGGCACGCCCCTGGCCGGGCCACCACACCGCCGGCAACAATGCAGGCATGAACACAGGGCGACCCTCCGGCGACCTCCCCGCATTCCTCCGGTCCCGCCGAGCCCGACTCACCCCCGAGGACGTCGGCATCACCTCCTACGGCCTCCGCCGCGTCCCCGGACTACGACGCGAAGAACTCGCCCAACTCGCCGGCATCAGCCCCACCTACTACATGCGCCTCGAGCAGGGCCAGAGCACCAACGCCTCCGACGCCGTCATCGACGCCCTCGCCCGCGCGCTGCGACTCACCGCCGACGAACGCGCCCACCTGACCGACCTCGCCCGCCCGACCCGCGCCCGCCGCCGCCGTCCACCCCGCCCCGAACACGCCCGCGGCACCACCATCCGCCTGCTCGACGCGATGCCGACCGTCCCCGCCGTCGTCATGGGACGACGCACCGAAGTACTCGCCTGGAACCGGCTCGGGCACGCCCTGCTCGCCGGCCACCTCGACCCCACCGCACCCGCCCGACCCGCCGACCGACCCAACCTCACCCGCATGCTCTTCCTCGACCCGCACACCCGCGAACTCCACCGCGACTGGCACCAGGAAGCCTGCCGCGCCGTCGCATCCCTGCGCCTGGTCGCCGGCCGCCACGTCGACGACCCCGCCCTCAACGAACTCGTCGGCGACCTCTGCGTCCACAGCGACGAGTTCGCCGCCCTCTGGGCCAGCCATCCCGTCCACGGCTGCAGCACCGGACGCAAGCACCTGCACCACCCCGTCGTCGGCGACGTCGACGTCGACTTCGAGGTCCTCCACACCGCCGACGACACCGGGCAACGCCTCATCGCCCACGTCGCTGCCGACCCCCGCTCCGCCGCCGCACTGAGCCTGCTCGCCACCATCGAGAGCGGCGACCAACCCCACCCCGGCCAGGACGACCGACACCACAGCGCCACCCGCTGACCCGCCTCGCGGCGCTCACCGGCCCACGAGCTGCTCCACCGTCGCCCACCACCCCGGCAGGAACGCCAACACGTCGTCCGCCCGCCGCCGCCGATCCGCCGCCGACGACACCCCCAGATCCGCCACCGCCGCCTCGAACGCCGGCACCAACTCCACCCCCCGCCCCGGCGCGTCCACCGCCAGCACCGCATGACACCGCGCGTACGTCGCCACGATCCAGAACATCGCCTCCCGGTGCCACCCCGCCGCCACCAACGCCGCACTGCCGTCCACCGCCACCACCCGCGCCGCCGGCGTGACGTCCGCACTGAAGAAGAACCGCGTCCGCGCCACCTCCGCCGCCACGTCGAACGTGCGCGCCAACCCCGCCAGATGCCCCGCCACACGGCCCGCCGACACCCCACCACCGTCCAAGAGGTCCAGCACCGCCCCATACCGGTCCACCAGGCCGTACGCCGCCAACACCTCCCGCGCCACCACGTACCGCCGCCGCACCGTCGGCTCCACCAACCCCGCCACCAGCGGCAACACCGCCGTCAACGACGTCGGGAACAACCACCCCGTCACCTGCTCGTGCAACGCCCCCGAGTCGTCCACGCCCCGCAACCCGGCCTCGATCCGCGCCCGCACCCCCGCACACCGCCGCCGCACCCACACCGCGTCGGCGAACCCCGCCGACACCCGCGCCCGCAACCACGCCAGCCGCCCCGTCGGATCCCACAGCACCCCGTCGCCCCGGAAACACCCCGCGAACACGAACGAGCCCAACACGTCCTCCGGCGACCCCAGGTCCTCCCACGTCACGAACGTGACCTCCAGCAGCACCCCACCCCAGCGGAACTTCCCCAACTTCTCCGCCGGCCCCGACCGCACCACCAGCACGTCCACGTCCGACCACGGCGGCACCACCTCACCCGCCGCCATCCCCAGCACCGACCCGCTGAGCACCGCGCCCTCCACACCCGGCTCCCGCGCCGCGTACGCCCGCACCCACGCCGCCGCCACCGCGCGCGCCGCATCCGCCCTCACGCCCCCGCCCCCCGCTCCGCCGGGGCCAGCGCCGCCAACGCCCGGTTGGTACGGTTGGACCGCACCGCCTCCCGCTGCTGCCCGGCCGTCACCTCGATGTAGGTCTGCGACGACGCCAGCGACGCGTGTCCCAGCAGCCGCATGATCTCCGCCGCGCTCGCCCCGTCCTCCGCCAACCGTGTCGCGAACGTGTGCCGCAACGCGTGCAACCGCGCCCCGCGCGGCACCCGGTCGGTGATGCCGGCGCGCCGGTAGCAGGACTCCACCAGATACTGCAGTCCGCCCCGGCGCAGCGGCTCACCCCGGCGGTCCACCAGCAGCGGCGTGTCCGGTCGCACCGTCCGCGACCCGAACCGGCGGGCGCGGCTGTCCAGGTAGTCCACCAGCACCCGGTCCAGCTCCGGCTCGACCGGCACCACGCGTGGCCGCCCGCCCTTGCCGGCGACGTCGACGCGCCGCTCACCCGGGCGACCCGCCAGCGAACCCACCCGCAACGCCAGCAGTTCCGACAGCCGCAGCCCCGCGCACAGCGCCAACGCCAGCACCGCCACGTCCCGCTCCGGCCACGGGTCGCGCTGCCGGCCCTCCTGCCGCGCCACCGAGGCCAGCAGTTGTTCCGGGGTGTCCGCCCCGCGCAGGGGCTTGGGCTGGGGGAGCGGCGCGCGGGGCCGCCCGACCGCCGGCATCGGGTTGCCGGCGACGACGCCGTCGGCAACCAGGAAGGAGAAGAAGCTGTTCCAGGTGGACCAGGCCCGGTGCACCGAGGCGACCGCCCGGGGAGCGGCGAAGCGGGCGAAGGCCGCCCGCATGACCCGGGGCGTGAGGGCGGTCAGCGGCAACTCGTCGAGGGGGAGGGGAGGGGCGGTCTCCTCGGCCGCCAACGCGGCGACGGTGCGCAGGTCCCGCCGGTACGCCTCCAGGGTGTGGGGGGAGGGCTTGCGGGTGGCGCGGGCGGTCAGGAACTCCTCGATCAATCGCAGTACCGATTCGTCCTGTTTATCATGCATAAGGATTATTATGCATGAATTTCGTGTTCGCCGGCAACGGCGGGGAAGAGGGGGAGAGCGTGCAACGATACGTGCTCACCGGCGCGCCCGGGGCGGGGAAGACGACACTCGCCGACGCGCTACGGCGTCGCGGGTGGAGCGTCGTCGCCGAGGCGGCCACCGACGTCATCGCCGCGGGGCAGGCGCGCGGCGATGACGAACCGTGGCGCGGGGCGGGTTTCGTCGACGCCGTGGCGCGGCTGCAGCGCGAACGGCGGGAGGCAGCCGGGTCCCCGGTGCAGGTCCACGACAGGTCTCCGCTGTGCACCCTGGCGCTCGCCCGGTACCTGGGCCGCCCCGTCGGGCCGACGCTCGCCGCCGAGGTGGAGCGGGTGCTGCGGGAGGGGGCCTACCAGCGTCCGGTGTTCCTCGTCGAGCCGCTCGGCTTCGTGACCCGCACCGCCGCCCGCCGGATCGACTACGCCGAGTCGCTGGCGTTCGCCCGCGTCCACGAGCAGGTCTACCGGGAGCACGGCCACGAACTCGTCGCCGTCCCGCCAGCGCCCGTGGCGGAGCGGGTCGCGCTGGTGGAGGCGCACCTGCGGCGGCTCGTCGGTCTCCCGCCGGGTCCCGAGTGACCGGGGACCGGGCTCTCCGCGCGGCGCGCTCGCCACGCCAATCGGTGGGGAGGGGGTGGATTACGCAGGCAGATACCTGCATAATCGGCGAGGTGAACGCAGAGGCGGGAGAGATGGACCCGGTCTTCAAGGCACTGGCCGACCCCACCCGACGGCTCCTGCTCGACCGCCTGCGGGAGCACAACGGACAGACGCTGCGGGAGCTCTGCGAGCGCCTCGACATGGCGCGCCAGTCGGCGACCCAGCACCTCGACGTCCTCGTCCGGGCCAATCTCGTCACCGTCGTACGACGCGGACGCGAACGGCTGCACTACCTGAACCCGACGCCGATCCACGAGATCGAGGAGCGTTGGATCTCGGGCTTCGAAAGGCGCCGCCTGCAAACCATCAGTGCCATCAGGAACCAGGCAGAGGAGCACGCCATGACCGCACCCACGGCCCCGCCGACCTACGTCTACGTCACGTACATCCGCGCCAGCGCCGAACAGGTGTGGCAGGCCCTGACGGACGCGGACCTGACGGCCGCCTACTGGGGACACGCCAACGTCTCCGACTGGCAGCCGGGGTCCACCTGGGAGCACCGGCGCGTCGACGGGTCAGGCGACGTCGACGTCGTCGGGCGAGTCGTCGAGGCCGACGCGCCGACGCGCCTGGTGATCACCTTCGCGGCGCCCGGCGACGAACCGCCCGGAGGCCCGTCGGTCGTCACGTTCCTCGTCGAACCGCACCACGACATCGTCCGCCTCACCGTGACCCACGAGAACCTCACCGACCAGGCGATGCACACCGGGATCTCGCAGGGGTGGCCCGCCGTGCTCGCGAACCTCAAGTCGCTGCTCGAAACCGGAGAGGTCCTTTCTCCGGCACCCTGGGAGATGTCCCCGACGAACGCCTGAGACCGCCCCGCGCCACGCCACCCTCGCCACCCGTTGCCGAAGGAGACCCTCGTGACCGCATCACCCCCGACCCGGCTCGCCGACAGTGTCGCGCTGTTCCAGCGGTCCGCCGACTACGCGCTCGGAGCCCTGTCGGCCGTCGGCGACGCCGACCTCGACCGGCCGACCCCGTGCGCCGGCTGGGACCTGCGGACGTTGGTGCTGCATCTCGCCGACGCCGCTGACGCCCTCACCGGTTTCGCCGCCACGGGAGAACTGATCCTTCCGGCGTCACCCCGGGCGGGCGGGGCTGACCCTGTGGCCGTCGCGCGGGAGCGCATTCAGCGCCTGCTCGACGCCGTGCGTACGGCGGTGCACGGCGACGCGCACCCCGACCGGGCCGCGTGGGCGGGCGGTGCCGCGCGCGGCGGCGCGATCGAGTTCGCGGCGCACGGGTGGGACATCGCCACCGCCTGCGGCGTGGAGCGTGAGATCCCCGCCGGGCTGGCCACCGAGCTGCTCGCGTTGTCCGCGGCACTGGTCGGCGAGCAGGCCCGCCAGTCCCGGTTCGGCCCGCCCGTGCCGGTCTCGTCCGGCGCGGCCCCGGGCGACCGCCTCGTCGCCTTCCTCGGTCGGCATCCTGCCGCGTGAGGTTGCCACCCGGCGCCATGAGGGCCGCAGCGGCGCCGGGGAGGGCCGACATGCGGTCTACTTGACATAATGTACATTATCGAATCAGGGCGGACCGGCGAGTGACCTCGTCGTTCTCGGTAAGTTGGGCGTGGTCAGCAGGCCGCCAAGGCGCTGCGCCGCCTGGCGGTCCTGCGTCATGCCGAGGAGGTTGCGGGCGACGTCGCGTGCGGTGCTACGGCATCAGCCGGCAGACGTTCCACATGTGGCCACACCGCTTCAGGGTGAAGGCGTCACCGGCCTGCGCGACCGCTCGAGCGGTCCGCGTCACTGCCCGAACGCCGCACGCCGGCCCAACTCCCGGTCTGCAACACCCTCGTGCGGCTGGGGCCTGGACCGGGCTTCCGATGCCGCGAAGAGTGGATCGATGTGCAGGCGGGGTGCCGCTCCCCCGGGTCCCAGGCTCCCGCATGGTCGGCTTCGCGTCGTCGTCGCATCGCTGACCGGACAATCAGGGTAAATGGGACCGATCAGAGTCCCGCCGCCCGACGATCGAGCAGTTGGGGCGGCCCGCTACACCGCAGGGCTGTCAGGCCGCCGACCGGATGGCGATCACGATTCTGATGAGTTCCAGGCGCTGCGGAAGGTGCGACGGTAGGCGTCCGGAGGTACGCCGACGGTGCGGTTGAAGTGTCGGCGTAGCGTCGTGGCGGTTCCCATGCCAGCCGCCTGGGCGATGGCGTCGATGCTGTTGTCGGTGTTCTCCAGCAGTTCCTGGGCCCGACGGATCCGCTGCGTCGACAGCCACTGCAGCGGGGTGGTGCCTGTTGCCGACTTGAAGTGGCGGGCCAGGTTGCGCGAGCTCATGTTCGCCTGGCGGGCCAGGTCCTCCACGGTCAGCGGATGGTTCAGCCGTTCCATCACCCAGGGGAACAGGTCGGCGAGGGGGTGGTCGTCGCGGGCGGGCACCGGGGTGGTGACGAACTGGGCCTGGCCTCCGGCGCGATGCGGCGGCACCACCAGGCGGCGGGCGACGGCGTTGGCGACCGTCGCGCCGTGGTCGCGACGGATCAGGTGCAGGCACAGGTCGATCGCGGCGGCTTTGCCGGCGGAGGCGAGCACGTTGCCGTTGTCGACGTAGAGCACGTCCGGGTCGACCTGCACCCGGGGGTAGCGGGCGGCCAGCGCCTCGGTGTGGGCCCAGTGGGTGGTTGCGCGCAGCCCGTCCAGCACCCCGGCGGCGGCCAGCACGAACGCTCCGGTGCACAGCGAGACCATCCGGGCGCCCGCCTCGTGGGCCGCGCGGACGGCGTCGAGCAGGTCGGGTGGCACGTCCGCGTCGATGTCCTCCACGCCAGGGATGATCACGGTGTCGGCGCGGGCGAGTCGGTCCAAGCCGTCGTCGGGTTCCATGCGGAATCTGCCGATCCCGACCGGGCCCGGGCCGCAGACCACGAGGTCGTACCAGGGGTCTGCCAGGCCGGAGGGGTCGCGGACGAAGATTTCGCAGGCCATGGCGAGTTCGAAGTGCAGCATCGCGTCGGTGGCGGCGAGCGCGACAGTGGCCATGTCCGAAATTGTATGGGGCATGGCGTTGCGGACACTGGTCCCGGGCCGGCCGCTGCCGAGAGGATCTTCTCAGTCGATCTTTCGCGGAGCATGGAGGAGCTGCAGATGGGTTCGGGTCAGACCGTGGCGGTGTTCGGTGCGTACGGACACACCGGGCGGTTCGTGGTGACGGAGTTGCGTGATCGCGGGCTCGTCCCGCTTCTCGTCGGTCGTGACGTGGGCCGGCTCCAGGTGCTGGCGGCGTCGCATCCGGGGCTCGAATTCCGGGTGGCGTCGGTCGACGATCCGGTCTCGCTCGACCAGGCGTTGAAGGGCGCGGTCGCGGTCGTCAACTGTGCCGGTCCGTTCGCCTCGACGGCGGCGCCCGTGATCGAGGCCGCCCTGCGCACCGGGGTTCCGTACGTGGACGTGGCGGCTGAGATCGAGGCCAACCTCGACACGTTCACGCACTTCACGGACCGTGCTCGGGCCGCGGGCGTCGCGGTGGTCCCGGCGATGGCGTTCTTCGGCGGACTCGGTGATCTGCTGGTCACGACGGCGATGGGTGATTGGACGGCGGCCGACGAGGCGCACGTGGCGTACGGACTGAGTAGTTGGCACCCCACCGCCGGGACCCTCGCCTCCGGCACCGTTTCCCGGGAACGGCGCGATGGCCGACGTGTCCGCTACACCGGTGGCCGGCTGGAGTATTACGTCGACGAGTGCGACCTGCCGACCGTGGAATGGGACTTTCCCGCTCCGATGGGCCGCCGGAGCGTCCTCGGCGGGTTCACGATGGCTGACGTCGTCACGGTCCCCAGCCACCTGTCCATCCCCGAGGTGCGCACGTACATGACCACCGACGCGGCCAAGGGCCTTGCCGCTGCGGACGCGCCCGCACCGGCTGCGGTCGACGAGTTCGGCCGGTCCGCGCAGACGTTCACCGTCGACGTCGTCGTGCGTGCCGGCGACACGCAGCGACGCGTCGTCGCCAGTGGCCAGGACATCTACGCCATCAGCGCGCCGCTGGCGGTCGAAGCGGTCCATCGCGTTCTCGCCGGTCGGACGAGGACGAGCGGCGTGGCCTCCGCCGGCGAGATCTTCGACGCGCCCGACTTCCTCCGTGCGCTGTCCGCGCACATCACGCTCGAACCGTGCCGCGAGTCTCGCGCGTCGCGGTTCGTCTGATCGCCCAGCCGCAGGTGACGGCCCGGATGGTTCCCGCTGTCGGGCTGCCGCACCCTCGGGAGCTACAGGGGTCGAGCCAGCACGGGTCAGGGGCGGTTCAGGTGGCCCAGGGCGCACGGGCCTCGGTCAGCTGCCGACGTAGGCCGCCAGGTGCTCGCCGGTGAGCGTGGTGCGGGCGGCGACGAGGTCGGCGGGTGTGCCCTCGAAGACGATCCGGCCGCCGTCGTGGCCGGCGCCGGGACCGAGGTCGATGATCCAGTCGGCGTGTGCCATGACCGCTTGGTGGTGCTCGATGACGATGACCGACTTGCCGGATTCGACGAGCCGGTCGAGCAGGCCGAGCAGATGCTCGACGTCGGCGAGGTGCAGACCGGTGGTCGGCTCGTCGAGGACGTAGACGCCGCCCTTCTCGGCCATGTGCGTGGCCAGCTTGAGCCGCTGCCGCTCCCCGCCGGACAGCGTGGTGAGCGGCTGGCCGAGGCTGAGGTAGCCGAGCCCGACGTCGGCGAGCCGGCCGAGGATGGTGCGCGCGGCCGGCGTGCGTGCCTCGCCGGTGCCGAAGAACTCCTCGGCCTCGGTCACCGACATCGCGAGCACCTCGCTGATGTCGCGGCCGCCGAGGTGGTACTCCAGCACCGATGCCTGGAACCGCTTTCCCCCGCATTCCTCGCAGGTGGTGGCGACGCCGGCCATCATCCCGAGGTCGGTGTAGATGACGCCGGCGCCGTTGCAGGCGGGGCACGCGCCCTCGGAGTTGGCGCTGAACAGCGCCGGCTTCACGCCGTTGGCCTTCGCGAACGCCTTGCGGATCGGGTCGAGCAGGCCGGTGTACGTCGCCGGGTTGCTGCGTCGTGAGCCCCGGATGGCGCCCTGGTCGATCACCACCACGCCGTCGTGGCCGGCGACGGAGCCGTGGATCAGCGAGCTCTTGCCGGAGCCGGCCACGCCCGTGAGCACGCAGAGCACCCCGAGCGGGATGTCGACGTCCACGTTCTGGAGGTTGTGCGTCGACGCGCCGCGGATTTCCAGGGTGCCGGAGGACGAGCGCACCGACTTCTTGAGGGTGGCCCGGTCGTCGAGGTGCCGCCCGGTGAGTGTGTCGCTGGCCCGCAGCCCTTCGACGGTGCCCTCGAACACCACCTCGCCGCCCTCGGTGCCGGCGCGCGGGCCCAGGTCGACGACGTGGTCGGCGATCTCGATCGTTTCCGGCTTGTGTTCCACGACGAGCACGGTGTTGCCCTTGTCCCGTAGCCGCAGCAGCAGGTCGTTCATCCGCTGGATGTCATGGGGGTGCAGACCGATCGTCGGCTCGTCGAAGACGTAGGTGACGTCGGTGAGCGACGAGCCGAGGTGCCGGATCATCTTGGTGCGCTGTGCCTCTCCCCCGGACAGGGTGCCGGCTGGCCGGTCGAGGGAGAGGTATCCCAGCCCGATCTCCGTGAACGAGTCGAGGAGGTGTTGCAGCCCGGTGAGCAGCGGGAGCACGGACGGCTCGTCGAGGTCCCGGATCCAGTCGGCCAGGTCGCTGATCTGCATCGCGCAGAGGTCGGCGATGTTCTTCCCCTTGATCTTCGACGACTGTGCTTCCTTGCTGAGCCGGGTGCCGTGGCACTCGGGGCAGGTCGTGAACGTCACCGCCCGCTCCACGAAGGCGCGGACGTGCGGCTGTAGCGCGTCGACGTCCTTGGACAGGTAGGACTTCTGGACCTGCGGGATCAGCCCCAGGTACGTCAGGTTGATCCCGTCGACCTTGATCTTGGTGGGTTCCTTGTGAAGGAGGTCGTCCAGTTCCTTCTTCGTGTACTTGCGGATCGGCTTGTCGGGGTCGAACAGGCCGCCGTTGCGGAAGATGCGGCCGTACCAGCCGTCCATGTTGTAGCCCGGTACGGTGATCGCGCCCTCGTTGAGCGACTTGCTGTCGTCGTACAGCTGGGTCACGTCGATGTCGTTGATCGAGCCCATGCCCTCGCAGCGTGGGCACATGCCGCCGAGGCGGGTGAAGGTGGCCTTCTCGGTCTTCGTCCTGCCGGCGCCGCGCTCGACGGTGATGGCGCCGCTGGCCTTCACCGAGGGGACGTTGAACGAGTACGCGTTGGGCGGGCCGATGTGTGGCTGCGCGAGCCGGCTGAACAGGATGCGCAGCATCGCGTTCGCGTCGGTGGCGGTGCCGACGGTGGAGCGCGGGTTGGACCCCATCCGTTCCTGGTCGACGATGATCGCGGTCGTCAGCCCCTGAAGCCGGTCGACCTCCGGCCGCGCCAGTGTCGGCATGAAGCCCTGCACGAAGGCGCTGTAGGTCTCGTTGATCAGCCGCTGCGACTCCGCGGCGATCGTGCCGAACACCAGCGAGCTCTTGCCCGAGCCGGAGACGCCGGTGAACACGGTCAGCCGGCGCTTGGGGATCTCGACGCTGACGTCCTTGAGGTTGTTCACTCGCGCGCCGTGCACGCGGATCAGGTCGTGGCTGTCGGCAACGTGCGGCGCGGGCGACAGCATGTCGGTCCTCGGGGCCATGCTCATCGTGCCTCCATCATCGTGCGGAGCCGCCTTGGCGGTCTCCCTCGGCGTCGCCTGGCTCGATCTGACCGGCCCGAGCAGTATGCCTGGTTCTGGGTGTCGGTGCGGTCACGGCGACGGTCGCCGCTGTCTGCCGGATCGGCGGTGTCGGCCTGGGTCCGACGTCAGCCGGCCGGGGCGTGCTCTTCGCGACACCACCGTATCCAGGCCGGTTCTGGGCCGGGGTGTCCCTGTGGCCTCGGCCACGCTGCGCGCCCGGCCTGGGCGTCAGACCAACCAGTGGCTGTCGCGCATCAGCTCGCGGCGCCGTCTGTCTGGGGCATGGCTGCGGTCGCCGGGCGGCTCAGCGCAGCTCCTGGATGCGGATCATGTTGCCCGCGGGGTCGCGGAACGCGCAGTCGCGGACGCCGTACGGCTGCTCGGTCGGCTCCTGGACCACCTCGGCGCCGCTGCCCTCCAGCTTCGTGAAGGTGCCGTCGAGGTCGGGGGTGGCCAGGTTGACGCCGAAGTAGCTGCCCTTGGCCATCAGCTCGAGGATGGTGCGGCGTTCGTCGTCGGTGATGCCGGGGTTGGCGGTCGGCGGGTGCAGGACGATGGACGTGTCGGGCTGGTCGGCGGGGCCGACCGTGATCCAGCGCATCCCCCCGTAGCCGACGTCGTTGCGGACCTCGAAGCCGAGGATGTCGCGGTAGAAGGCCAGGGAGGCGTCCGGGTCGGTGTGCGGGAGGAAGCTCGAGTGAATGGTGAGGTTCATGGCAGTCACGCTAGTTGCGGCTGGGGGCGGGGGCTTCTCGATTCCTGATCGGTCTGGTCACCTGTTTCGCGATGCACGGCGGCATCTCCGCCGTCGGGGGTTTTGCCCGGGCCCGGTAGGCGCTGGGCGGCACGCCGACCAACTCGGTGAAGCGGGTGCTGAAGGTGCCCAGTGAGGAGCAGCCGACCGCGAAACAGACTTCGGTGACGCTGAGGTCGCCGCGACGCAGCAGCGCCATGGCGCGTTCGATGCGCCGCGTCATGAGATAGGCGTACGGCGACTCGCCGTAGGCGAGCCGGAACTGGCGGCTGAGGTGTCCGGCCGACATGTGCACGCCGCGGGCGAGCGCCTCGACGTCCAGCGGCTGCGCGTACTCCCGGTCGATCCGGTCGCGGACGCGGCGCAGCCGCGCGAGGTCGCGCAGGCGCTGCTCCAGGTCCGGTCTGCTGGTCACCTGCGGATCGTACGTCGCGGTCGACACCAGGTCGCTGGTCGGCGCGGCCCGGTGTCGGGCCGTGGCGCCCGGGGGCGACGGCCGACGCCACGGGTGGGCGGTATGTGCCGATTGTGGCTGCCGCTCCCGTGCCGGCGGGTCGCTTCGCACCAAAGTTTCGGCGGGGATGCGCCTCGATGTTGACCGCTTGGGATAGCGTGGCGTCGCTCTATCTGGAGAGATCTTCAGAGTCCTTCGGGGAAAGAAGCTGTCACGTGTCACTTTGGAAGAAGACCACTGTTCTGGCGGTCTCCGCGCTCACGGCACTCGCGATGACTGCCTGCGGCGCGAAGCCCGGCTCGGACGCGCCGAAGCAGCCCAGCGTGCTGGAGCTGCTCGCCAGTGATCTCAAGGGTTCGTTGCAGAAGACGATCGACGCCACCGACAAGAGCGACTCGGTGACCGTGACGATGCAGGGCACGGCGGGCGGCGAGAAGGTCTCGGTGCAGGGCGTGGTCGATCTGGGCGACCCGGTCAAGGCCGAGATGACGATGGCGGGTCCGGATGGCACCCCGACCACCGTCCGGATGATCGGCAGCGTGGTCTACGTCGAGATCCCGGCGAAGGACCGCGCGAGCATCGGCGGGAAGCGCTGGATGAAGCTGGACCTGACCGCGGCCGCCGAGCAGGCGGGGATGGACTTCACCAAGCAGTTCGAGGACGTCGACCCGACCAAGCAGGTGAAGACGCTGCTCGCCCTCGAGGGTGTCACGGTCGTCGGCGAGGAGACGGTGAACGGGGCGCGCACGGTGCACTACACCGTCACTGCTCCGGTGGCGACCTACCTCGGGCAGCTCGACGCCGAGTTGCGGAAGGGCGTCGAGCAGCAGTACGCCAAGCAGGGCGTCAAGGAGCTCACGATCGACCTCTGGGTCGACGAGCAGTACCGGCCGCGCCGGGCGGGCTTGGACATGGGCAAGATGGGCGACATGACGGTCGACTACACCGACTACGGCAAGGCGGTGAACGTCGAGACGCCCGCCGCCGCGGAGACCGCCGACTTCGCCGAGATGCTGGAGGGCCTGAAGGGCGCGTCCACCGGCAACTGACCAGAGCCAATTTTCGCTGCCCGGCCGGTGATCTCTCCGGCCGGGCAGCGCCGTTTCACGAGGACGTCGTGCAGCCGCAGGCGCGACCAGAAGGCGGGCTGACACGGCGGTTGCCGGTGCCCGGGGTCAGATGAGCACGCTCCACGTGACGGGGCCGACGATGCCGTCGGCGACGAGGCCGTTGCGGCTCTGGAAGTCGCGTACGGCGTTGGCGGTGACCGAGCCGAAGGAGCCGTCGACGAGGAGGTTGGCGCCGCGGGCGTTGAGGGCGGTCTGGAGGCCGCGGACGAGGTCGCCGGAGTTGCCTTCCCGCAGGGGCAGGATGAGGGCGGTCCAGGTGATCGGGCCGACGAGGCCGTCGGCGTAGAGGCCGCGGCTGGTCTGGAACGACTTGACGGCGGAGGTGCAGGCCGGTCCGAAGACGCCGTCGACGACGACGGAGATGCCGCGGGCCCGCAGGAGGTACTGGATGGTGCGGGGCACCCATCCGGAGGCGCCCTGGCTGACGCTCGGGTAGCCGGTGCTGCCGACGGGGGCCGTCGCGCCGAGGGTGATGCCGCGGTTGGCGAGGAAGATCCGGGGGTCGGTGGAGGTCAGCCGGGGGCGGTGGATCTCGAAGTGCAGGTGCGGGCCGCTGGAGTTGCCGGTGTTGCCCATGAGGCCGATCAGTTGTCCGCAGCTGACCCGCTGGCCGACGCTGACCAGGACGCGGTGGAGGTGGCCGTAGTAGGAGAAGTAGCTGTCGGCGTGGTTGAGGTGCACGCTGTTGCCGGTGCGTCCGGGCAGGGGCCCGCTGGTGGTGTCGCCCGGGTACGAGTTGGTCTTGATGTCGCGGACCGTGCCGTCGGCGGTGGCGTAGACGGGGGTGCCCTGGCTGTTGGCGACGTCCCAGCCGGTGTGGGTGGGGCGGCTGGGGGTCTTGTAGCCGGAGGTCAGGGTGCCGAGGGTGGGGTTGCTCCAGCCGGCGGCCGCCGCCATGGCGGGGCTCGGCATGCCCACGACGCCGATGCCGACGCCGGCGCCCAGTGCGGTGAGGAGGGTGCGGCGCCGGGCGGGCGTGTCGAGCAGGCGGCGTGTTTCCAGGTCGTCGCTCATCGGGTCTCCCCTGTTCGGGCCCGTGGTGTCCGGGCACCCGGTCGAGTGATGGGCGTCGATCGTAAATGATCTGTATCGGTCGGGGCAATCGGTGAAACTTTCCTACCGATCGGGTGGCGGCGCCCCTGCCCGGCCGCCTCCACTCACGAGCCGGGGACGGCGGGCGAGGGCGGTGCGCAGGCGCAGGCGCAGCACCAGCGGCGCGCCGAGACGCCGACGGCTACAGGCCGCCGGCGACGCGTAGGACGGTGCCGGTGGTGTAGGTGGCGTCGGGGCCGAGGAGCCAGGCGATGGCGGCGGCGACCTCGTCGGGTTCGCCGGGGCGGCCGAGGGGAATGCGGTCGGCGGCGGTGTCGGGTCGGTCGGGTTGGCCGGACAGGGCGTGGATGTCGGTGCGGATGATGCCGGGGGCGACGGCGTTGACGCGGATGCCGCGGGGGGCGAGTTCCTTGGCGAGGCCGGTGGTGAGGGTGTCGGTGGCGGCCTTGACGGCGGCGTAGTGGACGTACTCGCCGGGGCTGCCGAGGGTGGCCGCGGCGGAGGAGACGTTGACGATGGCGCCGCCGCTACCCATCCGGCGGGCGGCCTGCTGGGCGCACAGGACGTAGCCGACGAGGTTGACGTCGACGACGTGGCGCAGGTCGGCCGGGTCGAGGTCGACGAAGGCGCCGATGGGGCTGGTGACGCCGGCGTTGTTGACCAGGCCGGTGATCGGGCCGAGATCGGCGGCGGCGTCGAACAGGGCGGCGACCCGCTCGGGGTCGCGGGTGTCGGCGGGCACGGCGAGGCCGCGTACGCCGGCGGCGTGGAGGTCGGCGAGCACCTTGTCGGCGGCCTCGCGGTCGCGGCGGTAGCCGAACACGACGTGGTGGCCGGCGTGGGCGAGGCGGCGGGCGGTGGCCGCGCCGATGCCGCGGCTGCCGCCGGTGATGACGGTGACGGGATTCAATGCGCCTCTCCCCTGCCGTGGCTGCTGGGCCGACGTTACCGCGACCGGCACGCCTGATGCGGGAGGGGAAGGTCACACGCGGCGGTGGTGGGTGTGGGGGTGGGCGGCCCGGTCGCCGCATACGCTCGGCGCGACCCGGGTGACGACGGTGGAGGTGTGCGGTGGCGGGTGTGGGTGTCGGGGACGTGGTGGAGGACTTCGCGCTGCCCGACGAGACGGGTACGCCGCGGCGCCTGTCGGAGTTCCTGGCCGCCGGCCCGGTGGTGCTGTTCTTCTACCCGGCGGCGTTGACCCGTGGGTGTACGGCGGAGAGCTGCCACTTCCGGGACCTGGCGGCGGAGTTCGCGGCGGTGGGCGCGCAGCGGGTGGGCATCAGCCGGGACCCGGTGGCGAGGCAGGCGGAGTTCTCCCGATTGCACGGGTTCGACTATCCGCTGCTGTCCGACCCGGACGGTGTGGTGGCGGACCGGTTCGGGGTGCGGCGGCGGCTGCCGCTGGGCGCGTTGAGCACGCGGCGGATGACGTTCGTGATCGGCACGGACCGGCGGGTGATCGAGGTGGTCCACAGTGAGCTGAACATGAACGCGCACGCCGACGCGGCGCTGCGGGCGCTGGGGGGTTGATCTCGCGCGTGTCGGGGCCGGCTGGTATCAAGGCAGGCGTCTGAACAGGTGTACGAGGGAAGAGGTTGCTGATGGGTGGCGCTGGCCAGGGGTTGTCCGACGAGGACGTGCGCACCTTCCGGGAGGCGTTGGCGGCGGGGCGGAAACCGAAGGTGGTGTTCACCGCGTCGGCGGGCCAGATCGCCGGGCAGGTGGGGCAGGTGGTGGAGCTGACCGACCCGGCGGCCTCCGACGAGTTCGTGGTGGTCCGGTTCGGTCGCGACGAGTTGCCCTTCTCACCGGCCGATGTGGCGGTGGCGCCGCGGGGCGTGGGCCGCAAGGTGGCGGAGCCGCAGCCGGAGCCCGAGCCGGAGCCGGTGCCGGCGGAGCCGGAGTTCGTGTTGGACCGGGCGCCGGTGCCGGCGCCGCGGGAGCAGCGGGAGGAGCCGAAGGTGGAGACGGCGGAGGCGAAGCCGGCGCGGCGGCCGGTGAAGGTGGCGAAGCCGAAGGGCCCGACGGGGCTGACGGTCACGCTGGCGTACGCCGATGGCGAGTGGACGGTCGCGGCGCAGCAGGGCAGCAAGTCGCTGGCGAAGCCGTACGTGGTCAAGCCGGCGGAGGCGCTGCGGATGGTGGCGCTGGTCGACGTGCCGGGGGTGCACGAGGCGGTGGAGCAGATCATGGCGGCGGAGCGTGCCGAGGCGGAGCAGCAGGCGGAGAAGCTGCGCGCGGAGTTGGCCGAGATCGAGGCGCGGCTGGCGGAGTTGCGCGAGGCCCACTGAGCGGTGGGCGCCGGCGGGGCGGGTGGCGGTGGCGCCGTCCGCCCCGCCGGCGTTTCGCCGGTCAGTGGTGCTGCCGGTGGTGTGCGAGGAGTTTGCCGAGCAGGCGGGTGAGCTGGTCGCGTTCGGTGGGGGTGAGCGGGGCGAGCAGGGTGTCCTGGACGCCGGCGAGGGTCTCCCCCATGCGCTGGAGTTCGCGTCGTCCGGCGGGCGTGATGGTGATGACGTTGCGCCGTCGGTCCGCGGGGTCGGGTGCGCGGACGACGAGGTTCTTCGCGGCGAGTTCGTTGACGGTGGCGACGACGTCGCTGCGGTCGATGCCGCCTCGGCGGCCGAGGTCTGCCTGGCTGGCGGGGCCGAACTCGTCGAGGGCCGCGAGGATCCGGTAGTGGTAGCCGCGGGCGCCGATGCCGCCGAAGCCGTCGCTGACCAGCCGGCCGGCGGTCTGCTGCGCGCGCTGCCCGCCGGCGGGTCCGGGCTGGCGCTCACCGACGCCGGCCGGGAGGTGCGGCGCCGCGTCGCCGACGCGGTCGCCGGCGTCACCGCCCGGCTGTACGGGGACGTCCCCGCCGCGGACCTGGCCGTGGCCGGCCGCGTCCTCACCCTGGTCAAGCAGCGGGCCGACGCCGAGCTGGCGGCGGCCGGGAACGGCACCCCCGCCGCGGCGTGATCCGGGCCGGGCACGTCCCGGCCCGGGTGCGCGGGTCACGCCGGACGTGGCCCGGCCGGCGCCGCCCGGTCAGAGCGTCGCGGTCAGCCGCTCGACCACGGCGGCGGCGGGGCCGGTGGTGGCGTGCCGGTAGCCGGTGCCGGCCCACAGGTGCACCCGGTCCGCGTGCCCGGCCGCGGCCGCCGCCGCGCGCATGCCCCGGGTCAGGTGGTGCAGCTCCGGATAGCCGAGCGGCGCGACGGGCTCGTACCGGTCGATGAAGGCGTTGCGCAGCCCGCGCGCCGGCCGTCCGGTGAAGGCGCGGGTGAGCACGGTGCCGGTGCGGGCCGGGTCGGCCAGGGCGTCGCGATGGGTGCGGCTGGCCCCGCTCTCGTCGGTGCGTAGCAGCAACGTTCCGACGGCCACCGCGGTGGCGCCGGCGGCGACCAGGGCACGGACGTCGTCGGGGCCGGCGACGCCGCCGGCGGCCACCACCGGCAGCCCGGTGGCCCGCAGCATGTCGTGGACCAGGGGTCGGGTCGAGGTCGGCGGGGCCGGCCGGTGCGGGGTGTGGGTGCCGCTGTGCCCGCCGGCCTCGGTGCCCTGGGCGACCAGGCCGTCGACGCCCAGCTCGCGTGCGGCGAGCGCCTCGTCGGCCGAGGTCACCGTGACCAGCACCCGGGTGCCGGCGCGGCGCAGCGCGGTCACCGTCGCCGGGTCGGGCAGCCCGAAGGTGAAGCTGACCACCGGCACCGGGGCGGCCAGCAGCAGGTCGATCTTGTCCGGCCAGTGGTCGTCGTCGTGCACCAGCGGCGCGCCGGCCAGGTCGAGCCCGTACGGTACGCCCTCGGCGGCGATCTGGTGGGCGTACCGGCGGAAGGCGGTCTCGTCGATGTCGCGGGCGCCGGGCACGAACAGGTTCACCCCGTGCGGCGTCCCGGTGGCGCGCAGCTCGGCCAGCTCGGCGGCGACCGCCTCGGGTGTCTTGTAGCCGGCGGCGAGGAAGGCGAAGCCGCCGGCTACGGCGACGGCGCGGACCAGGGCGCAGGTGGTGGCGCCCCCGGCGAGGGGGGCGGCGACGACCGGCGTCGCGCTGCCGAACAGGTCGGTCCACGCGTCGCCGGTCATCGCCTCACCCTAGTGCCGGGCCGGGTCAGTGCTGCGGGATGTGGGCCACTCCGATGCGCTTGCGGAACACCCAGTACGTCCAGCCCTGGTAGGCCAGCACGATCGGGGTGAACACCACCGCCACCCAGGTCATGATCTTCAGGGTGTAGGGGGTGGAGGCGGCGTTGGTGGCGGTCAGCGTCCCCGCCGCGTCCAGGGTGGACGGCAGCACGTTCGGGAACAGCGCCGCGAACAGCGTCGCCACGGCCAGGCCGATCGCCACGGCGGTGCCGGCGAACGCCCAACCCTCCCGGCGTACCCGGGCGGCGGCGAGACCGCCGAGCAGGGCGAGGGCCGCGCCGACGGCGAACACGACGGCGGCCGCGCTGGAGCGGATGGTCAACGTCCAGGACAGGAACGCCACCGCGAGCACGGCGGTGACCACGCCCAGGCGCACCGCGAGCGCGCCGGCACGCTCGCGGACGTCGCCCACGGTCTTCAGCGCGACGAACACCGCGCCGTGGGTGAGGAACAGCGCCGCGGTGGTCGCGCCGCCCAGCAGGGCGTACGGGTGGAGCAGGTCGAGCAGGCCGCCGACGTACTCGTGGTCGGCGTCCAGCGGCACGCCGCGCAGAATGTTGGCGAACGCCACGCCCCACAGCACCGCCGGCACGAGCGAGCCGACGAAGATCGCCGTGTCCCAGCGCCGCTTCCAGGACGCCTCGGGGCGCTTGTGGCGGTACTCGAAGGCGACGCCGCGGGCGATCAGGGCCAGCAGGATCAGCAGCAGCGGCAGGTAGAAGCCGGAGAACAGGGTGGCGTACCACTCGGGGAAGGCGGCGAACATGGCGCCGCCGGCGGTGATCAGCCACACCTCGTTGCCGTCCCAGACCGGGCCGATGGTGTTGATCAGGACGCGGCGTTCCCGGTCGTTGCGGCCGAGCACGGGCAGCAGCATGCCGACGCCGAAGTCGAAGCCCTCCAGGATGAAGTACCCGGTGAACAGGACCGCGACGAGCAGAAACCAGATGGTGGTGAGTTCCACGGTGGGCTCCGGTGATCAGTAGGCGAAGGCGAGCGGGCGCTCGGCGTCGTCGTCGGTGTCGTCGGTCTCCGGCGCCGGGGTGAGGTCGGGTACGCCGGCCTTGGCGTAGCGCAGCAGCAGCTTGACCTCGATCACGGCGAGGGTGGCGTAGATCAGGGTGAAGGCGGTGAACGAGGTGAGCACCTCGGTCAGCGACACGCTGCGGGACACGCCGTCGCGGGTGAGCATCTCGCCGAAGACGATCCACGGCTGGCGGCCCATCTCGGTGAAGATCCAGCCGAAGGAGTTCGCGGCCAGCGGCAGCAGCGGCATGACCAAGCCGGCGCGCAGCAGCCACTTGCTGGTGGGGGTGCGGCCCTTGCGCTGGCTCCAGAGCACCAGCAGGGCGATCGCGGCGGCGGCCAACCCGAAGGCGATCATGAAGCGGAAGCTCCAGTAGGTGACCGGGATGATCGGGGCGTAGTTGCCGGCGCCGTACTGGGTGGCGTATTGGGCCTGCAGGTCGTTGATGCCCTGGACGGTGCCGTTGGGGTCGCCGGTGCCGAGGAACGACAGCAGGTACGGGATCTTGATGGCGAACAGCTCGCGGCTGCCGTCGAGGCTGCCGACGGTGAGCACGGAGAACGCGGCGGGGCTCTCGGTGGTGTAGAGGCCTTCGGCGGCGGCCATCTTCATCGGCTGCACCTCGGTCATGATCTTGCCCTGGATGTCGCCGGTGATGATCACGCCGGCGGTGGCGACCAGGGTGACCCAGGAGCCGAACTTGGCGGCGAACCGGTAGGCCGGGGTGTCGGCGGAGTCGCGGTTGCGGATCAGGTGCCACAGCGCGACCGCGACCAGCAGCGAGCCGGCGACCAGGAACGCCCCGGCGATGGTGTGCGGGAAGGTGATCAGGGCGACCTTGTTGGTCAGCACCGCCATGAAGTCGGTGAGTTCGGCGCGGCCGGTGTCGGGGTTGATCCGGTAGCCGACCGGGTTCTGCATGAACGAGTTCGCCGCGAGGATGAAGTACGCGCTGAGGTTGGTGCCGATCGCGGCGGCCCAGATGGTGGCCAGGTGCAGCCGTTTGGGCAGCCGGTCCCAGCCGAAGATCCACAGGCCGATGAAGGTCGACTCCAGGAAGAACGCGACCAGCGCCTCGATGGCGAGCGGGGCACCGAAGATGTCGCCGACGAAGCGGGAGTAGTCGCTCCAGTTCATGCCGAACTGGAACTCCTGCACGATGCCGGTGACCACGCCCATGGCGAAGTTGATCAGGAAGAGCTTGCCGTAGAACTTGGTGAGCTTCAGGTACTTTTCGTCGCCGGTGCGGTGCCACATCGTCTGGAGGATCGCCACCAGCACGGACAGGCCGATGGTCAGCGGCACGAAGAGAAAGTGGTAGACGGTGGTGACACCGAACTGCCAGCGGGCGACGTCCAACGCGTCCACCAGAGAACCCCCAGCTGTGCATACTACGAGACGTAGTAAATACTACTTCCCGTCGTAGACGAACGGGCAGGGGCGGGGGTCCCTAACCGGCCCGGGACCAATGACCCTGATCACCTCTGCCGAACGGCCCCGACGGTCGCCGAACCGACGCCCCCGCCCCCGCCGCCCGGCCCGCGCGTGCGACCATTGCCGGCTGATGGACACCGCCCACCCGACGTGGCAGCCCCCGCTGATCTGGCGCGCCGCGCAGCTGCTCGCCCGCGTCGTCGTCGCGCTCGTGGCCCGCCTGAAGGTCAGCGGGGACGTGCCCGAGGCGCTGCGCCGGGGCCCGCTGATCCTGGCCGCCAACCACATCAGCCCGTTCGACCCGGTCGTCCTCGCCGCCGCCTGCCGGGCCCGGGGCGTCGCCCCCCGGATCATGGCCACCGGCGGGCTGTTCCGCGCCCCCGTCATCGGCGCCGCGATGCGCCGCGCCGGGCACATCCGCGTCGACCGGGGCACCAGCGCCGTACACCACGCCCTCGACGACGCCGCCGCGGCCGTCACCGGCGGCTCGGTGATCCTGGTCTACCCGGAGGGCCGCATCGGCCTGGACCCCGGCATGTGGCCCGAACGCGGCAAGACCGGCGTGGCCCGCCTCGCCCTGGCCTGTGCCGCGCCGGTGATCCCGATCGCCCAGTGGGGGTCGCACGAGGTGCTGCCCTACCGCGCCCCGAAGGGTCTGCTGCGCGGCGTCGCCCGTGCCATGTGGCGGCGCCCCGTGGTCCGGGTGCACTTCGGCGACCCGGTCGACCTGGGCGACATCACGCCCGTCACGCCCGGCGCGGCCCGGCGGGCCACCGACCGGATCATCGACGCCATCACCGACGGCCTCGCCCCGCTGCGGCCCGACGAGCCCGACCGGCCCCGCCACGTCGACCCCGGCCGACCCGCCGACACCAGCCGCTCGCACCGCCGTCGCCCCACCGCCTGAGCGCGAACTCGTCCCGGCCGCCACCTGCGGCGCGAGCCTCGTCCCGGCCACCGCTGGGACGAACCGGCCCCGCCCGGCGGATCGACGCGGCGACACCACGCCGGACTCCCGGATCCCCGCGCGACCCGCTTCCACAGTGGCCGCTCGGGGAGGCGGCCCGCAGCGGCGATCAACGGTCACGGGCTGGTCGCCGCGCGGCAACCGGAGACCGGCATACTGCGTCGCGTGCTGACCCGTCACCCCTACCTCGACGCCCCCGCGCCGCTGGCCTTCGCCCACCGCGGCGGCGCCGCCGAGGGCGACGAGAACACCGCCGCGGCGTTCGCCCGCGCGATCGGGCTCGGCTACCGGTACGTGGAGACCGACGTGCACGGCACCGCCGACGGCGTGGCGGTGGTCTTCCACGACGCCACCCTGACGCGGGTCACCGGCGAGCCCGGGCGCATCGCCGACCTGCGCTGGGCGGACCTGGCCTCGGTACGCGTCGGCGGCGCCGCCGTGGTGCCCCGCCTCGACGAGGTCCTCGACGCCTGGCCCGAGGTCCGGTTCAACGTCGACGTCAAGGCCGACGGGGGCGTCGACCCGACCGTGGCCACGGTCGCGCGCGCCAACGCCGGCGACCGGGTGCTGCTCGCCTCGTTCAGCGACGCCCGGCTGGCCCGGCTGCGCGCCAGCACCGAGGGCCGGATCGCCACCAGCCTCGGCATGCGCGGGGTGGCCCGGCTGCGGATGGCCTCGCTGAC
This sequence comes from Micromonospora sp. NPDC002717, assembly GCF_040295705.1. Classification (NCBI taxonomy): domain Bacteria; kingdom Bacillati; phylum Actinomycetota; class Actinomycetes; order Micromonosporales; family Micromonosporaceae; genus Micromonospora; species Micromonospora sp. NPDC002717. The sequence continues at coordinate 265,449 of NZ_JBEOVW010000006.1, read as the reverse complement.
CGGCCGGGCGCTGCGGCTGCCCCCGTCGGTCGTCGCCGCCCAGGTGCCGGTGCGCTACGGGCGGGTGCGCGTGGTGGACCGTCGGTTCCTGCGCTACGCCCACCGACTCGGCCTACAGGTGCACGTTTGGACGATCGACGAACCTGCCGAGATGCACGAGTTACTTGATCTTGGAGTGGATGGCATCATGACCGATCACGTCGGCGTGCTGCGCGACGTCTACCGCAGCCGCGGCCACTGGGCCGCCTGAGCGCCGAAGGACCCCCGATGGCCGAGACCGCCACCCCCACGGTCGGCGACACCCCCGCCCCGGCGAGCACCCGCCGCGAACGCACCGGCTGGTACTTCTACGACTGGGCGATGTCCGCCTTCTCCACCACCGTGATCACGGTGTTCCTCGGCCCGTTCCTGACCACCGTCACCGAACTGGCCGCCGGCTGCGAACTCGGCGCCGACACCTGCACCGGGTACGTGTACCCGCTGGGCATCAAGGTCGCCGCCGGCTCGTACTTCCCGTACCTGGTGTCGTTGTCGGTGTTCCTCACCGTCTTCGTGCTGCCCGTCATCGGGGCGGTCGCCGACCGGTCGGCACACAAGAAGCGGCTGCTCGCCGCGGCGGCCTTCACCGGCGCCGGCGCCACCGTCGGCATGCTCTTCGTCACCGGCGACCGGTACCTGCTCGGCGGGCTGCTGTTCCTCGTCGCCAACATCGCCTTCGGCGCCGGCGTCGTGGTCTACAACTCGTTCCTGCCGCAGCTCGGCGGCCCCGACGACCGCGACGGCATCTCCAGCCGCGGCTGGGCGCTGGGCTACCTCGGCGGCGGCCTGCTGCTGGCACTCAACCTGGTCGCGGTCAGCATGCTCGGCGAGGAGGGCAACCACCAGCGCACCCTCGACCTGGCCCGCTGGTCGATCGTGTCCGCCGGGCTGTGGTGGGCGGCGTTCACCCTGATTCCGCTGCGCTGGCTGCGCGAACACCCCACCGCCGCCGCGCTGGCCGGCGGCAACCCGGTCACCGACGGGTTCCGGCAGCTCGGCCGCACCCTGCGGGAGATCAAGGCGTACCCGCTGACGCTGTTCTTCCTGCTCGCGTTCCTGGTCTACAACGACGGCATCCAGACCGTCATCGCCCTGGCCAGCCAGTACGGCACCGAGGAGCTGAAGCTCGGCCAGAGCACCCTGATCGTGACCATCCTGCTGGTGCAGTTCCTCGCCTTCGGCGGCGCGCTGCTGCTCGGCGCGCTCGCCAAGCGCATCGGCGCCTGGAAGACCGTCCTGATCAGCCTGGTGCTGTGGACCGGGGTGATCCTCGGCGCGTTCCGGCTGCCCGCCGAGGCGCCCCTGCCGTTCATGGTCCTCGGCGCGGCCATCGGCCTGGTGCTCGGCGGCAGCCAGGCGCTGAGCCGGTCGCTGTTCAGCCAGCTCATCCCCGCCGGCAAGGAGGGCGAATACTACGGCTTCTACGAGATCAGCGACAAGGGCACCAGCTGGCTCGGCCCGCTGGCCTTCGGCCTGGTGTTCCAGCTGACCTCCTCGTACCGGGTGGGCCTGGTCTCCCTGCTCATCTTCTTCGTCGTCGGGTTCCTGCTGCTGCTGGCCGTGCCGATCCGCCGCGCGATCGTCGCCGCCGGCAACACCCCGCCCCGGGTGCTGTGAGGCAGCGCGGACCGCACCGGCCAGATCGGGGGGCGTCGATCAGCTAGGCTGCCCGACCGTGACCGACCACGCCGCCGCCCCGACCTGTCTGGCGCGCCCGCCGCTGGGCCCCGACGACTCCCCCGCCCGGTGCGCCGCGGCGCGGGGCGTGGACGGGCGTCCGCTGCACGCCGCGGCGTTGAAGTTCTTCTGGGGGCCGATGGACTGCGGCAAGTCCACGATGGCGCTGCAGATGAACCACAACCACGCCCGGCAGGGCCGCCGTGGTCTGGTCACCACCCGCATCGACCGCTCGCTGGGCCCGCAGGTCACCACCCGCATCGGGCTGGCCCACGAGGCCGTCGAGGTCACCGACGACCTCGACCTGCGCACGCTGGTGCGCGACACGTGGGCCGAGGGGGTCCGCGTCGACTACCTCATCTGCGACGAGGCCTCCTTCTACAACCTGGAGCACATCGAGCAGATGGCCGAGCTGGTCGACAGCTACGACGTCGACGTGTACGCGTTCGGGCTGGCCACCGACTTCCGGTCCTGCCTGTTCCCGGCCGCGCAGCGGCTGTTCGAACTCGCCGACGAGGTGGCCCGCATCCAGGTCGAGGTGCTCTGCTGGTGCGGCCGGGAAGGGCTGCTCAACGCCCGGGTGGTCGGCGGGCGGGTCGTCCGCGAGGGCGAACAGGTCGTCATCGGCGACACGGTGGACAGCGCGCAGGTGCGCTACCAGGTGCTGTGCCGGCGGCACTACCGGGCCGGCGAGCTCGGCCCGCGCCGCTGACGGCGTCAGTACGGGTCACCGCACACCCGCCAGTCGCCGCCCTCCCGCACCACCGACAGCTTCCGCTCCTCGGTCAGCCCGTTGTCGCGGGTCAGCCGCACCGTCACCGTGCCCTGCGGGCGGCCGCCGCGCGTCGCCACCGACACGTCGAGGATCTCGTAGCCGCTGACCACCGGCGGCGTGCGCAGCCAGCTGGTGAACCCGATCGGGCTCCACCGGGTGCGCGCATCGGCGCAGAGCCGGTCGTACGCGCCGTCGGTGTCGCCCGCCGCGACCGAGCGCAGGAACCCGTCGGCGGTCTCCCGCACCGGGCCGCTGGCCTGCGTGACCACCTGCACGTTCCAGGCGCCCAGCCCGGCCACCCCGACGCAGCACAGCAGCACGGCGACGCCCGCGAACACCAGCCCGGTGCGCATCGGGCGGCGCCGCCGGGCCGGCCGGCTCCACGGCTGCTCAGCGCCCACCCGTCGACCGTAGAGAACCGGTGGGGCCGCCCGCAGGAAAAGTCGGCCCGGCCCGGCCCGGACGGGCGTCGTGTCGTCCCCCGTCGGCGCGCGCCCCGCGAACCCGCCGACGCGTCCACCCGCAGGGGCCCGCCGGGCCGGCTCACGGCTCGATGAGGCCGGCCCGGATGGCGTAGCGGGTCAACTCGAGCCGGTCCCGGAGGCCGAGCTTCTGCAGCAGGTTGGCCCGGTGCCGTTCGACGGTCTTGACGCTGATGAACAGCAGGCGGGCGATCTCCTTCGACGAGTGGCCCTCGGCGACGAGCTTGAGGATCTCCTCCTCGCGTTCGGTGATGGCCCGCGCCGGCAGGCTCTCGCCGCGCGCGGTGCGTTCCAGGTAGGTGCGGATGAGGGCGTTGATCGCGCCGGGATAGAGGAACGGCTCGTCGCGTACGGCGGCGCGACAGGCCTCCACCAGGTCACGGTCGGCGACGGACTTGAGCACGTAGCCGTTGGCGCCGACCTTGAGGGCCTCGAAGAAGTACTGCTCGTTGTCGTACATCGTCAGGATGAGGATGCGCAGGTCCGGCTGCTGCCGGGACAGCTCCCGGGCCGCCTGCAGGCCGGTCATCCGGGGCATGGCGATGTCGAGGATGGCCAGGTCGGGGCGCTCGGCCTGGGCCAGGGCGACGGCCTCCGCGCCGTCGCCGGCCTCCGCCACGACCGTCAGGTCCGGTTCGCTGTCGAGGATGAGCCGGACCCCGCGGCGCACCAGGGCGTGGTCGTCGGCGAGCAGGATGCGGGTCGTCACGGCCGGCCGTCCCGGTCGGTCAGCGGCACCCGCAGCCGCACCTCGGTGCCGCCGGCCGGGCCGGAGGTCACGGCGAGCGGAGCGCCTATGAGCAGGGCCCGCTCGCGCATGCCGCGGATGCCGGCGCCCTCGGCCGCGTCGCCGACGCCCCGGCCGTCGTCGCGGATCCGCAGCTGCACGTGGCCCGGCTGAGCGGCCAGGGACACCTCGACGGTGGTGGCCCTGGCATGCCGGACGGTGTTGGTGAGGGCCTCCTGGGCGACCCGGTAGATCACCAGCTCGGCCTCGCCGTCGAGGGCCGGCAGGTCCGCGCCGAGGTGCTGGCGCACGGCCAGCTCGGTGTGCCCGGTGACCTCCGTGACGAGCGCCTTCAGGGCACTGATCAGGCCGAGTTCCTCCAGCACCCCGGGGCGTAGCCGGCGGGCGATGCGGCGGATCTCGTCGAGGCTGTCGCGGGTGGTCTCCTGCACCTGGGCGAGCTGCGCGCGAACCGGGTCGGGCGCGTGGCGGGCGACCTGTTTCAGTTCGAGCAGGACCGCGGTCAGCGTCTGGCCGACCTCGTCGTGCAGCTCCTGGGCGATACGGCGGCGCTCGGCCTCCTGGGCGGACAGGGCGGCGGCAGCGCTGGTCGCCCGTTCCGCCTCCAGACGGTCGATCATGGCGTTGAAGGCGCGGATCAGCTCCGCGATGCCGGCCTGCCCGGCCGGGACCGGGCGCGGCTCGGGCTGGAGCAGGTCGATGGTGGTCATGGCCCGGGTCAGGCGGCGCAGCGGCGCCAGGCCGACCCGCAGCAGCGCGGCGTTGGCGACCAGCATCGCGGCGAGGCCCACGGTCAGGACGACGGCCTCGGTGAGCAGCACCGGGGTGGAGACCGTGACCGGGCCGAGCAGCAGCAACGTGGCGGTGACGAGGACCGCCGCGTTGAGCAGGAAGATCCGCCAGAACAGCGACACGACGACGCCTCCCTTCCCGGCCCTGGTGCCCCGCCGGCCCGCGCCGACATCGGCAATTGTCCGCAGGCCGGCGGGCGGCGGGTGGTCACGCTCCGCAGCGGTCCCCCTCTTCATGATCCAGCCTGCCCGGCGGCGCGCGTGGTGTAAATGCGTGCCCGCACCCATTTGCCCGCCGCGACCCGCGCCGGGCTGGGCCGACCGCCGGCGGCGACGGCGGCAAATGGGTGTCAGCCCCGATGTCGGCCCGCACCGGGCGAATGACCATGAAGAAAGGCCCGGATCGCTCGGGCCCCACCCCTGCGCACCCGGATGCACCGCCTGGCGGTGCGCTGCCGCGTTGCGCCGAACCCCTCCTGGGAGGACCCCGTGAACCGTCACCTGGTGCTGTCAGCACCCGTGCCACCGGAAGCCGCGATCCTCGCCCGTGGGCACCGGCCCACCATCACGGAGAACGGCCCGCCGGGCGGGCGCCCGTGAGCGTCTGGCCCGCCCTGGCCGCGACCGCCGTCTTCGTGGTCGCGTTCGTGTTCATCGCCACAGAGAAAATCAACCGGGTCGCGGTGGTGCTGGGTGCCGCCGGCCTGATGGCCGTGCTCGGGCTCGTGCCCGGGTCGCACGTGTTCTACGAGCAGCACGCCGGCATCGACTGGGACGTCATCTTCCTGCTCCTCGGCATGATGATCATCGTCGGGGTGATCAAACAGACCGGGGTGTTCGAGTTCCTGGCGATCTGGGCGGCACAGCGCTCACGGGGGCGCCCGTTCCGGCTGATGGTGCTGCTCATGGCGATCACCGCCGCCCTGTCGCCGTTCCTGGACAACGTCACCACCGTCATGCTGGTCGCCCCGATCACCATCTCGGTGTGCCGCCGGCTGGGCGTGCCCGCCGCGCCGTACCTGATCGCCGAGGTGCTCGCCTCGAACATCGCCGGCGCCGCGACCCTGATCGGCGATCCGCCCAACATCATCATCGGCAGCCGGGCCGGGCTGAGCTTCAACGACTTCCTGGTGCACATGGCGCCGGTCACGCTGCTGATGTTCCTCGCGTTCCTGGTGCTGGCGCGGGTCATGTTCCGCCGCTCGTTCGTGCACCACCCCGAACGGTTCGAGGCCGTACGCGACATGGACGCCCGCGCCGCCATCACCGACCCGCGGATGCTGGTCCGCTGCCTGGTCGTGCTCGGCCTGGTGATGGCCGGGTTCATGCTGCACACGGTGATCCACGTCGACGTGGCCGTCGTCGCGCTGCTCGGCGCCGGGCTGATGGTTCTGGTGACCCGGGCGGACACGTCGGCGTACCTCGCCGAGGTCGAGTGGCCGACGCTGGTCTTCTTCACCGGGCTGTTCGTGATGGTCGCCGGTCTCACCGAGACCGGGGTGATCGGGCTGATCGGGGAATGGGCCAGTGACGCCGTCGGCGACAACTTCTTCACGGCGGCCACCGGCCTGATCTTCGGCTCGGCGGTGCTCGGCGCGTTCTTCGACAACATCCCCTACACGGCGACCATGGCGCCGATCGTGGAGAACCTCGTCGCCGGCGCCCCGGATCCCGTCACCGGCGAGGCGCTGTGGTGGTCCTTCGCCCTCGGCGCCGACCTGGGCGGCAACGGCACGGCCGTGGCGGCCAGCGCCAACATCGTCGTGCTGGGCATCGCGGCCCGCGCCGGCGAGCCGATCAGCTTCTGGCAGTTCACCCGGTACGGCATCATCACGACGGTGCTGACCACGGTGATCGCGTGGGGGTACGTGTGGCTGCGTTACTTCGCCGCGTAGCCGGCGCCCGGGGCGGGCGCGACGACGCGTCCGCCCCGGGCGCGAGGGGGTCGACGTGAACCTCGGCGAGCTGTACGTGACGCTGGCCGTCGGCACCGGCGTGGTCCTGGCCAGCGTCGGCGCGGCCCGGCTGGCCACCCGGCTGGGCATGCCGGTCCTGCTGGCGTACCTCGGCGTCGGCCTGCTGCTGGGCCAGGACGTCGCCGGCTTTCCCTTCGACGACGCGGCCCTGGCACAGGCCCTGGGCCTGGCGGCGCTGGCGGTCATCCTGGTGGAGGGCGGCCTGACCACCAGGTTCAGCGACGTACGCGGCGTGCTGGCGCCCGCGTCGGTGCTGGCCACCGTCGGCGTGTTCGTCAGCGTCGCGGTCACCGCGGGGGCGGCGTACCTGCTGCTGGACGTCGACTGGCAGATGGCGCTGCTGCTGGGGGCGATCGTGTCGTCCACCGACGCGGCGGCGGTGTTCTCCGTCCTGCGGTCGGTGCCGCTGCCCCGACGACTGACAAGCCTGGTGGAGGCCGAGTCGGGGCTCAACGACGCCCCGACGCTGATCCTGGTGCTCACCTTCAGCGCCGCCACCCTCGACACCGTCGCCCCCCTGCCCCTGATCGGCGCGATGGCCTACCAGCTGGTCGCCGGCGGGGCGATCGGCGTGGTGACGGGGGCGGCCGGCGTGTGGCTGCTGCGGCGGCTGACCCTGCCGACCTCCGGCCTGTACCCCATCGCGACGGTCGCCTGCGGAGTGCTGGCGTTCGCGGTCGCCGGCCTGACCCAGACCAGCGGGTTCCTCGCCGCCTACCTGGCGGGGCTGGTGCTCGGCAACTCCGGCCTGGCACACCGGCGAGCCACCCACTCGGTCGCCGAAGGGCTGGGCTGGATCGCCCAGATCGGGCTGTTCGTGATGCTCGGCCTGCTGGCCACGCCCAGCGAGCTGCCCGCCGCGATCGTCCCCGCGATCGTGGTCGGCACGGCCCTGCTGCTGCTCGCCCGGCCCGCGTCCGTGCTGGTCTCGCTGGCCGCGTTCCGCATCCCGCTGCGCGAACAGGCCTTCCTGTCGTGGGCCGGACTGCGCGGCGCCGTGCCGATCGTGCTGGCCACCATCCCGGTCGTCGCGGGGGCTCCGGGCAGCGAACAGGTCTTCAACATCGTCTTCGTGCTCGTCGTGGTGTTCACGGTCATCCAGGCGCCCACCCTGCCCTGGCTGGCGCGCCGGCTGCGCCTCGCGTCGCGCGACGTCGGGCCCGACCTGCAGATCGAACTGGCGCCGCTGGACGCCATGGACGCCGACCTCATCCACGTGACCGTCGAGGCCGGCTCCCGCCTGCACGGCGTCTACCTGCCCGAGCTGCGGCTGCCGCCGCCCGCCGCGACCACCCTCGTCGTGCGCGGCGACGACACCTTCGTGCCCGACCACCACACCCGGCTACGCGTCGGGGACCAGCTCGTCGTGCTCACCACCCCACCCGTACGCGACGCCACCGAACGGCGCCTGCGGGCCGTCGCGCGCGCCGGGCGGCTGGCCACCTGGTTCGGCGAGACCGGCCAGGCGCACACCGCACCATCCCAGGACAGGAGGCAATGATGCAGATCGAACGTGTCCCGCTGCCCGGCATCGGCGTCGGCTACACCGTGCACACCAGTGAGGGGCAGCTGCTCGGGGTCATCTGCCACCGCGGCGGGCGGCGCGACCTCGTCCTCTACGCGCCCGGCGATCCGGACACCGTCGAGCGGTCGCTGTCGCTCAGCCCGGCGGAGGCGCAGGAGGTGGCCGAGCTGCTGCATCCGGTCGCCACCGTCGACCACGTCACGCACCTGGAGCGGCACCCCGAGGCGATCAGCGTCGCCGAGCTGCCGGTCACGGCCGCGTCGCCCTACGACGGCCGGCCCCTGGCCGACGCCATCGCGCGTACCGGCGGCGTGACCGTCATCGCCGTGCTCCGCGCGGGCCGGACGATCACCGCGCCCGGGGACGGGCACGTCCTCGCCCACGGCGACGTCCTGGTCGCGGCCGGCACCCAGGAGGGCATCGGGGGGCTGAGCCGCCTGCTCGCCCTCGCGGACCCGTAGACCGCCGCGAGGTGGGCGCGTACCTGACAGTGGATGTCAGGTACGCGCGGCAGACTGCCGGGCATGACAGTCACCGCCGACCTCGCCATGGTCAACCTCGACAGCCCCGACCCCGTCGCCCACGCCGCGTTCTGGCAGCGCGTCCTCGGTGGGGAGATCACCCACAGCCAGCCGGAGTACGCGATGGTCACCGCCGGGGGCGTGGCCGTGGGCTTCGGCCTGGTCGAGGGGTACCGGCCGCCGTCCTGGCCGGACGAGGGCGCCGGCAAGCGCTACCACCTCGACCTGTACGTCGATGACCTCGCGCAGGCCGAGAAGGAGTTCGTCGCCGCCGGCGCCACGAAGCCGGACTTCCAGCCCGGCGGCGACCGGTGGGTGGTGCTGACCGACCCGGCCGGGCAGCCGTTCTGCATCTGCCCCCGCCCGCAGGGCTGACCCACTCCAGGCGGAGGACACCCGCAGGGCGGCCCACGGCAGGCGCCCGGTGGTGCCGCGCGGCGTTTCCTTCGCGCGGCACCACCGGGCGCGCGGACGTCGGTGTCAGCCGCGGCGGCGGGCCCGGGCCGCCCAGATGGCGTACGCGGGGTCGCGGTCGAGGTTGTGCCGGTCCCGGTCGTAGCGGCGGGTGGTGCGCGGGTCGGCGTGGCCCATCGCGTCCTGCACGTCCTCCAGCGGGACCCCCTCGGCCCGGGCGGTGGTGGCGAAGGCGTGCCGCAGCGAGTGCGGCGACAGCTTCGCCCAGGCCGGAATGCCGGCCGCCCGGGCCAGCCGGCGTACCAGCCGGAACACGGCGTGCCGGTCCAGCCGGGCCCCGGTCGCGGTGACCAGCAGCGGGCCGGTCAGCTCGTGCACCGCCACGCCCTGGGCGGCAGCCCGCTGGGCCAGGTACGCGTCGACCGCGTACGCGGTGCCGGGGGTCAGGGCGCGGCGGCGGGACTTGCCGCCCTTGCCGACGAACCGGACGCTGCGGTGGCCCCGCTCGGCGCCCAGGTCGGCCAGGTCGAGCGAGACCAGCTCCCCGACGCGCAGCCCGAGGTCGGCCAGCAGCGCGACCGCGGCACGGTTGCGGGCGGCGGTCGGCCCCGTTTCGGCCTCGGCGGCGGCGAGCAGCGCGTCCACCTCCTCCGGGCTGAGCCCCACCGTGGCGGAGTGGTCCCGGTCGATGCGGGGCCGGTCGGCGCCGGCGACCGGGTTGGCGTCCACGGCCCGCAGCTTGACCAGGAAGTCGTACCAGCTCGACAGGGCCGAGAGCCGGCGGGCGACCGTGGCCGGGGTGAGCGGCTTGCCGCTGCGCGCGGCCAGCGTCGCCTCCAGCCCCCGGGCGTACTCGTTGACGTGCAGGAAGTTCGCGTGCAGCGGGTCCAGCTCGCGGGCGGCGCACCAGGCGAGCCACCCGGCGACGTCCCGCCGGTACGCGTCGCGGGTGTGCTCGGACAGCCGCCGGTTGCGCAGCCACGCCTCGGTGAAGTCGGTGGGGCCGACGGGCAGGGCCGGCGCGGGCGACTGGCGGGACCGCGCCGGGGCGTTCGGGGACAGCATGTGAAAAAGGCTCTCAGCTCCGGATGGCAAACGGGAGGAGGCGCGCCCTACATGATCGGCACCGCCGCCGGCTCCTCGACGACCCGCCGGCCGACCATCCGCCAGCGCCGGCGGAAGCCGACCGCCTCGGCGAACCAGGCGCCGCGGCTGGCCGTCACGAGGGTGCCCCGGCACGGCTCGACCGCCCCCGGCCACCGGTCTACCACCGCCCGGGGCGGTACCGTCGGGCGGTGCGCGCGAGTCGGCTGGTCTCCCTGCTGCTGCTCCTGCAGACCCGGGGCCGGATGACCGCCCCGGAGCTGGCCGAGGCCCTGGAGGTGTCGGTGCGCACCGTCTACCGGGACGTGGAGTCGCTCGGCGCCGCCGGGGTGCCGGTCTACGCCGATCGCGGCCCCGCTGGCGGCTACCGGCTGGTCGACGGCTACCGCACCCGGCTCACCGGGTTGACCGCCGGCGAGGCGGAGGCGCTGTCCCTGGCCGGCATGCCCGGCCCCGCCGCCGAGCTGGGCCTCGGGTCGGTGCTCGCCGCCGCGGAGCTGAAGCTGCGCGCCGCGCTGCCGGCGGAGCTGGCCGACCGGGGCGGCCGGATCCGGCAGCGGTTCCACCTCGACGCCCCCACCTGGTTCCGGGAGCCCGAACCCACGCCGCACCTGGCTGAGCTGGCCCGGGCGGTGTGGGAGGACCGGCGTGTCGAGGTGCGCTACCGACGGTGGAAGGCTCCGCGGGAGGTGACCCGGACGCTGGCCCCGCTGGGCGTGGTGCTCAAGGCCGGCCGCTGGTACCTGGTGGCCGACGCGGGCGGGCAGGTGCGCACCTACCGGGTCGCGGCGGTCCTCGCGCTGACCGTCCTCGACGAACGGTTCGACCGGCCGGACGGCTTCGACCTGGCCCGCTGCTGGCAGGAGCACGCCGACCGGTACGAACGCGGCGTGTACCGGGACGAGGCCCGGGTGCGGATGACGACGGCCGCGCTGGAGCTGGCGGCGCACGTCCTGCCGCCGGCGATGAGCCGGGCGGCGCGGGCGGGGGCATCCGAGCCGGACCCGGCCGGCTGGGTGCACACGACGGTGCCGATCGAGTCGGTGAAGCACGGCCACGTGGAGTTGCTCAAGCTCGGCGCGCAGGTGGAGGTGCTCGCGCCGGCCGAGCTGCGCGACCGGCTCGCCGCCACCGCGCACGCCCTGGCCGCGCTCTATCCGCCCGCGGCGTGCCGCCGGGCATGACCGGGGGGGCGGGGCGGTCGCGCCGGTCGTCCCGCCCCCCGGTCGGGTGTTCAGGCGTTGATCTGCTTGCGGCCGTTGCCGTCGGCCGTGGCGGTGATGGTGACTCGGCGGGGCTTGGCCCGCTCCGCCACCGGGATCCGCAGGGTCAGCACCCCGTTGTCGTAGCCGGCCTCGAGCCTGTCGGTGTCGAGGGTGTCGCCGAGGAACAGCCGCCGGGTGAAGGTGCCCATCGGGCGTTCGGCGGCGACGAGCTCGACGCTGTCGCCGGTGGGCCGCTGCCGCTGCGCGCGGACGGTCAGCACGTTGCGCTCCACCGTGCAGTCGATGCTGTCCGGGTCGACGCCGGGCAGGTCGAACGCCGCGTAGAACCAGTCACCGTCGCGGTAGGCGTCCAGCGGCATGACCGCGGGGCGCGCGGCGGTGCCGAAGAACTGCTCGGTGAGCCGGTCGATCTCACGGAACGGGTCGGTGCGCATCAGCATGGTCCTGCCTCCTCGGTTCTCCTGGCCGAAGGTCCTAAGTTGAGTCCTAGTGACTCAACTTGCCACTTCTCTATTTAGCGCGTGGCGCGGCCGTCGTCAACTGGAGGACCTTCTCGAACCAGTGCTCGGCGTAGACGTCGTCGTTGTAGGCCGGGATCTCCCGGTAGCCGTGCCGGGCGTACAGGGCTCGGGCCTCGACGAGGTCGCTGCGGGTGTCCAACCGGATCCGGGCGACGCCGGCGGAGCGCGCCCGTTCCTCCACGGCGGCGAGCAGAAGCGCGCCGCCGCCGCGACCGCGGTGCGCGGGACGCACGTACACCCGGGTCAGCTCCGCCCAGCCGGGGCGGAACCGCAGCCCGGCGCAGGCGGCCGGACGCCCGTCGCGGTGGGCGACGAGGAGGAATCCGGTGGGGGCGGTCAGGTCGTGGCTCGGGTCGTCGGCCATCGCCACCGCGACCTCGCCCGGGCGGACCGGGCGGCCGTGGTAACGGCGGACCATCTCCTCGTAGTAGGCCTCGAGCAGGACCGCCGCGTCCGGGTGGTCGGGATCGGTCGGGGCCACGGTCCAGTCTGTCGTCGTCACCCACCGATCATCACGGGCCCGGCAAGGGGAATATCCGCCGTGGCGGCGGACGGGCAGGTCAGGCGCGGCGGGCCGGCAGCAGCGGGATCAGCGCCGCGGCCACCGCCAGGTGCATCGCGCCCAGGGCGACCTTGGCCCCGGCGGTGGCCTCGGTGGCGAAGACCGGGGCGAGGGAGAGCAGGGCCAGCACCACCGCGAGGACCGCCCAGACGACGGCGGCCCGTCGGCCGAGGAAGCGCTCCAGCACGACCAGCACGACCCAGCCGACCAGGGCAGAGACGAGGGAGAAGACGACGACGGGGGCGAGCCCGACGGTGAAGGCGGGCTGGCCGGGGTTCTCGACGGTGTAGTCGACCCCCGCGATCGCGCCGACGGTCCAGATCAGCGCGCAGGCCAGGACGGCGGCGCCGACGCCGAGCGCGCGCCGGCGGACGGACGGGGTGGTGGGGGCGGTTTCTGCGGTCGCGGGCACGGCTGCTCCTGGGTGAGGGGACGCCAACGGATGCGACCGTATCAGATCGTCTTGGCCGGGACTATCTGTCGCGGAACTAGCATCCGTCGCGCCCGCCGGGGCCGCAGGCCCCGGCACCGCTGAGCCGGTCGCCGACCAGGCTCGCGATCGACCGCAGGAAGACCGCGCGATCGGCCTCGGGCAGCGCCGCCAGCACGTCGTCCTGGATCCGGGCGGCGATCCGCTGCGCCTGGTCGAGGACCTTCTCGCCCTCCTCGGTGACCTCGACGAGACGGGCCCGCCGGTCGCTGGGCGACGGGCGCCGCCGCGCCAACCCGGCTGTCTCCAACTGGTCGAGGGTGACGACCATCGTGGTCTTGTCGATCCCGCACAGCTCGCCGAGCTGGCGCTGCGTCAGCCCACCCGCCCGGGCCTTGAGCAGCACGCAGTGCGCCCGGGGCGAGATGCCGAGCTCGGCCAGGCCCGCGGCATGCTCCGCCATCAACGCGTGACTGGCCCAGGAGAGCATGAACATGAGGTCGGGGGTGCCGCCCGGCGCACACGAGGTCATGCGCCGAGGCTAACAAGGTGGTCCGGGGACAGACGGTTCGCGGCGCGGACGATCAGCCGCCGACGCGCCAGTAGACGCCCTGCTCCCGGGCCAGCAACTGCTCGTCGACCAGGTACCGCCGCAGCGTCACGTGGTCGGAACCCCCGCCCTCGCACCACCGCCGCAGCACCTCGTCCACCGCCCGCTCCGGATAGCGCACCCCCGGCTCGAAGGCCGTCGCGACGTGCGCCAGCAGCACCCGCCGCCGGCCGCGCTGCGCCGGCAACCCGACCAGGACGCCCTCGCGCAGGAACGTGCGCAGCACCCGGTCCGCGGGCTCCCCCGCCGGTCGGGGCTCCGCCGGCGTACGGGCGGCCTCCCGCAGCCGGTCGGCGTCCACCCGCAGCTCACCGTCGCCGTCAGCCACCAGGCCCGCGTCGACGAGCCGCCGGACCGCGGTGACCACCTGCCGGGCGGGCAGCCCGGTGCGCTCGGCCACCGCCGGGGCGTCGGCGCCGCCCAACACGATCGCCGCGAAGACCCGCCGTCGTACGTCGTCGGCGAGCGCTCCCGCCAGACCCTGCGCTGTCATGCCGGTCACCCTGCCAGCCGGCGTACGCCCGCCGCCACGGCATTTCCGCCCGGCGGTCAGTCGGTCGGGGCCTCGGCGCGCAGCACCACCCGACGCAACAGGTCGGACAGTAGTCGCCGCTCGTCCGGGGCGAGGGCGGCCAGCAGCCGGTGCTCCTCGGCGCCTCCGACGTCCATGGCCCCCCGCCAGGCGGCCCGGCCCGCCTCGGTCAGCTCCACGTCGACCCGCCGCCGGTCGGTGGTGGACGGGATCCGGTGCACGAAGCCGCGCCGGACCAGCGCGTCGACGCGGGCGGTGACGGAGGCGGGAGCCATCGCCATGTCCCGCGCCAGGTCCGACGGCGCGGCCCGGCCCCCTCGGCCGGCCAGGGCGTGCAGGGTGTCGTACTCGTGACCCTGCAGGTCCAAGGCGACGAGGGTCCGCTCCTTGACCTCGCGCAGGTGCCGGGTGAGGAACTGCATCCGCGTCACCGCGCCTTCGACGTCGGGGTCGAGGGTCGGCAGGATCGGCAGCCAGCGCTCGACGTGACGGTCGACGCGATCGCGGTCGGTCATGGACTTACCCTATGCCGGCGCCAAAATATTCGTTGTCGAAAGATTCGACGCCGAAGTATCGTGGTCCGGTGACCCATCCCCTCCGCGTACGCCCGTTCCGGCTGCTCTTCCTCGGCCGCACCGTCTCCGCCGTCGGCGACGCCGTCGTGCCCGCCGCCCTGGCCCTGGCCGTGCTCCGCGCGACCGGCTCGACCGGCGCCCTCGCCCTCGTGCTGGCCTGCGCGATGGTGCCCCGCCTGCTCCTGCTGCCCCTCGGCGGCGTGCTCGCCGACCGGCTCGACGCCCGCCGCGTCGCGATCCTCGCCGACCTCGTACGCTGCGTCGCGCAACTCGTCGTCGGTCTCGAACTCCTCGGCCAGGCCTCGCTCGGCGTGATCGCGGTGGCCGCCGCCGTCGGCGGCGCCGCCGGCGCGTTCGCCCTGCCCACCGCCTCGCCTCTGGTCGCCGGCACCGTCGACGCGACGCAACGGCAACAGGCCAACGCGCTGATGGGCGTCACCGCCAACGCCAGCCGCCTCGCCGGGCCCGCCCTCGCGGGCGCGCTGATCTGGGCCGCCGGCCCCGGCTGGGCGTTCGTCCTCGACGCCGCGACGTTCGCGCTCAGCGCGCTGCTGCTCGCGGTCGTCCGGGTCCGCCACGTGCCGATGCCGAAACGAAGCGTCCTCGCCGACCTGACCCACGGCTGGCGGGAGGTCCGCAGCCGCGACTGGTTCTGGACCAGCCTGCTCGGCCACGGCGTCTGGAACGGCGCCGCCGCCGTCCTGACGACCCTCGGCCCGGCGGTCGCCGTGGGACGCCTCGGCGGCGAGGGCGTCTGGGTGCTGATGCTCCAGGCCGGCGCGGTGGGCATGCTCGTCGGCTCGCTGCTCGCCGCCCGGATCCGTCCCCGCCGCCCGGTGCTGGTGGCCAACCTCGGCCTCGCCAGCTACGCCGCGCCGCTGGCCCTGCTCGCCGTCGCCGCCCCCGCCCCGCTGGTCGTCGTCGCCTACGGCGTCGCGCTGACCGCCCTCGGCTACCTCAACCCCGTGTGGGAGACCGTCGTGCAGGGGCAGTTCCCACCCCACGTCCTCGCCCGCGTCACCTCGTACGACTGGCTGGTCTCCCTCGGCGCGATGCCGCTGGGTTACGCCCTCGCGCCGATCGCGGCGCGGGCCTGGGGCGAGGGCCTGCCGCTGCTCACGGCGGGCGCGCTGGTCCTCGTCGCCTGCGCCGGCACCGCCGTCGTGCCCGGCGTACGACGACTCACCACCGCGCCGCGCGACGGCCTGGCGGCCGCCGTGCAGTGAACAAGGTCCCCGTGGTCGGGGACCGGATCGTGCCGGTCCCCGACGTCGCCCACCGGTCAGCGGCGGATCAACCCGCGGGCCCGGGCGGCGGCGACGGCGGCGGTACGGGAGTCGACCCCGAGCTTGCCGTAGACGTGGACCAGGTGCGTCTTGACGGTGGCGTGGCTGACGTGCAGCCGCCTGCTGATCTGCTGGTTGGACAGCCCGTCGGCGACGAGCTGGAGGACCTCGGTCTCGCGTCGGCTCAACGCGGTGCCCGGAGCGCGCATCCGGTCCATCAGCCGGTGGGCGACCGCCGGCGCGAGAGCCGACCTGCCGGCGGCGGCGGCGCGCACCGCCGCCGCGAGTTCCTCGGGCGGGGCGTCCTTGAGCAGGTACCCCGACGCGCCGGCCTCGACCGCGGCGAGAATGTCGGCGTCCGTGTCGTACGTGGTCAGCACCAGCACGACCGGGCCGCCCGCGCGCGCGGTGATGGCGGCGGTGGCCTCGGCGCCGTGCATGCCCGCACCGAACTGCAGGTCCATCAGCACCACGTCCACCCGGTCCCGTTCGGCGAGCGCGACGGCCTGCTCGGCGGTGGCGGCCTCGGCGACCACCTCGAGGTCGGGTTCGGTGGCGAGGACGGCGCGCAGGCCGGCCCGGACGACCGGGTGGTCGTCGGCCAGCAGCAGCCGGATCGGATCGCTCATGCGCCCGCCGGTGCCCCGTCGTACGGGTGGGCGAAGGCGACGGTCAGCGCGGTGCCCCGGCCGGGCGTCGACTCCACGGTCAGCGTGCCACCCAGCTCCTCGGCCCGCGCCCGCATCGCCGCCAGCCCGAACCCGCCGTCACCGCGACCGGCGACGGCGCCGGGGTCGAAGCCGCTGCCGTCGTCGACCACGGCCAGGACGACGCCGTGCTCCCGGTACCGCAGCGTCACCTCGACGCGGGTGGCCCCGGCGTGGCGCACGGCGTTGGCCAACGCGGACTGGGCGATGCGCAGCAGCGCCACCTCGTGCGGGGTCGGCAGGCGCACCGCCGTCCCGTCGAGGTCACAGTCCACCGCCAGCCCCGACCGGGCGGCGGTCGTGGCGCACAGCCGCCGCAGCGCCGCCGGCAGCGAGCCGCCGTCGAGACCAGGCGGCGCCAGGGCACGCACGAACCGTCGGGCCTCCACCAGGTTGTCCTGCGCCGTCCGGCGGGCCTGCTCGACATGGTCGCCGGCGACGTCCACCCGCTCCGGCAGGGCCCGCTGGGCGGCGCGCAGCAGCAGTTGGATGCTGGACAGCCCCTGCGCGAGGGTGTCGTGGATCTCGCGGGCCAGGCGTTCGCGTTCGGCCAGGACGCCGGCGGCGTGCTCGGCGGCGGCCAGCTCGCTGCGGGTGGCGGTCAGCTGCTCGATCAACCGCCGGCGGTGTTCGCTCTCCCGGTACAACGCCTGGTAGCCCAGCACCGTGCCGACGGAGACGGCGGCGCCGAGGACCGGCCCGAGCACCACGCCCGGCGTGACGGCCCCCTGGTGCGCGACCACGCCACCCACCGCCGCCGCCGTCGTCGCCGCCACCGCCACGATCCCCCACCGGACCGGCAGCAGGTGCAGGTGCAGCAGGAACAGGGGGAACGCGAGCCACACCCCGTCCGGGGTCAGGCCGAGCAGCACCAGCCACCCGACGGTCAGCGCCGCCAGCCACGCCGCCGCCGCGCGACGGGACCGGCGGACCGGCGGCAACGCGGCACCGACGGCGTAGCCGACGGCCAGCGTCGCCGACGCGGCGAGCACGGCGGTGCGGTGCGGGGCCTGCCCCGCCAGGGCACGTCCGGCGACCACCACGAGCAGACCCCCGACCAGCAGGTGCAGGCAGACGCGCAGCACCCGCAACGGCCGGGCAAGCGATTCCGGGTTCACGATGACTCCAGGCTAGGGCGTACACGGCCGCCGCCATCAACCAAAGGGTTGATCCTTGCGTGCGCACTTCGACGCCACCGGCCCGATCCGCGGCGCGATGCCGACCGGCGTGGATCGGGCGAGGGTTGGTGCCGGGCCGCCACCGTGGCCCACCCACCAACGGAAGGTTGCTGCGCTCGTGTTCGTCGCGTGGAGAGATCTGCGGTTCGCCAAGGGCCGGTTCGCCCTGATGGGAACGGTCGTGACGCTGATGACGCTGCTGGTCGTCCTGCTGTCCGGCCTGACCGCCGGGCTGGGCCGGGACAGCACCTCGGCCATCACCGACCTGCCCGCCGACCACCTTGTGTTCTCCGCTCCGGCCGACGGGCAGAAGCTCTCCTTCACCGAGTCGACCGTCAACCGGGAGCAGTGGCTGCGCTGGCGGGCCGTCCCGGGGGTGCGCAGCGCCGCCCCACTCGGCATCACCACCACCAGGGTCAGCGCCGGCGACCGCACCGCCGCGCTGTCCGCGTTCGGCGTCACGGCCGACTCGCACCTGGCCCCCGGCGCCGTCTCCGCCGGGCAGGCCGTGCTGTCCGAGGGAGCGGCCGAGGCCCTGGCCGCCCGGCCCGGCCAGGACGTGGTCGTCGGCGGTCGGCGACTGACCGTCGCCACGGTGGCCGGCGACGCCTCCCACAGCCACACCCCGGTCATCTGGACCGACCTGGCCGACTGGCAGCACCTGGCCCCCGGCGCCGCCGACGACTCCGCCACCGTCATCGCGCTGACCACCGCCCCCGACGCCGACCTGGCCGACGCCGACCGGCAGCTGGACACCCGCACCGTGACCCGCACGGCGGCGCTGTCCGCGATCGGCTCGCACACCGCCGAGAACGGCTCGCTCCAGCTCATGCGCGGCATGCTGTTCGCGATCTCCGCCCTGGTCATCGGCGCGTTCTTCACCGTGTGGACCATCCAGCGCGGCCCCGACATCGCCGTGCTGAAGGCGCTCGGCGCCACCACCGGCCACCTGCTGCGCGACGCCCTCGGGCAGGCCCTGGCGCTGTTGCTCGCCGGCACGGCCGTCGGCACCGCGCTCGCCGTCGCGATCGGCGCCGCGGCGGCCGGCACCGTGCCGTTCGCGCTCACCGCCGGATCCGTCCTGCTGCCGGCCGCCGTGACGATCGCGCTCGGCGCTGCCGGCGCCGCCCTCTCCGTCCGCCGTATCACCTCCGTCGACCCGCTGACCGCCCTGGGGAGCGCCCGATGAGCCTCGAACTGTCCGACGTCACACTGACCTACCCCGACGGGGACACCCGGCTGACCGCGCTCGACCGCGTCAACCTGAGCGTGCCGGCCGGCACCACCACCGCCGTCATCGGCCCGTCCGGGTCCGGCAAGTCCAGCCTGCTGGCGGTGGCCGCCACCCTGATCAACCCCGACTCGGGTCGGATCGTCATCGCCGGCACCGACACCACCGGCCTCAGCCGGCGCCAGACGACCGCCCTGCGACGCGCGAAGGTCGGAATCGTCTTCCAGCAGCCCAACCTCATCGCCTCGCTGACCGCCGCCGAACAGTTGCAGGTGATCGCCCACCTCAGCGGCGGCTCCCGCCGCGCCGGACGCGACCGCGCCGCCCGCCTACTGGCCGCGGTAGGGCTGACCGGGCAGGCCGACCGCCGTCCGCACCAGCTCTCCGGCGGGCAACGCCAGCGGGTCAACATCGCCCGCGCCCTGATGAACGACCCGGCGGTGCTGCTCGTCGACGAGCCCACCAGCGCGCTGGACCACGAGCGCGGCGCGGCCGTCATCGACCTGCTCACCGAACTCACCCGGCAGCGCGGCACCGCCACCGTCCTGGTCACCCACGACCGGGGGCACCTCGACCGCGTCGACGAGGTCGCCGAGATGGTCGACGGCCGACTGCGCGTCCCGACACGGACCTGACCCGCCGCGGGCAGCCGGCGCGGACGCCCGCGGGATCCACCCCGACGGGGGCAGCGCGGGCCGGCCGTGCGGGGCGATGATGTGCGGATGGCCGATCCCGTCGCCGACGTCGCCACCCGGACACCCCACCGCGCGACGCCCGCGGACGGCCGTCCCGCCGCACGTGGTCCCCGGGCCACCGGCCCCTGGGCAGTCGCGGCGGCCACGACGGCGGTGCTCCTGCTGCTGTCCGGCCGCTACGGCTACCACCGCGACGAGCTGTACTTCCTGCTCTGCGGCCGGCACCTCGACTGGGGCTACGTCGACCAGGGCCCCCTGGTCCCGGCGCTGGCCCGGCTGACGGACACGATCGCCCCGGGCAGCCTGGTGGCGCTGCGCACCCCGTCGGCGCTGATCGGCGGCGCCGCGGTCCTGCTGGTCGCCGCGATCGCCCGCGAGTTCGGCGCCGGGCGAGGCGCGCAGACGTACGCCGCGTTTCTCGCCGCGACCGCCGGCATCGTCCTCGCCGGCGGTCACCTGCTCAGCACCACCAGCGTCGACCTGCTGCTCTGGTTGGCGGCCGCCCTGGGCACGGTGCGGATGCTGCGCACCGGGGACAGCCGCTGGGCGCTCGGCGTCGGGCTCGCGCTCGGCGTCGGCATGCTCAACAAGCTGCTGCCGGCCCTGCTCGCCGTGGGCCTGCTGGCCGGGCTCCTGATCGCCGGACCGCGGCCGCTCCTGCGCGACCGGTGGGTGCTCGCTGCCGCGGCCCTCTTCCTGCTGCTCGCCGCGCCCACCGTGACATGGCAGGCGGCACACGACTTCCCACAACTGTCGGTGGCCGCCTCGATCGCCGACGGCGACAGCTCCTACAGTGGCCGGCTCGACGCGCTCGTCCTCCAGGTCGTCATCATCAGCCCCTTCACGGTGCCGATCTGGGTCGCCGGGCTGGTGACGCTGCTGCGCCGGCCGGCCTGGCGGGCGTATCGGGCCGTCGGGTGGGCCTGGCTCGTGGTGGTCGCCATCGTGCTGCTCGCCGGCGGCAAGGGCTACTACGACGCCCCGCTGCTGCTGGTGCTCACCGCCGCCGGGGCGGTCGTCACCGCCGGCTGGGCCGCCCGGGGTCGCGCCCTGCCGCGCCGGGCCCTGCTGACCGTGGGCGCCGTGCTGACCGCCGTCAGCAGCGCGGTGCTGCTGCTGCCCGTCCTGCCCGCCGACCGGCTGCCCGGCTTCGTCGTCGCCGCCAACTACGACGCCGGCGAGACCATCGGCTGGCCTGCCTTCGCCGACTCGCTCGCCACCGTCCACCGTGGCCTGCCCGCCGACCAGCGGCAGCGGGCCGTCATCCTCACCGCCAACTACGGCGAGGCCGGCGCCGTGGCCCGCTACGGCCCGGCGCGCGACCTGCCGCCCGCCTACTCCGGCCACAACAGCATGGCCGCCTTCGGCCGCCCCCCGGAAACCGCCGACGTGGTGCTCGCGGTCGGGTTCGCACGGCCGGACCGGCTGCGCGGCTGGTTCACCGAGGTCACCCTCGCCGGCCGGGTGGATCAGCGGATCGAGGTCGACAACGACGAGAACGGCGGGCCGATCTGGGTCTGCCGCGGCCTGCGGCGTCCGTGGGCCGCGATCTGGGACACCGAGGTACGCCACCGCGGCTGACCGGCGACCGGGGGCCGGCTCTGGCGACTCGCGGCCCGTACGCCCGCGTCGGGCCCGGTCGCGGCGCAGGGCCCGCTCTGCGCCGCGCAGCCGGGTACGGCAGAGTGGCACCCGACGACCGAGGGCGGCCCGACGGGCCGGGCGGAAGGGACGGTGGCCGTGGAGGGTCCGACCGGGGTGGTGTTCCCCAAGACCGACGCGGGGCGCAGCACCTCCGCGCTCGGGCGGGCCGTCGTCGCCGACGCGCTGCGTGCCGTCGACGCGGTCGGCGCGCGCTCAGCCGAACACGAGACGAACTGGCGGCACGGATACCTCGGGCACTTCCGGCGGCTCGTCGAGGCCGGACTACTCTCCCGCGACGCCGCGGTCACCATCGCCCGGAACGGGCTCGCTGCGCTGCACAGCCGGATGACCGTGGTCCGCGCCGACGGCACCGAGATCGGCCTCGGCGAGGTGTTCACCACCGCCACCGACGTCGCGCCGCTGCACACCGCGACGGTCGCCGGCACCGGTGAGGTGCAACGCGAGCTGTCCCTGCCGTACCGGGGCCAGCGGCTGCGCGGCGACGAACTGCGCCGCCGGCTCGACGCCTGGGTCACCGCCGGCGTCGTCGAACCGTCCTGCGCCGAGGCCGTACGCGCCGTCATGACGAACCCCGACTGGCTCGACCTGCGCGACCAGCGCATCGTGGTGCTCGGCGCGGGCGCCGAGATGGGCCCGCTGCCGTCCGTGCTGCGCTGGGGCGGCGACGTGGTCGCCGTCGACCTGCCGCGGCCGGAGATCTGGCGGCGGCTGCTGCACACGACGCGCCGCTACGGCGGCCGGCTCCACCTGCCCGTGCCCGCCGGCACCGGCCCCGACGACGAGGCGCTGGCCGCCCACGCCGGCGCCGACCTGCTGCACAACCTCCCGCAGGTGGCCGACTGGTTGCTCGGCGTCGACGGCCGGCTCGTGCTCGGCAACTACGTCTACGCCGACGGCGCGACCAACGTCCGGGTCGCCACGGCCGTCGACGCGCTCACGCTGCGGCTGCAGGACCGCCGCGACGACGTGGCGCTCGCCTTCCTGGCCACCCCCACCGACGTCTTCGCCGTCCCCGGCGACGCGGTACGCCACGCCGAACGGGGCTACGCGGCGCGCGGGATCGTTCGCCGGTCGCTGCGGGTCGCCTCCGGGGGCAGGCTCCTGCACCGCAACTACCCGCCGGGCGTCGACCCCGGCGTCAACGACAGCCTCGTCCCGCAGCAGGGACCCAACTACGCGCTGGCGAAGCGGCTGCAGCGGTGGCGGGCGACGGTGGCCCGCGACGCCGGGTCCACCGTGTCGTTCGCGGTGGCGCCGCCCACCCGCACCCGCTCGGTGCTGCGCAACCGCGCGCTGGCCGCCGCGTACGCGGGCGCGCACCGGTTCGGCATCGAGGTGTTCGAGCCGGCGACCAGCAACACGCTGATGGCCGCGCTGCTGGTGCACGCCCTGCGCACCGGCGGGCCGTCGCTGCCGCACCCGTGGCAGGACGAGGCGTACGCCGCGGCGCACGGCGGCCTGTGGCGGGTGCCGTACGCCCCGCGCAGCGCCCTGGGCCTCGCCGTCCTGCTGGGCTTCGGCGGCGCGCGCGCCTGACCGCCTCCCGCGGCGCGCCGTGGGTGAGGAACAGCGCCGCGGGGCCCACCGTTCCTGGACCCCCGGACGCGACGTCGCCTGGCTCAGCCGCCGACCGCGTTCGCCTCCGGGGACCTCACGTTGCCGATGGCGTCGACGCGGCCCCACCGCCCGGGAATGTCGAGCAGTTCGATCCGACCGAACCGTTCGGGCAGTGCCGGCGCGACCACCAGGTCATCCCCGTACGGCTCGAGACCGAGCAGCGTACGCACCAGCAGCAGGGGCGCCCCGGTGGCCAGGGCCTGTGGGCTGTTCGCCGCGGGATACTGGAC
This sequence comes from Micromonospora sp. NPDC002717, assembly GCF_040295705.1. NCBI lineage: Bacteria > Bacillati > Actinomycetota > Actinomycetes > Micromonosporales > Micromonosporaceae > Micromonospora > Micromonospora sp. NPDC002717. Next base: position 242,332 of record NZ_JBEOVW010000006.1, on the reverse strand, counting down.
GGGGTGCCGGGTCAACTCGCGGTCGTATCCGCCGAACGCCTCCGGAAGGCGCCCCTGGAAATGCCGGGACGCGTCGATGATCCCCTCGGCGATGCGCCCGGCCTCCTCGTCGAAGCCGTAGCGCCGCAGTCCCCAGGCGATGAACGAGTTGTCGAACGGCCACACCGTGCCGACGTGGTAGCCGAGCGGGTTGTAGCGTCCCTGCCCCTGCGCGAGGGTGCGTACCCCCCAGCCGGAGAACAGTTCGGGGCCGAGCAGGTGTTCGGCGATCTTCGGTGCTCGGGATTCGTCGACGATGCCGCTCCAGAGCAGGTGGCCGATGTTCGAGGAGAGCGCGTCGACCTGGCGGCCGTCGCCGTCGAGGGCGAGGGCGTAGTACTCGCCGTCGGCGACCCAGAAGTCGCGGTTGAAGCGTTCCTTGAGGTCGGCCGCCTCCCGTTCGAGGCGGTCGGCGTACGCGGGGTCGTGCCAGAACTCGCGGGCCAGCCGTGCACCGCGGATCTTGGCGTCGTACGCGTAGCCCTGCAACTCACACGTCGCCCGGGGCAGTCTGGGCAACCGGCCGTCCCGGAACGAGATCGCGTTCGCGGTTTCCTTCCAGCACTGGTTCTCCAGCCCGGTCCGCTCGTTGCGGCGCTGGTACCAGACGTAGCCGTCGCCCATGATGTCGCCGTACTCGTCGATCCAGTGCAGCGCCGCGCGCGCCTCGTCCTCGAACTCGCGCACCACGGCGGCGTTCCCCGTCCACCGCTCGTACTCGTCGAGCAGGATCACGTAGAGGGGGGTGCTGTCGGCGGCACCGAAGTACGGCGCGTGCGGGCGTTCCTCGAACGCGACCAGCTCGCCGTAGCGGAACTCGCGCAGGATCTTGCCCGGCTCCTCGTCCAGCACGTCGTCGAGCACGCTGCCCTGGTCGATGCCGAGCATCCGCAGGGTGTTGACGGCCATGTCCGGTACGAACGGCAACACCTGCAGGCTGGTGAGGATGGGGGCGCGGCCGGTGAGGGTGGCGTCCCAGGGCAGCCCCGCCGCGGGCAGCGGCTCGGCCGGTAGCGTCAACGGCGAGAACCGGAGCGCGGCAAGGTCGACCAGGCTGCGCCGGTACGTCCGCTCCAGTGGCTTCCAGTCGCAGCTCAGCTGCGGGGCCTTGCCGAGCCACTGCCGCAGGTCGCCCTCAAGCTCCGCCCTGTCACGTTGCACGCGGCTGGGATGCACGTGGTCTCGAATGTCCTGACCGTCGGGGCGCAGCACCAGCCCCCGGACATGCAACGTCGTGGCCCACCGACCGTGCGGTTCGATCCGGATGTGGAAGGTCAGCCCCTCTTCGTCGACCTGCGCCGGCTCAGTCGTGGAGATCACCGTCTCCCGCCGGAACTTCTCCCGCACGTAGCCGAGGTGCAGGCGCCCGTCCTCGACGCGCCGGTACAGCCGACCGGGTGGCGTACGGTCCTGTCCGACGACGTTCAGCGGGATGAAGTCGCAGGCCGCGTCCACCCGGACCGTGAACTCGGCCGGTTCCCCGGAATGGTTGAGCACCGTCAACCGCTCCTCGAAGCTGCCGACCACCGATCGTTCCCGGATCACCGAGACCTTGGCGTCCACGTAGTGCGTCGGAGCCCCGGGCACCAGGAAGAACCGCACCTCGAAGTACGACGAATCGTCCATGGCCAGCGGGCTGACCCGTTCGCCGTTGATGGTCAGCAGCCACCGCGAGAGGAACCGGGTGTCGAAGGCGAAGTACCCGCACGGGACGGCGGGCTTCGCGTCTATGTCGCCACTGCCGTCGCTCAGCACGAAGATGTTGCCGTCGAGAATTCTGACGCTGTCGGCCTTCAACCCTGCCTCCCACGGTCACGGGCGGCGATGCGCGGGTGACGCGCGCCGGGCGGCGGCGCGAAGAGCCGCTCCAGCAGGATGATGAGCCGGAATTGTCCCTCGAACGTGATGTCGTTCCTCAGCCAGGCCGGGAGCGGTTTGGCCTCGCCGCGCGCCATCCGGTCGAAGAAGTCGTTGTCGGAGCGGATGGCGATGTCGGCATCGCGGTTCTGCTGTGACACCCGGACGGCGCCGCCGCGGATCTCCACGAACCAGTGGTCGACCTCGCGGCCGCGCTCGAGGTCGAAGCGTATGGTGCCGTCCGTCTTCTTCAGCAGGCGTTCGTGGCCGTGTCGTTCCAGCGCCTCGAAGAACGTCCTGGTCGCCTCCGACATGGCACCACCCCCGTAGAAATCCGCCGTGACGAGGAGCAGCGTCGTTCGCGCCTGGGTGGGCCGGCCTCACCCGGAACGGATGAAACCTGGGCTGCGGCCGCGAGCGACGCGGAAAATTCACCCGATCCGGGTGGTGCGGCAGCGCCTAGCTCCCGGTCAGGGTGGGTACGCGGCTCATCCTGGCCCGGCACCCACCGGAGGGAGGCGGACGTGTCGGATCCCACCACGAGCTTCTTCCAGGCGCTCGCCCGTCGCGGCCACGAAACCCTCGTCGAGGACGCCACCGCGACCATGCGGTTCGAACTCACGCACGAGCAGGGCGTCGACCGCTGGTTCGTGGAGATCGAACGGGGCGATGTCCGCGTTTCCCGGGATGGGGGCGAGGCCGACTGCGTCTTCTACGGCAGCCGGGCGACCTTCGACCGGATCATCGGCGGCCAGGCACAGATGTACCCGGCGTGGTTGCGCAACGAGATCAGAACGGAGGGTGATGTCCGGCTGTTCCGTGTCTTCGGCCGGCTCATACCGGCGCCGCCCGGAGCCCGCCACCCTCGGGACTTCGGCCGTGAGCGGAGACGTGTGGCATGAGCGACGGCCTCGTCCGGCTGCTGGACGGCAACACGTTCGTGGTCAGCGAGGAGACGGGCGACATCGACGCGTCCCCCACCATCCCGACCGGTTTCTTCTCGTTCGACACGCGATTCCTGTCGAAATGGATCCTGTCCATCAACGACGAGCGGGTGAACGCGCTCACCGTCGAGGAAATCGAATTCTTCGAGAGTCGAATGGTCGTCGCTCCGGCCCTCCCCAGTCCGCTCGTCGACGTCGGTGTTTCGGCGGTTCGCGACCGCTCCATCGGTGGAAGCTTCACCGAGCGGCTGACGGTGATCAACCACGAACCCGAGCCCGTCGACCTGCGGATCCGGATCGACGTCGAGAGCGACTTCGCCGACCTCTTCGAGATCAAGGACGTGCGGAACAAGTCCGGGACGTACTACACCCGGATCGACGCCGGGTGCCTACGCCTCGGCTATCAGCGGGAGGGGTTCTGCCGGGAGACCCTGGTCTCGTCCACCGCGCCGGCCCGCGTCGACGAGCAGGGGCTGACGTACGACGTTCGGCTCGGACCGCACGGCCAGTGGATCACCAACCTGCACGTGCAGGCGCTGGGCCTGGGCGGACGCGACCTTCGGGAGAGCCTGGAGGGCAGACCCGGCCGAACTCGAGCGGAGATACGACAGGACCTGGCCGACTGGCTCGCGGAGGCGCCCCGCCTCACCTGCGACTCCCCCACGTTGGCGACGACCTACCGGCGCAGCCTGGCTGACCTCTCCGCGCTGCGTTTCGCGCCGCTGGCCGCCGGCGCACATGCCATCCCCGCCGCCGGCCTGCCGTGGTTCATGGCGATCTTCGGCCGGGACAGCATCCTCACCAGCATCCAGGCGCTGCCGTTCGCGCCCGATCTCGCCGCCACGACGCTGCACATGCTCGCCCTGAGGCAGGGTGTCGTCCTGCACGACTTCCGGGAGGAGGAGCCGGGGAAGATTCTCCACGAGATGCGGTACGGGGAGACGACCGCGTTCGAGGAGCAGCCGCATTCGCCGTACTTCGGTAGCGCCGACGCGACACCTCTCTACGTCATCCTGCTCGACGAATACGAGCGGTGGACCGGCGACAGCGCCCTGGTGCGGTCTCTCGAGCGTTCCGCGAGAGCCGCCCTGCGCTGGATCGACGAGTACGGCGACATCATGGGCGACGGCTACGTCTGGTACCAGCGCCGCAACGAACGCAACGGGCTGGAGAACCAGTGCTGGAAGGACTCCTGGGACTCGATCTCGTTCCGGGACGGGCGGCTGGCCGGCCTGCCCCGGGCGACGTGTGAGTTGCAGGGCTACGCGTACGACGCCAAGATCCGCGGTGCGCGGCTGGCCCGCGAGTTCTGGCACGACCCCGCGTACGCCGACCGCCTCGAACGGGAGGCGGCCGACCTCAAGGAACGCTTCAACCGTGACTTCTGGGTTTCCGACGGCGAGTACTACGCCCTCGCCCTCGACGGCGACGGCCGCCAGGTCGACGCCCTTTCCTCGAACATCGGCCACCTGCTCTGGAGCGGCATCGTCGACGAATCCCGAGCTGGAAAGATCGCCGAACACCTGCTCGGCCCCGAACTGTTCTCCGGCTGGGGAGTACGGACCCTCGGCAGCGGCGAGGGACGCTACAACCCGATCGGCTACCACGTCGGCACGGTGTGGCCGTTCGACAACTCGTTCATCGCCTGGGGGCTACGCCGCTACGGGTTCCACCAGGAGGCCGGGCACATCGCCGAGGGGATCATCGACGCCGCGGAACACTTCGACGGGCGGCTGCCCGAGGCGTTCGGCGGATACGAGCGGACGCTGACCAGATATCCGGTGCTGTACCCCACGGCGTGCAGCCCGCAGGCGTGGTCCACCGGCACGCCCCTGTTGCTGCTGCGAACCATGCTCGGCATGGAGCCACGCGGCGAGCACCTGGTGACCAGACCGGCCGTGCCCCCGAGCATGGGCCGGATCGAACTGCTCCACATCCCCGGACGGTGGGGCAGAGCCGGTGCCCTCGGACGCGCCCACCCGAAGCGACCCTGACCGCGGCCGGGCACCGCCGGGATCGTCGACCAGTCCCCAACCCTCGTCGGCGATACGCACGTCGTCCTCGATCGGCGGATGACCTCAGTCGGGGTTCCCAGGGGAGAACCGCTCGTGGAGGTCGGCGTACACCTCCGGCTCTCCCCGTCACATCGGCCACGGCCCCAGTCGTCCGTAGGCGACAAAGCCGGCCAGCAGCAGCACCACCAGGTTGCCGCCGATGAGTCGGCCTTCGCCCCGGCGCAGATGCGTGCCGGTCGCACCGATCATGGGACCGCGAAGCCGATGGCGGCCAGTGGGGCGAGAAAGGGCGCCATGCCGGTCGCGCCGGGCAGGATCAGGCCGACGGCCCCGAGGAGCTCCACGACGCCGATACCGACGACTGTCGACCGGGAGACGTCCTCCACCCACGGCATCATGCCGCGCAACGCCGCGGGCGGCCGAAGCACCTTGAGCCCACCGGCGACCAGGAAGAGCAGAGCCAGCAACGCCTGAGTCACCCACAACAGCACGTTCATGCCGCCAGCGCACCAGCCCGGGCCCGCCGCGTCCAACTGAGCGTTCCGGTCGCGGAATTGGCGTTTGCCGCAGATGGCGCACCGGTGGTCCTGGGCCTCGCGCCGCGCGTCGTACTCCTGCGGCCTGATTCGGTAGCAGGACCAGAGGTGTTGGCTCGGACCTTGTCCGGATTGGCCCTGCGGTTCTTGTGGTTGTTGGCGCGGGCGTACTCGCGGCACGGGGCGCTGCTGCCGGGTGTGACGACGCTGCGGGACCAGGTGGCCAGCGTCGTGCCGGGCGGCGCGGATGCGTATGCACGCGATGCTGCACGCGGCGGTGGCCGGCGAGCAGGCGCATCTGCTGGACAGGATGCCCGTCTGACCCCCCGGGAGGCCGCCCGGTTGGACGGCTCGACCCGTCTCTCCACAATAGACTGTGCGCACGGCTGGCGCGGGCGTACCCTATGATCACCCGCGTGGCGAAGCCCGCGACCCAGGTGTTCACGTCCTTCGACGATGCCGATACCCGCCTGGGCGGCGCGTTGTCCGCCGCGTTCGACGGCAACTACGGCGGCACGCTGTTCTTCGACGGCGACCTGACCCTCGACGGGGACTTCCTGGACGCCGTCCGCGAGCTGTCCGCCGCGGACCGCGAGGACGCCGTCGAGCTGATCGTGGTCACCGGCGATCTGACGGTCACCGGGCGGATTGCGCTGTACGACGAGCACCCCGGGCTCTACGTCGCCGGTCGCACCGAGGCCGAGACCCTGGAGGGCGGCGGGTCGGAGATCTCCATCCACGACGGCGCCTTCACCCACTTCGTGTACGGCGAGCACAGCGAAGGTACCCTCCAGGCCGGTACCGTCGACACGCCGTGGGTGATCGAGCGTGACCACCCGGTCGTCGTGACCGCCCCGGGCGCGCGCCTGGTGGACAACTACGGCGACTCCGAGGACGCTGACTTCGCCGGGCAGGCCATCGTCGACGCCTTCGTGCCCGAGGTCGTGGACGCCGACGAGCAGGAGCTGATGCTCGACGTGTTCCTGGACCGGCTGCGGGCCGGGCTGCCGGTGCTGCGGCCCGGAGCCCGGATCGCGTCCGAACGGGCGCGCGACCACGTGTCCGGCGCGGTGGCCGACCGGGTCGAGCACCTCGACCTGACCGGGCGCGACCTGCGAAGGTTCCCCGCCGAGGTGCTGCGGATGCCGTGGCTGCGCACCCTGGTGCTGGACGGCAACCGGATCGGCGAACTGCCCGAGGCGATCGGCAAACTCATCCGGCTCGAGCACCTGTCGGTGTGCCACTGCGGGCTGACCGCCCTGCCCGACTCGATCGGCGACCTGGCTGCGCTCCGGGTGCTACGGCTGGCCGGCAACAAGATCGGGGACGGGGACGCCCTCGCCCTGCCGGCGGCCGTCGGCCGGCTCGCCGGGCTGGAGGAGCTGGACATCTCCGCGATGTCGGGCGGCCCGGTGCGGTCGACCCCGTGGCGGAACGTGCCCGGGGTGGCGCCGCTGGTGCTGCCGGACTCCTTCGGTGGCCTGGTCGGGCTGCGGCGGCTGGTCGCCGACGGGACCAACCTCGTGTTCCCGGAGTCCGCGCACGGCCTGACCGGCATCGAGGAGGTGTCCATGGCGGCCGGCGGCGGCGGGTACCTGAAAATCTTCCCCGACGCCGTCACGACCTTCCCGAACCTGCGCCGCCTCGACCTGAGCCGCAACTACTTCGACGCGATCCCGGACAGGCTGCTCCGGCTGACCGGCCTCGAGGAGCTCGACCTCGGCGACAGCCTTGGCCTGGTCACGGTCCCGCTGCCGGACCTCGGCCAACTGCCCGCCCTGCGGGTGCTCGGCTTCAGCGGGCGGATCGGCCCGCACCCGGCGCAGCCGGCGCACTCCGTGCTGCGGCAGCTGTTCGGCATGACGCTGGGCGCGCTGGAGGAGCTGCGGATCGACCGGTGGGGCCCGGACAAGGACCGCGGCGAGCTGCGGGCCGAACACCTCGCCGGGATCGGGGCGTTCCGCCGGCTGCGCGTCGTGGACCTGTCCTTCAACAAGCTCGAGGACCTGCCGGCGGAGTTCGACGAGCTGCCCGAGCTGGCGGCGGTCGACCTCGGATACAACCGGCTGCCCGAGGCGGTCCGGGACCGGATCACCGCCGCGCACCCGGCGGCCCGATTCGACTTCCGCTCCTACTAGAGCCAACGCCGTTCAGTTAAGGGCTTGCAGAAAATAACCCGTAGCGTCGCGGAGTCTCGTTCGTTGCTGTGGCGGCGTTCAGCGCGGTGGTGAAGCTGGCCCGGTCCGGGTCGAGACCGGGACGGCTGTCGGTGGCGTCGACCATCGCGGTGCGCAGGAGCTGGTAGGTGATCAGCAGAGCGTGGATTTCCTGATCGACGCCGTCAGGGGTGCGTGCTCGCAGGACTCGTCCGCCGAGGATGCTGGATTTCAGTTCGAGGTAGGCGGTTTCGATCTCCCAGCGCTGGTGGTAGAGCGTGATCAGCTACGCGGCGGGGTGGAGGTCCGGGTCGAGCAGCGTGGTCAGGAGCCGGTAGTCACTGGTGCGGGTGCCGTTGCTGGTGGTGATCGTGATCCGGGGCTTCCAGCACGCGGATGGGCTGCCCGGCGATGACTGACAGCCAGGCCCAACGCCTCGCACAACTCATCACGCCTTAACGATTGCACTCACCCCTTGACCCCGCCCATGGACTGTTGGATGCCCGTCCAAGATCATCCATAGATCAGATCTCGGCCCGATTTCGGCCCCGAAACTCAAGGATTCAATCGAAGATCAACTAATTGGCCCCTGGTCGCAAGATCCTTACTGACACCCCGGCACGGCTCGAACGAGACGAACCAGCAGGATCCCAACGGCTCGCCCTGGCGAACGCCAGTGAGACAGCGACGGCACCACTTTCACTGAGCCGGCATCAGATCCATCGAGCCGAGGCGTCAACCTCACTGCGCCACATCAGGTGCGCTGAGCCAGGGCATGAAGCTGACGAGCGTCTTCTCGCATCCGCCGCTCACCTTGGACACATAACAGTCATTATGATGTACCGCCGGTTTGTCGGCTTTGTCCACACCAATTATCGGATTATCGTTACCGGCAATCCGATAATTGGTGTGGACGCGCGGCCCGCCCGGGAGCGCGCCGGCATTCCGGGCAGCTCGGTTCGCCGGTGGTGGCTTTCTTCTTCCCTCGAACAGGGCAGCGTCGCGGAACGCCGGCAGCCAGCCCTTACGCCCCGTCGCCCGGATCCGGGTGACCTGCTCGTCGGCGTAGTCCAGCAGCGTCTGCAGCTCGTCGAGCGCGAACGCCCGCTTGGCCGGATCCCCTCGGCCGCGGCGACGTGCGCTGCGGCGTTCCACTCGTGGACCACCTGCACCGGGTGCGTACCGAAGCGCTTCTCGCACTCGCCGACCCAGCCGTAGGCCGGGTCGGTCAGCGAAGTGGATCTTCGCGCTCAGCCCGCCGCGGGACCGGCCGAGGGCCTCGCCATCGTGCGCACCAGGCCTCGCCGCACTGTCGCAGCGCCTCCTTGTTGAGGTGCCGGTGACGAACGTGTCATCGGCCGCCAATTAGTTGATCTCTGCTGAGGGTGCTGTTGCGACGGCACGATGAGCGATCGTGCGCAGAGCACCCCTTGATACCGATGCGCTGGTGGAGCACTGCACGCTGCTCCCGGACGAGATGGATCTCGTCGTACGACGGCATGAGGCCACGAGGCTGGTCTTCGCCCCTGTGGTTGAAGTTCTACACGCGCACCGGCCGGTTCCCCCGCTGCCGTGGCGAGCTGCCCGACGACGCGGTGGCCGGAGCCCAGGCCGACGGTCAAGACAAGGTGGCGCCGGCCCGGTAGACGCCGTCCGGCCTGGCGCTGATCCCCCGGGCGCTGATCGCACCGGTGGCGCCGGCGACCGCAGCCACCTGTTCTGTCACGGAAACGTGGGCAAGGGCGGCCTCATGGAGGCCGAACTCGCGACAGTTGAGCAGGCGATCTCACCAGTCGGCCGGGCCGTTACGGCGTCTCGATCGTCCATTCCAGGCGGCCGTCGGCATTGACGACCGGGCGGTAGTGCTGCATGTAGGGATCGCCAGTCTCCAACGACCGCGCCACACCCTCCAAGAGTTCCGCGATCGACGCGGGCCAACGGTCGAAGCCGGTGCCCTCCTCGGGGTAGAACTCGCCCACCCTGCCATGCCCGCCGGGCCGCACGTCGACCAGCAGACAGCCGCCGTCGCCCGCCGTCGCGAACGGCACGAAAGCCTGGTGCCACCAGTCATCATCCGATGGTCCGCCCGCCAGGACGGAACAGGTCACCTCCCAGGCGCCCACGATCTCGTCGAGTGGCAGCGGTCGGTAGAACGGTGGCAGATCAAAGCCGTCAAGGGCCGCGACTCCGTCATGCCGCCGCAGCGACGCCACCAGATCAGCCGGGAAGGCGACCGACATCCGTGCCTGTAGCGCGGCGATCCGCTCCGGTGGCGCAGGCGGCCGCAGCGAAGCCCGCGTGCGGGGCGCATACGTCGCTAGCCATTTCTCGATGCGTTTCCAGGCGGCGTTGACCCGGGCGGTGGTCGCCGCGTCGGGCTCGGCGGCGACCACGGTCCCGGCATTTTGCGGGCAGACCTGGGCGGCCGAAGGCCGGGACGGCACGTCCGCACGGCCCGTGCTGGGAACAACGCGATAGGACGGCACCGGCCGGCGTTCGGAACCCGGGTCGACGGACCCGGTCGCGTCGTCGACGTTTCTGCCCGCCGGTCTCAGGTTGGTGACGGCGCAGAGTAGCAACACCAACAGGAGAAAAACCGCGAGCAGGGCGATCAGCAGCCGCTTGCCGATGCTCGTCGAACGTGGCGCTTCTTCGTCACGCGTCGCCGCCGGCGCCGCGTCATCGGGCCGCTCGGCCGCGGCAGGCCGGGAGGGCGCGTCCTGGGCAGCCGCCGCCGTACCGCCGGTCGCCTGCAGCAACGGGGCAAGCCAGCCTGCCGCCTCCGCGCGAAACCGTTGAGGCTGGCCAGCGGCGCTGTCGGGAATTCGACCGGCCAGCCTGACCGGCAACCCTGAGAAGCCATCGCCGTCGCCGTCGCCGATGGCGATGACGGAGGCGGGTAGGTCACGGCTGGCGAGCGCATCGAGTGCAAGCGTGGTGTGATTGATCGAGTCCGCTCCAGAGTCGGTCACCACGACGACCGGTGCCTGCAGTGCCCAGGCCAGGTCTGCGAGGGTCCAGCCATCGCGACCCAGCGGAACGAGGAGGCCGTGGGCTGCGCTCACCAGGACTAGGTCATGGTTCCGTGCCAGGGCCCGGGTGATCCCGACGAGGTCGTCGGGCCGTGGCGCGCCCGCCCCACCGCCATGCACCTCGACGTACGTTGCGAGGCTCTCCCTCAGCAGGTGAGAAGGAGCGTTGCCGTCATGTCTGCGGTCGGCGACATGAAGCACCGCCACCCGCGCCTTCGACGCCGCGGAAATGGCCGCCGCGGCCACCTCCCAGCTCGCATTCGTCGAGGTAGCGGCAACTATCCACGCACCAGCGCCCGGCCAGGACAAGGACCCTCCCCATGATCACGCCAAGCCTACCGACCCGCCCTTCGTGATGGACCCCGCCCAACCGATCAAGATCTGCGCGGTGGGGTCTCCGTTGCCCCCGCCCCCGGCCCGCGGGGGAACGTTGGATGGCAGCCGGTACCCGGAACCGCAGCCCGTCGACTGAGGCGACCAGGCAACCGCCTCACAAGTCGGTAGGTAGTTGACCAGTCTGGCGTTGGCGGCGGCGTGAGTGTCCGCCCGGATGTAGTTCTGGTCCACGTGCGAGCCGGTCGCGTGTCAGCGCTGGTTGCCGGCGTGGATCACCGGGACCAGGCCGACGTCGCAGGCGTCGGCGACCAGCAGCGCGGCCATGGTCACCGGGAGCTGGCCCATGCGGGTGGCCAGCCCGCCGACGTGGGTGTAGGCGTCGAGCATGGCGGTCCAGGAGTGCACGTCCATCAGCAGTTCGGGCAGGTCGACGACCGGCATCATCGCGGCGACGCGCTTGCGCAGGTCGATCAGCGAGGGAGGGTCGCCCAGCTTCTCCAACCTTTGCACGGACAGCCGGATCCGGCCTGTTTCTCCATCGGGCACCACTCGGACGCTGGCATCCGGGCCGGCTTCATCGATGCGCAGGGCCAGCTGCCGCCATCCGGCGTCCAGCGTCGCGGTGTACTCGGCCAGGTGCTGCTCGAGCGGTGCGGTCAGGCCGAGGCCGGCGAGGACATCGCTGCGCACCGCGTTCCAGTCCGTGAGGTCGAGCAGCTTCGCGCGTGGGTCGGCCCAGCGCAGCGGCGGATCGGCGCCTTACCCGCCTCGTATTCGTGTTCATGGCTGATCCGGCAGTCACGTTGAGTAACGCCAACTCCATGATGCTGGCGCCGATCTGCGGGCCACGAGGATGGCCGGCCGGGCGGGTAGCGGAGGGTGACTCAACGACGGTGATGACAACTGAGCTATCGGTGCGCCACGTCAGCGGCAGAAGAGTGCCCTGCCTGTTCTCGCCCCTGTCGCCTCGGGGCCTGCGGTATCCGTGCGTCCGGAGGCCCCGAGGCGACAGCTCACTCGTTGTGGAGCACCTCGGCGATCGTGAGCCGGGCCGCGCCGCGGGCCGGGACCAGTGCACCGAGGAGCGCGATCACGACGCCGGCGAGGGCCATGAGCGCGAGCGTCGGTGCCTGCCACACCTCCAGCACCGAGTGTGGGATGGCGATCCGGGCCGCGTCGGCGGCGGCCGGCACGATGTACCGGTGCGCGACGATCCCCAGGGGGATGCCGAGCACACCGCCGGCCGCGCCGACGACGGCCATCGACGTCAGCACCATCGTGACGACCTGGCGTGGCGTCATCCCGATCGACTTGAGCATGCCGAGGCTGCGGCGGCGCTCCCGGACGTTGAGCACGACCGTGTTGAACACGCCGAGGGCCGCGACGGTGGACAGCAGCAACGAGAGCACCGACGAGAAGCCGATCACGGTCACCGCGAAGTCGCTGAGCTGGGAGGTGTCCCACGCGTCGATCGCCGGGTCGGCCGCCTTGACCGCGGCGACGTACGCCGCGACATCGCCGCCACGCTTGAGCTGGACCTGGTAGTACACCTCGTGTGGCTTGACGGCGCGGTCCGGCGCGAGTTCGGTGAGGACGCGCCAGTCCACGAACATGCCGGGCGGTCCGGGCGCGCCGTCCATCGTCTCGCCGATCACGGTCAGCACCGTCCGCCGTCCGCCAAGCTCCAGGGTGAGCTTGTCCCCGACGTTCAGTCCGCGCTCACGCATGAGTTCCGACGGCACGACTGTCTCGTGCACCCGCGTCATCCAGCGTCCGGCGGTGAGCTCGTCCTGGTAGCCCATCGACGAGTAGTCACCGCGGACGAAGTTGACGATCAGCGGCTGGGTCTGCCCGATGGTGGGGACCGACAATCTGAAGACGGGGGTGACCCGGGCGACGTCCGGCAGCCCGCGCAGCAATTGCTCGACCTGGGCGTCGGTCCGACTGGTGGTGGCCTGCGGTCCCGTGGGCGGCAGCTGACCCTCAGGGGCGATCCGCGTCCGGCCGTCGGACGGCCGAACCCCGATCTGTCCCGAGGCCCGGTCTTCGATCGTGGAGATCCGGGTCAGCGTGTCGGCCAGCCCGGTCGCGAACGTCACGGTGGTCACGCCGAGCAGGACGGCGACGACGGTGAAGGCGGTCCGGCCCGGTCGCGCGAACGGCAGGCCCAGCCCGAGGGTGACCGGACGCGACAGCCGGACACCGGCGAGCCAGCGCTGGATCCGCGTCCCACGCCCGGCCCGTGGGGAGCTGCCGGCGCTGATCGCCTCGGCGGCTGACAGTCGGTGTGCCCGGACGGCGGGCACGAACGCCGCCAGGGCGACGAGTACCGGCACGCCGACCAGCCCGGCGACCCAGATCCAGACGCCGACGTAGATGCCGACGTCGAGTCCGAGGCCCTCGAACCCGTCGCTCAGCAGCGGCTGGGCGGCGAGGGTGCCGGCGACGGTGCCAAGGACACAGCCGATGAGGGCGGGTACCGACACCATGACCAGGTAGACGGCGACAACCTGGCGCGGTGTGAATCCGAGCGCCTTGAGGATCCCGATGTGCCGGAAGCTGGAGACGACCGCGCCGCTGACCACGTTGCTCACGATGACGACCGCGACGATCAGTCCGAGCATGCCGAACGTGGCGAGGAACGGCACGTAGACGCCGATGTCCGAGGCGACCTTCTCCTTGACGACGAGGTACGGCTGCGCGGCGATCAGCGCGCCCGCCGGCAGGCCGGCCGTGACGGCGGCCAGGTCGGCGTCGACCGCGGCCTTCGTAGACACGTCACCGGTGAACCGGTAGAGCATCTGAACCGACGTGGGGTGCAGGGCGGTCATCTGTTCCGGTGACACCCAGGCGTCGGCGGTCTGGCTGAGACTGTGGGCCCGGCCGACGACGGTGTACCGCTTGCCGCCGAGGGTCACCTCTCCGCTGTCCGGCGGAAATCCCCTCGAGTCGGCGCCGGGATCGGGCTGGTTGAGGACGATCTCGCCGGGGGCCGTGGGCCAGCGCCCCTGCCAGAGTCTGAGACGGTCCACCGAGCCGCCCGGGTCGGCGCGTCCCGCGACGGTCAGCGGACCCCGTGGGCCGGGCCCGCCGCCCTCGGTAAGGTCGAGCGTTACCTGCCCGAACGGTCCCGCCGCGGCCGCCACGCCGGTTCGCTGGCCGGTGAGCTGCGCGTCGTTGACCTTGGCCGGGTCGTACACCGCGATCGCGTGTGGTCCCTGTTGCCTGGCGAAGGCGCGGTCGAACGGCGCCGAGGACGCCTCGAGCAGCGCCAGCGCCACGACGATCGTCATGGTGGAGAGCAGGACGACCAGGCCGATGACGAACGTCTGCACCCGGCGTCGCCGGACCGCGGCCCGCGAGGCCCGCCACACGGCACTCATGCGCGTTCCAGACTGCGTTCGCGGGTGATCCGGCCATCGGCCAGTTCGACCACACGGCTCGCGCACCGCGTCGCGAGCCGCTCGTCGTGGGTGACGATGAGCAAGGTCTGTCCGATCTGGTTGAGGTCCAGCAGCAGGTCCATCACCTGCTCGCCGGAGCGGCTGTCCAGGGCACCGGTCGGCTCGTCGGCGAGCAGCAGTGCCGGGCGGTTCATGAGGGCCCGGGCCACCGCGACGCGCTGGCGCTCGCCACCACTGAGGGCCGCCGGATACGCGTTGCGCCGGTCGGCGATGCCGAGTTCGTCGAGCAGTTCCATGGCCCGCTTGCGTGCCGGGCCTGCCTTGGCACCGGTCAGCTGGGCGGCGAGCGCCACGTTGTCTATCGCCGGTAGGTCGTCGAGCAGGTTGAAGAACTGGAAGATCATGCCGATCCGGTACCGCCGGAACAGCGCCAGCTTCGTTTCGTTCAGGCGGCTCAGCTCCTCGTCGTGGACGCGCACCGACCCGGATGTCGGCCGGTCCAACCCGGCGATCATGTTCAGCATGGTGGACTTGCCGCAGCCCGACGGGCCCATCACCGCCACCGCCTCACCGGTGCGGATCTCGAGCGACACGCCGTCCAGGGCGGTCGTGTCGCCGTACTCTTTGCGGACGTTGTCCAGCCGCACGACGCAGGTGTCAGTGGTCATGGCAGCACGCTATGGCCGCGGGTGGTGCCCGGTCGTCGGTCCCGGGATGTAAACCGCCGGGGCTGTCATCCCAGGGATGTACCGGCTGGACACCGGGGATGATGTGGTGCCGATCCGCGTTTGCGAAGATCCTTGGGTGGGATTGGGGGCGGTGTGGCTGGTCGGCGCGCTCGTCGCAGCCTGCGCGACCGCGGTATGGCTCGGTGTCGCACTCGTCCGGGCCCGGCGCGAGCACCGTCGGGCGCTGGAGGAGCGGGGTTGGCTCCTTGAACGGGAGCGGGAGGGCGCGGCCCGTACCGCGGTCGACGCCGAGCGTGCCCGCATCGCCCGGGAGCTGCACGACATCGTGAGCCACAACGTGAGCCTCATGATCGTGCAGGCCGCCGCCGCGCGCGAGGTACTCACGACCATGCCCGACGATGCCGCAGCGGCGCTGTCGGCAGTGGAGGGTGCCGGACGGACCACGATGACCGAGCTCCGGCACCTGCTCGGCCTGCTGGCGCCCGCGGCGGACGGCGACGATGGCACGGACGGAGCCGACCTGGCGCCGCAGCCCAGCCTGAGCAGGCTCAGCCCGTTGATCGACCGAATCGCGTTCGCCGGCCTGCCGGTAGAGGTGCGGATCTCCGGTGAGCGCCGGCCACTGCCGTCCGGGATCGACGTCACCGCGTACCGGATCGTGCAGGAGGCACTGACGAACGCGCTGAAGCACGGCGCTGGAGGGAAGGCGGAGGTGACGATCCGCTATGCCGAGCACTCGCTGCGGGTGGAGGTGCTGACCAGGGGTCCCAGCGTGCTGACGGGCGACCAGCCTGCACCGCGCGGCGGAGACGGCGCCGGGCGGGGATTGCTGGGGCTGCGACAGCGCGTTGCGGTCTACGGCGGCGATCTCGACGCCCGCCGGCGGCTCGGCGGCGGGTACCGGGTCCGCGCCCGCATCCCGGTGGAGCACCCGTGAAGGCCCAGCCCGGCCCTGCCAGACCGCCCGGGCCGGCACCTTTGCCCTCGCCCCGTGTGCTCATCGCCGACGACCAGGAGCTGATACGCACCGGCTTCCGGCTGATCCTCACCGCCCGCGGCATCGACGTGGTCGGCGAGGCCGCTGACGGCGCCGAGGCGGTGGCGGCCGAGCAGCGGCTGCGTCCCAACGTCGTGCTCATGGACATCCGCATGCCGACGATGGACGGGCTCGAGGCAACCCGACGCATCCTGGAGCACGGCGCCCGCTGCCGGGTGCTCATGCTCACCACGTTCGACCTCGACCGATACGTCTACGCCGCCCTGGCAATCGGCGCAAGCGGCTTCCTCCTCAAGGACGTCACCGCCGATCACCTCGCCGCCGCCGTACGCCTCGTCGACACCGGCGACGCCCTCCTCGCGCCCTCGATAACCCGGCGGCTCGTCCAGCGCTTCGCCAGCGCCGACCGATCGGCCGGCGACGGACCGACCCCCGCCGTCCACCGGGATCTCGCCGCGTTGACGCCGCGCGAACTGGAAGTGCTGACGCTCCTCGGCCGCGGTCTCTCCAACACCGAACTGGCCCAGGCGCTGACCCTGAGCGAGGCGACGGTCAAGACCCACGTGGCGCGGATCTTCGCCAAACTCGCCCTCCGCGACCGTGCGCAGGCGGTCGTCCTGGCCTATGAGACCGGCCTCGTCACGCCCGGTGACACCTGATCGCACCCCACGCATGTGGGACGGCATGATCGATGGTCCGAAACAGTCGCTACCGGCGGGCCTGCGGGCCTGGAACAGCCCCAGCCACTGGTCGCCCGACCGGCGTATTGCCGGCGGATGACTGACAGGGTCGTGTAATTGATCTATCGCGTATTCGCATCTTGGTGAGCAGCGATGCTCACCTTCGGTGATGCACCAGGATGTCGCTTGCTCGCCTGGGCGATGCTCCTCATGATCGGTTCGTGGACGTTGTGGTGCAGTGGGTGCGGACGTCGTGGACCAAGCGGTCGCGGGGTGGGCCAGCGGCGGCGGTTCGGAATGCGGCGCCGGTCGGTTTCGTCCTGCCTTTGCGCCGGTGCCCTGTTGTCCACGAGGTGTTGATGGACGAGGCGCACGGGTTCGAGCCGCGTGAGTCGTTCCGAGACGGGCAGCCTGACCGGGCCGACGTGCTGTTGAAGGAGAGCGATGGTCGGCTGCGGGTGGAGTTGGTGGTGACGCCGTGGGGTATGCCTCGCCGGTGGCGCCGGCCGCCGGCGGTGTGGCTGGAGCCCGGCGAGTGGGTGCGTTGGCAGGTGAACTACCGCTTCTCTTCCCGGCTCAGAGAATGGGGCTATCGACTGGACACGTTGAATCTGGCGTGTGGCCCGACGGCGGTGGATGTCTTCATGGGCAGCCCGACTCGTCACGTCGATGAGCGTGGGCTGTTGCGTTAGCCGGCCTCATATCTTTCCGTAGCGGTTCCAGGTGCCGCCGGCGGCGGCGTGGTGCCGCTGAGTGGTGTGGTGGTGGAAGCCGAGGGCTTGGGCGACGACTGGTGCCGGGGCCTGGAGCACGAGCTGGCGCAGCGCGGCGAGGCGGCCGGGGACGGTCGGGACGCCGAGGTCCCGGATGAGCGGCGCGATCGTGCCGGGGGTGAGGGGTTGGCCGGCGCGGCGGCCGGGGAACAGCCAGCGGGCGTCGTGGTTGGTGGCGGTGCGCATGTTGGTCCGCTGGTCGCGCAGGGCCAGCAGCAGTGCGGCGACAGGTTCGGGGACCAGTGTTGGCGGGTCGCCGAGGTGCAGCAGGACGTCGGGGCCGGTGGTGTCGATGTCGTCGATGGTCAGGCGTAGCCTCCGGCTGAGGGGTTGGGCGTAGAGCAGGACGAGGATCGCGGCCATGCGGGTGCGCAGTCCGCCGGTCTCGTCGGTGATCAGTTTGCGCAGCAGCGCGAGACGGCGGTGCTGGGTGATTGGGGTCTGCTGGCCGGGTCGGCCCATGGGACTGGCAGGGTCGCGTAATCCAACTGTCTTGTGTTCGCGTTGATGCCCGCTCCAGCAATCACGGTGAGTCGCGCCGGCCCTGGTGCTGTTGGCCAGATCTGCCGCCGACGATCATGGTCTGACGATGCGGCGGCCGACCTGGATGCCGGACTGACAGTGATGCTGTCGAGACGACTGGCGCGCCATGTCAGCGGCAGATCCGGACGATGACGGGCGGGTCGCCTTCCAGTTCGACTACCGGGTGCCAGATGGGTGAGCGATGGGCTATCGGACGGCGGTGGTGGCGCTTGGGCGTTCAGCGCGGTGGTAGGTGCCGTGGGCGAGCAGGGTCAGCCATAGCCAGGCGGTGACGATCATGATGCGTTGAAACAGGCCGCCGAACGCGACGAGGCTCTGGGATTGGGCGAAGGCAGCGTTCGACAGTCCGAGCGTGACCAGGACGACGATGGCGGTGATGCCCGAGTGCAGCGCCCGGCCCCGCTGGCTGTCGGCGATGAACCGACGGGTGAACACAAGGCAAGCCGCCATGATTGCGACGAAGGCGCCCAGTGATACGCCGTCGTGCAGGGCGGCGTGGGTGCTGCCGTAGGCAGGCAATCGGTCCGGGCTGCCGGGCGGGTACCCGCTGACCGGGTCCGTGGTGAATACCCCGGCCCCGACCAGGCCTAGCGCCCATATGCCGATCAGGAGTGGGCCCCACAATCGGCCGGGTCCGTGGCGCAGTTTCTGTCGGAGCCCGACGGCGAAGACGGCAGTCAACGCGCCCGCGAGAAGGAACGTAGCGGTCTGCATCCAGCCGTGGTCGCCGAAGGCGAGGGAGCTGACCGGGTGACGCAAGGGATCGTAGCCGTCCCGGGTGGCGCCCTGGATCAGGAAGCTGAGCACGAACAGCGGGCCGGCGGTGATGCCGCAGATGAACGGGGTCTTGGTCATGCAGTCCTCCAGATGATCGCGGGCTGTCAGTTTGGATTGACAATACGTCCTTGTCAATCCAAACTGACAGCCATGGAGGAGTCAGAGCTGAGCGCCCGGCTGCGTACCCAAGACCCCGCCGTGTTGCTCCGCGCTGTCGGTGCCCTGCACCGGCTCGCCGAGCAGGTCGAAGCCGCTGCGGTAGCTCGCGCCCGGGTTGAAGGCTGGTCCTGGGAGCAGATCGGCGACGCGCTCGGCGTCTCGCGCCAATCAGCCCATACCAAGCATGGGAAGTGAGTTGCCATGTTCGAACGATTCACAGCCGGCGCCCGAGCCGCGGTCGTGACACACGCACCGGCGGAGGCGCGCCAGCACGGCGACCGGCGCGTCGGTACGGAGCATCTGCTCCTCGGCGTGCTCCACGACATTGAGGCGGCGCGGATACTCGGTGTCGATGTCGACTCAGCGCGGTCCGCGCTCGCAGCTCTGGATGAGGCAGCCCTTGCCGCGATTGGCCTCGACGCCCGCGGCGTCGAGCGTGCCTCGACCCCGGTAGCGTCGAAACGGATGCCATTCACCTCGGGTGCGAAGGCCACGCTCGCCCGGGCTCTCGCCGTGGCCAAACGCACCGGCGCACGTCAGATCACCGCAACCCACCTACTGGCCGGACTCCTGGAGCGCGATCGCACCGATCCAGCGACCGACGTCTTCACCAAGCTCGGCGTGGACCGCCCCGCCGTCCGCGCCCGGACGGCGGCAACGACGGACAGGACTTGACCTCTGCTGTCGGCGTTGGTATCCAACCCGGGCATGCAACGGACGATGAGATCCGCCCGTCCGCACATCGGCCAAATCAGTATGTCTGTGCGTGCTGACCGGCCTCACCAGCGGTGATGAGGGGTTGGTTGGCCGCTGCCGTGGAGAGCCGCGAGCAGCCACTCTGGAATAGAGCCGCCAGGTGGATCGTCATAACGGGCTGTAGCGGTTCCAGGTGCCGCCTGCCGCGGCGTGGTGCCGGTGGGTGGTGTGGTGGTGGAAGTCGAGGGCTTCGGCGACGACCGGTGCCGGGGCTTGGAGTACGAGTTGGCGGAGTGCGGCCAGGCGGCCGGGGACGGTAGGGACGCCGAGGGCGCGGATGTGTGGGGCGATCGCCTCCGTGGTCAGCGGTTGGCCGGCGCGGCGGCCGGGAAACAGCCAGCGAGCTTCGCGGTTGGTGGCGGTGCGCATGTTGGTCCGCTGGTCGCGCAGGGCCAGGAGCAGCTCGGCGACGGGTTCGGGGACCGGGATCGGCGGGTCGCCGAGGCACAGGAGTACGTCGGGCCCGTCGGTGTGGATGTCGTCGATGGTCAAGCGCAGGATGCGGCCAAGCGGTTGGCGTAGAGCAGGACGAGGATCGCAGCGACGCGGGTGCGCAGCCCACCGGCGTCGTCGGTGATCAGCTTGCGCAGCAGCGTGATGCGCCGGTGCTGGGTGATCGGGGTCTGTTGGCCGGGCCGGTGCGTGGGGACCCTGAGCCGCGGCATGTGTCCGGCGCGGGCAGCCCAGGCCAGGAACGGTTTGAGGCTCTGCCGCTGGTGCGGCCCATGGTCGACGAGCCAGCGATCGAGGTCGGCCTGCTGGAGCCGGGCGAGGGCGAGCTCGTGCGTTTGGATCCAGGCGAGGAAGTCTCCGGCGCATAGGACCTGTTGGCCAGTTCAGAGCGGGTGCGGCCGCTGACGGGCCCGCGTTCGGCGCGGCGGCGTAGCCAGGGAAGGCTGTGCCAGGTGATGTACTGGTGCAGCAGCCGGCGCTGCCCGGCGTCAACGATGCTGTCCAGGTGCTCAAGTAGCCACCGCTCGAACAGCAGCACCTGCTTGTCGACCATGGGCGCGCTGCATGAGCAGTTCCCGCAGGTGGGCGGCCGCCCGCCATGGCTGTAGGCGGTGGAACGCCTCGTGGGTGAGTTCGATGTCGCCGCGGGCCAGGCCCTGCAGCATGTCCGCGGCCGGCGCGGTGCGGCCGTGCCGCGGCGAGATCCAGCTCAGTCCGGTGAGCGGGTTGTCCATCCTGGTCAGCAGCTCGGCCAAGAAACCAGGTCCGGCCGGATCTGCCCGAGCCATCGTCGAGCAGCTCGACGATGCGGCTGGCGAACATGCACCGGGTGCAGCGGCGGCCGGCGTGCAGCTTGCCTTCCTGCCCGCACTCCGCGCACGAGTATGAGGTGGAGAACGCGGCGCAGCTGGTGCAGATCGTGGCCCGGTCCGGTGTGCGGATCCCGGCCAGGACGCGGTCGTGGCCGCAGCCGGGGCAGCGGCCGCGGGTGCGTAACGCCCGGTCGTGGCAGGTGCGGCAGACGTGCCCGTCGGGCCAGCGGGCCGCGAAGCTGCCGCGCCGGCCGCAGCGGGCGCAGACCCGGATGAACCAGCGTTCGTACTGCTCCGCGGTGGCGTAGGGGCGATCCATCAGTCCGGTCGCACGCGCGCCCGCCGGGGCCGAACCGTGGCCAGGTCCACCGGTGCCAGGGCGTCGCCGGCGACGGCCTTGCGCGGCGCGACGTTGGCCGCCGAGGTGACGATCAGCTCGGCGGGGCTGGCGTCCAGGATGTCGCACAACGCAGCCAGGACCGGCAGCGACAGCCGCTCCGGGGTGCCGGTGACCAGCCGGTGAACCTGGGAGGCGGACAGGTCGATGCCGCGCTCGTGCAGCAGCGGCACCAGCTCGGTGGCGGTGAACACACCGTGGGTGGCCATCATCTCCCGCAGCCTCCATCGGTAGCTGACCTGCCGTTTCATGCTCATCTCGCCCTCCGGGCCGGTCGTAGTGCCGCGTCCATGGTCGCGTCGAGAGCCTGCCGCAGCGTGCGGGTGCGGAAGTCCGACGACACGCAGGTGTAGATCGCCGTGGTGGAGGCGTGCTCGTGGCCGACCTGCTGCTGCACGAACAGCGGATCCCAGCCGGCCTCGATCAGGTGCGTGACATACGAGCGGCGCAACGAGTGGAAGTCCAGCCCGGCGTCCAGGCCCAAGGCGTCGCGGTAGGCCGACAGGCGCGCGTTGATCTGCGCCAGGCCGACCAGCGTCGCCCGTTCCGAGGGCCACAACGCCGGGTTGCCCTCGATGGCCAGCATCGGCCGGATGTCGTCGACCCACTCGACGAGAATCTCGGGCACCCAGTCCCAGACGGCCAGCACGCTGCGCCGCTTCGGCGCCGAACCCTTCATCGCCTTGCCATGACGCACGTAGAGCACACCGTAGTTGCCGAACTCATCGGCGTGCGGATTGCGGCCGAAGTCGGCCACATCCAGCATCCGGGTCTCGTTGCGCCGCAGCCCGTACGCATAGGCGACCTTGAACAGGGTGGCGTCACGGAAGGCCGGCAGCCAGCCCTTACGCCCCGCCGCCCGGATCCGACTCACCTGCTCGTCGGCGTGGTCCAGCAGCGTCTGCAGCTCATCGAGCGTGAACCCGCGCTTGGCCGGATCGCCCTCGGCGGCGGCGACGTGGACTGCGGCGTCCCACTCGTGGACCACCTGCACCGGATAGGTGCCGAACCGCTTCTCGCACTCGTCGACCCAGCCTTAGGCGGGGTCGGTCAGGTACGCGCAGAAGAGCCGGACCGCCTCCTGGTAGCCGCGCAAGGTGGACCGGCGCAGCCGGCGCACGGCCCGCAGGTCGGTGCACCACTCGTCGACCGGCTGCGGGGTCCACCGCCACGGCAACGCTTGGGCATGGTCGGCGAACGCCCGCACGACGCGCTGCCGGTTCTCCACCGTGCCGAACGACAGGTTCCGCGCCAACTGCTGGTTGCGCCAGCCGTCGAGCATCGCGGTGAACACCTGCTCATCGGGGCGCAGCAGCCGGACCCCGTCAACCAGGTGCAGCGCCGCAGCGCCGGGCGTACCGCGTTCAGAACCCACCGACGGTAGCGTCCAACCACTCGCATCAGATGCGAGATCTTCGCATCCAATGCGACTGCCTTGTCAAACCAGCAGGTCAACGCTGGTACGTGGACCCCGATAGACATCGGCAGGTAGACGGGCCTAGCGTGATGTCTCCGGCATGCCCGAACGTCGGTGCCCACGTCGTCCCGCCGGCCTCAACGTGGCTCCACCGCACATGCAAACCGTCGCGTATTCGCATCAAATCGAATACGCGGCGGATGTAGAAATCAGCGAAAAATCAACGGCAACGCTGGTCAGAGCGGTACCACGGGAGCGGCGCTGCGGCTCGTGCCGCCACCGGCTGACCAGCGTTGCCGTTGATTTCGGACCGAAATCTACGACTGGGCCCCAAGCGTCAGCCGTCATCTGGCTCTGCTGGTGACCGAGTCGCAGCCAGCCGGGAGGGCCGGCTGCACTCTCGGCGCGGCGAGCGTGCCAGCGTGCGGCCGGCGCCGGCCGACGGCCGCGGCTGCAGTCAGCGGACGCCTGGAGCGCCTCGATGCCGGCGATCACTGTGACGGTGAGGTCGTTGATCTGGTTCGGCAGTGCGGCGACCTCGGTGGTCTCGATGATGTGGTCAGGGACTTGGCGCTTGGGCGAGAACGACCGCCTTGCCGTGGCACACCGCGATAGACAGTCCACCCGCTGCCGATCCATTTTCGCGTTTTGAGCACATCGGACTATCCCGCCATGTATAAATGAGTTGCGTAGCGACCAAACTGCGCGAATAGCGGATAAGTTTGACCGTGGGGCAGATATGGTTGCGCGCGAACCAAATTTGCTCAGAAGGGAAGAACGAAGGCCGCCGGAGGCGGGGAGAACTTCAGGCACGTCGCACGTTGGCAACAAACCCACCAGCGCAAGTAGCGCATTCTGGGCGAGGAGGGATCGGTATGGGTAAAATGATAGAGGTTGCGCTGGTGAGGATTCGCCGCGAGGACTTCAACGGCGACGACGAAGCTTATGAAGTGTCCGGCGGCCTGTGGGGCGTCACATACGACGTTGAATCCGCTCCCCTGACGCGCAAGGACCTTTTCACATTCCCTGACGGCCCCATCAGGCTCGCTCCCAACCAAGCGGTGGAAATAGGCACGGACGCCCGATTCGCGATGTCCACTAACGAGCCCGAGGACACCCCGTGGCTCCTCGGGCACTTTGTAAAATTTGGGGGCGAACTGCGGGTTGAGGGCTTCCTTCCGTTTGGAGAACATTTCCAGCATCTCCACACCTCCGACTTGGTCAGCGGCACGCCTCACAAATATCGTGTCAGATTCGGGCCATAACACGGAATGGCGGTGTGACTTTACGGCGGTGTACGTTCACCCTTTATAAGAGGTCCTAGCCCGACAGCAGTAGCTCCACGGCCTCGTCCACGCGGCCCATGCGCTCCAGCAGCTCGGCAACGACGCTTTCACGTCCGTGGGCCGATCGGTGTCGACCGGGGTGTAGTGCGACCACAGCCGCCCCGCGACGCCCGCTGGCTCTTCCCCGGCCGCCGCGCCCTGACCACCCGCACGATCGCCCCGCTCATCCGCGACCTCGGCGTCCCGACCGTCCCCCAGCCGCCTCGCCGCCCTGCGCCAACTCATACTCCAAGCCCCGGCACCGGTCGTCGCCCAAGCCCTCGGTTCCACCACACCAGCACGCAACGCCACTACGCCTCTGCCGGTGGCACCTGGAACCACTACACCGGCCGGGACGGGTAGCCAATCTCAGCGAGATCCTCGGCAAGATCGGCCACCACGAGATCAGCATTCAAGCGGCGCACCAGCTCGTCGGTCAGCGGGCACACAGCAAAAATCTCGCCGACTGCCTCCAGATCGACGGCCGTCTCGTAGTAGTCCTCGGCGAAGCGTTGGTACGCCGCCGGGGTGCCCTCTACCAGCACCCTGAACAGACGGTTGGCACCGTCCGGGTCATCACCGTCAGGGAAGTCGATCTCTCCGGCATGCCACTGCTCCTCACCGTGCTGCCGCCACAGACAGACCGTCGCTTCCAGCATGCCCTCGAAGCTGAACGCCGGTTCGTCGACATAGGCGGAGAAGACCTCCGGCACCGCGTCGACCAGTCCGGGCCACAACTCGTCATCGTTGCCTGCCGATAAACTCGACGCACCTCCCCCTCCGCCCGCACCCCAGCGGTCACCACGAAGCGTCATCTCACCCCACCGACCAGTCCGATCGGTCGAAGAGCCGGACGCCCAGTTCCTCGGCGATCTCCCGGACCGCGCTGGCGGTAGGGGTCTCCCCGAGGTCGACGCGCCCGCACCGGCTACACCCCCGGCGAACTGCTCCGTCGCAGCATCAACGAGCCTTTTTCAACCTGATCTTGCAGGTCAGCGCGGGTAGGCGGGGGCCATGGTTCGATGAGGGCGAGGCTCCAGGTAAGACAGCAAATCGACCAAAACCCGATGCCCTAACACGGGAGCCTCGCCTGTGCTGTCTTACCCGTCCACGATCTCGTTGTCCAGCCGGACCCTGAACCACCTCGCTGACCGTATCCGCAGCCACCGCAACCAGCGGCGATCCAGATGGCGGCGCCTCGACGCGGGACGGCAGGCACTGCTCGCCCTGGCTCACCTGCGCAACGGTGACACCTACACCCGCCTCGCTGCCGGGTTCGAGATCGGCGTGAGCACCGCATGGCGGTACGTACAGGAAGCTGTAGCCCTGCTCGCGACGGCCGCCGACGAGCTGGACACCGCCATGGACCGGATCCGCCGACTGGCGTACGCGATCCTGGACGGCACCCTGATCCCGATCGACCGGGTCGCCGACCAGAAACCGTACTACTCCGGAAAACACAAGCGGCACGGCGTGAACGTGCAGGTCATCGCCGACGCGGCTGGCCGCCTCGTCTGGGCCTCGCCGGCTCTGCCCGGCTCGGTCCATGACCTGACCGCAGCCCGAACCCACGGCATCATCGAGGCGCTGACCAGAGTCGACGTGATGACCTTCGCCGATAAGGGCTATCAAGGTGCCCGCGGCAGCGTGCACACTCCGTTCAAGCGGCACCACTACCGGCCCAAGCTGTCACGCCGACAGACGGCCGTGAACCGCGCCCACGCGAAGATCCGCGCCCGCGGCGAACGGGCGATCGCCACTCTCAAGACCTGGAAGAGCCTGGCCAAGCTGCGCTGTTGCCCACGGCAGGCGACCACGATCGTGCAGGCCATCCTCGTCCTATACCACGTCGAAGCCAACCACTACGCAGGATGAAAAAGGCTCAACGGAAACACCACCGGTGGAGGGCGCCTTCCTACGACGCCGCCACCACCGCTGGCCCGGCTGCTGCGAGCAGGACGGTGTCGGGATCGACATCCACCAACTCCGCCACGCCCACGCCACCGAACTCATCAACAACGGCGTCTCCATCGAAGCCGACGCCGTGCTCGGCCTGACCCCCGCATCCTTCGGCGGCTACGCCACCGACGAGGCCGCCCTCGCGCCCGAGCCGTTCGACGCCCCACGACCACTGGTCAGGATCTTCGCGGTCGACCTGGTCCAAGAGCTTGTCGGCACTGGGCGCGCTTGACGAAGTGGAGCCGGTCGCCATGTCGTGCTGCCGGATCGCTGACGACCGGCGTCCCGGAAAGTTCCTCAGAAGAAATCCGGGTGGCGGTGTCGGATCGGGGCAGTGGTGTTCGTAGCAGGGGTGAGGCCGCCCGCAAGGGGCGGCGCCGAGGTGAGGAACCGCGATCATGAAGCTGACGACCATGACCCAGGTCACCCTCGATGGAGTGATGCAGGGAAACGGCGCCGCGTCGGATGACCGCAGGAACGGATTCGAGCGCGGCGGATGGGCCCGGGGGAAGGGTGACGACGAGACCAGGACGTACATCACGCAGACCTACCAGCGCGCCGAGGCGTTCCTGTTCGGCCGGCGCACCTACGAGTTGTTCGCCGGCTCCTGGGGATCAATCGACCAGATGCGCGCACATCCCATCGGCGTGGCCATGAACGAGGCCCCCAAATACGTTGCCTCGACCACGCTCACCGCGCCGCGTTGGGAGGACACGACCGTTCTCCGCGGTGACCCCACGGCGGCCATCAGTGAGCTGAAGGCCAAGCCCGGGGGTGAACTGCAGGTGCACGGCAGCGGCGCCCTGACCCGGTGGCTGCTGGAGAACGACCTGGTCGACGAGATGACTCTGATCGCGATCCCGGTGATCCTCGGCCAGGGCGCGAGACTGTTCGCGGAGACCGGTCCGGATCTTGCGCTCGACCTGATCGAGTCGCGGGTCGACTCGAAGGGCGTGACGATCCAGGTCTACCGGCCGGCCGGGCGCCCGCGGTATGCAACGGCCTGAAGTCCCTGACCACCGAACCACGCGTTGTTGACAGGAGATGATCTTCAGATGCAGTACCTGGTTTCCGTGATCGATGACAAGAGCAATCCCGGCAGCACGGACAGACAGCCTGCCATCAGCGCGTTCAACGAACGACTGATCGCCGAGGGCTACTGGGTCTTCGCGGGCGGACTCGCGGACACCGACGCGGCCACGGTCATCGACAACCGGGGCGAGCAGGCGGTGTTCAGCGACGGGCCTTTCGTGGAGTCGAAGGAGTACCTCGCCGGCGTCTGGGTGTGGGAGGCCCCCGATCTGGATGTGGCGCTCAAGCTCGCCGCCGAGGCGTCGAAAATCTGCGATCGGAAGATCGAGGTGCGGCCGTTCCGGTGAGCGACGTCGAGGAGGCGATCATCCGGGCCCACCACGACGAGTGGGCCCGGATGGTCGCCGCCCTGACCAGGCGCTTCGGTGACCTCGACGTCGCCGAGGAGGCAGCGGCCGAGGCGTTCACGACCGCCGTGGTGCGGTGGCCGGCCGACGGCGTGCCGCCCAACCCCGGCGCCTGGCTGACCACCACCGCCGTTCGCAAGGCCATCGACCGGATCCGGCGCGAGAACAAGCGCGACGACAAGCACAAGGAGGCTCAGATGGTGTACGACAACACCCCACCCGAGCCTCTCGGCGCCATCGACGACGACCGGCTGCGACTGATCTTCACCTGCTGTCACCCGGCGCTGGCGATGGAAGCCCGCGTGGCGTTGACGCTGCGCATGGTCGGCGGTCTGACCGTGCCCGAGATCGCCCGCGCCTTCCTGGTGGCCGAGAGTGCCATGGGGCAGCGGATCACCCGCGCGAAAGCAAAGATCAAGGCGGCGCGCATCCCCTATCGGGTGCCGTCCGCCGAGGATCTTCCGGCCCGCGTCTCCGGCGTGCTCGCCGTCCTCTTTCTCGTCTTCAACGAGGGCTACCTGGCGACCGGCTCCGACACCGATCCGGTACGGCACGACCTGACCGCCGAGGCGATCCGGCTCACTCGCCTGATCCGTGCCCTCCTTCCGGACGACGGTGAGGTGGCCGGGCTCCTGGCGCTGATGCTCCTCACCGAGGCCCGCCGCACCGCCCGGGTCTCGGCCAGCGGCGAACTGGTCGCGCTCGACGAGCAGGACCGTGGCGCCTGGGACAAGGCGCTGATCGCCGAGGGCCACCGGCTGGTGCGCGAACGCCTCGCCGCTGCCGCTGCCGGGGTGGCTCCGGGTCGCTACCAGATCCTCGCCGCGGTCAACGCCGTGCACACCTCCGCCCACGACATCCGCGACACCGACTGGTCACAGGTCCTCGCCCTCTACGACCAGCTCGTCCGCCTCGACCCCTCCCCGATCATCACCCTCAACCGCGCCATCGCGGTCGCCGAGCTCGACGGCCCGGACGTGGCACTCGCGGCCGTCGACCGCCTCGAGCACAGGTTGGCCGGATATCACGCCTACCACGCCACCCGCGCCGACCTGCTGCGCCGGCTGGGCCGCGGCCAGGAGTCGCGCGCGGCCTACGACAAAGCCATCGAGCTGGCGGGCAACACCGCCGAGACCGCCTACCTGACCCGCCGCCGCCACCAGTTGGGGTAGCCGGGATCCCCACCGAACCGGCGCGCGAAGCGGCGGCCGGGCCACGAGGTGCCCTGCGGGCGCAGATCCTTTGATCCGGCCGATCTCCACGGCCACCCGCCTCAACGATCCGCAACTGGTCGCAGATCGGCCTGCCCCCGGGCGGGGTCCGGCCGGCAGCCGAGGTAGGCGTCCAGTGCCGCGGCACCGGTGAGCATGGCGCGGCTGCGGGCTGAGAGGCGGGCATTCCAGTCGCGCAGCATCGATTCAAGGGGTGCCACGCCTCCGGCGGAGCGGACCTGGACGATCAGCGGGGCGATCTGCTCCAGCAGGTAGCCGCCCCGTCTGAGCTGGTGGATGAGTAGGGCGTCACGCACGTCGGCCGCACTGTAGACCCGGTAGCCCGTCTGCGGGTCGCGGCGCGGTTGGACCAGGCCGGCGCGTTCCCATTTGCGCAGGGTGGCTGGGCGTATGCCGAGCCTGCTCGCCAGGGGGCCGACGAACGTGTCGCCGCGTTCGTGGGGCACGGGACTGAGGTCGTGAAGCGCGGCTTCGACGGCCTGGAGGGTGTGGCGGTCGTCGAGAAGCTGGGCGTGACTCTCGTCGATGAGCCGCAGCGCGTCCTCGGTCGCGTCCCGGTTGATCGCCTGCATGACCGCCGCGGCCGTCTGGTGGCCGTGCCCGGCCACGAGGGCGAGGAAAGCGCGCAGGGCGTACGCGTGCAGCGGGGTGTAGGTGCGGTAGCCGTGCGGGGTGCGTTCGGCGTCCGGAAGGATGCCGGCCGCCTCGTAGTTCCTGATCGCCTGGGTGGACAGACCGTGCCGGCGCGCCAGGTCGACCGGCCTGAGCTGTCCGCTGTTTTGAAGGTTTCGCCGCACTTCCCTGCCGATTTCGCGCATAACTTTCAACCGTCGGTTCAACGATACCGTTTAGGGGTATGACCACCGGTATCGAAGACACCGCTCATGTCGTTGACGCTGCCTCTGTCATGGGGCTGCTGTCGGCTCGGCCGCGGCTGCTCGCCTTGGGCGAGCCCACCCACGGCGAGGACGTTCTGCTCGACGTGCGAAACGATCTCTTCCGGCACCTCGTCGAGCAGGAGGGCTACCGGACGATCGCGATCGAGAGCGACTGCCTGACGGGCCTGGTCGTGGACGACTACGTCACGTCGGGCACGGGCACCCTCGACGAGGCCATGGAGCGCGGCTTCAGCCACGGGTTCGGCGCGTCCGCAGCCAACCGCGAGCTGGTGCGCTGGATGCGCGCGTACAACGACGGCCGGCCCGCGTCCGAGCGGCTGCGCTTCGCCGGTTTCGACGGCCCGCTGGAGATCACCGGCGCCGCGAGCCCCCGGCAGGCCCTCACCGCACTCCACGCCTACCTCACCGCCCGGGTGGACGCCGACCTGCTCCCCTGCACCCCCGAAACGCTCGACCGCCTGCTCGGCACCGACGACCGGTGGACCAATCCCGCCGCGATGATGGACCCGTCCCGGTCCGTGGGGCAGACGCCCGAGGCCAAACAGTTGCGGCTGCTCGCCGACGACCTGGTAGCCCTGCTCGACGCGCAGACGCCACACCTGGTCGCGGCATCCGCACCGGGAGACTGGGACCGGGCACGCATGTACGGTCGTACCGCCACCGGCCTGCTGCGGTACCACTTTTGGATGGCCGACCCGTCACCGAGCCGCATGGCGCGGTTGCTGGGCGCGCGGGCTTCGATGATGGCCGCCAACCTGCTCGCCATCGCCGAGCGGGGCCCGGCGCTGGCGTACGCCCACAACGGGCATCTGCAGCGGAACAAGAGCGGGATGCGGATGGGCGGCCTGCCGGTGCAATGGTGGAGCGCCGGGGCGATCGTCAGCGCCCGACTGGGCGACGGGTACGCCTTCCTGGCCACGGCCCTCGGCACGATCCGCCACCACGGTGTGGAGACCCCACCCCCGGACACCATCGAAGGGCACCTGTACGCGCTCCCGGAGGACCGATACGTCGTCGACACCCGCCGGCTGGCCGTCGCCCTCGGCGACGTGACGCCCGCTCCCCGTGTGTCCCCCTGGTTCGGCTACTCCCCGCTCGACCCGGCCCACCTGGCAAGCAATGACGGGATCGTGTTCGTCAGGGACGTCCCTGCGGGGCAGACGTGGTGGCCGGTGGCGTGACCGTCGACAGGTCGTCGACGGTCCAGGTGGCGACCGGACGTCCGGGAGCGCCTCGGCGGCCCGACGTGGCAGCCATCGGCGACCAGCCCGACGATTACCATGATCGGTTTGTGGATGTCACGGCGCAGTGGGTGCGGACGTCGTGGACCAAGCGGTCCCGGGGTGGGCCACCGGCGGCGCTCCGGAACGCGGCGCCGGTGGGTTTCGTCCTGCCGACGCTCAGGTGCCCCGCCGTCCACGAGGTGTTGATGGACGAGGGCGCGGATTCGAGCCGCGGGAGTCGTCACGGGACGGGCAGCCGGACCGGGCCGACGTGCTGTTGAAGGAGATCGACGGCCGGCTGCGCGTGGAGCTGGTGGTGACACCCTGGGGTATGCCTCGCCGGTGGCGCCGGCCACCGGCCGTGTGGTTGAGGCGTGGCGAGTGGGTGCGTTGGCAGGCCAACTACCGCTTCTCATGGCCGATGGCCCGAGGTGGGGCCTGGAGCTATCGACTGGACACCCTGAATCTGGCGTACGGGCGGACGACGGTGGACGTCTTCACGGGGAATCCGACTCGTCTCGTCGATGAGCGCGGGCTGTTGCGCTAGCCGGCGTCATGTCGGCCAGGCGTACCGGCCCCCGTGCCGCCGGCGTCGTGGCCGAGCCGGGTGGCAGCGACGGCGGGGTGGTCGACGCGGACTACCCCGCCGACCGTCTCCACTGGACACCCCACTCGCGGTGCCTCGCCGGGGCATCCCGCAGCGGGCGATCCGGGTTACGCCCCTGGCGCTGTATCGCGAGTCGGGCTCCACACGGCTCAGCGGTACTGAGGTTGTTCATCTGCCGGGTGGGCCGGGACGACGTCCAACTGTGAATCACCGATGAGCGCGTCGATGGCGGCCTGTTCGGCGCCGATCCCGGCCCAGTGCGGGTCGACGTCGCTGGCGAAACACCAGCGGCGGTCGGCCGGCCAGACGAAGGCCGGCGGAGCGATCGGCCGACCGCCACCGAGGTCGGCTTCCCAGGCGTCGACGTCGTGCAGCGCGCCGCGCAGCAGCGCGTACCGGCGGTGGGGGATCTCGACGAGTGGGCCGTGCCGCACGTCCGGTGGCAGCGGGATATCCGAATACCCCTCCCACACGCAGAAGTAGCAGTCCTGCGGGGTGGAGGTGAACCGCGCGAGCAGGCGCAGCGCCCGACGTGCCTGGGTGATGTCCGACGGATGCCCGGCGGGAACGTCGACGTCCGCCTCGTCCTGACCGGGCGCGACAGGATCAGGGATGAAACGGAGCCGGCCGAACGCCTCGAAGCCCGCCGGGCCGAAGGTCATCAACTGGGTGGCCGGCGTGCCAGACCGGACGAGCCAGTCCGCGGCGGTCGTGTCTGGACAGAATGCGAGTGTCATCGTCACTGCTGCTCACCGTGCCTGCTCGCCGATCGATCGTCGGTTCGGACACTACCCCCGCCGCGTGCTGGCTCACCCCGTCGGCACGAGTCGGTAGACCACGCAGACTCGGCGTCGGCCGCTCCACCCTCTACCGGGCACTACAACCCGCCGACCAGGCAATTACGGCTTAGCGCCGGATCCACTGCCGTTGGCCCTCAAGGGCCGACCCGCCGAAGCTAACCCCGCGGTGCGACACCCGAGGTGGAACGCGCCGACCGGCCCGGAGACCGTCCGCTCAGGACGGGGTGCGGCGGGCCCGGTGGTTGGCGTGCTTGCGGACCGCGAAGTCGTACGCGTCGGCCAGCAGCGCGCGCACCGTGCCCAGGGTCGCCTCGCCGGGGTTCACCACGCACACCCAGTGTTGCGCCGCGTAGACCGGATGCGGCAGCACGACGTCCGTCGCCGCGTGGTCAACGCGCGCGTCCGTCTCGCCGTGCTCGCCCCGTGTTGACGGGGCCCCGAACAGGGCCGCGTACCCGGACCGGGTCAATCCGATGTTGAGCCGCCAGAAGCCCGGCCGGCTCAACGCGGAGACGGTGTCGTAGTGGTCGCCGGTCACGATCGTCGCGAACGGCAACTGCCGCTCGGCCGGCAGGTCCCGTTGCGGGTCGTAGAGGAAGAAGGTGTCCCCGCCCGCCTCGGGTGCGGTCACTCCGGCGAAGGTCCGGCAGATGTGGCGCTTCATGTCGTCGACGTCCATGCCTCAAGTTTTTCATTGAAATGCTTATTGAGACATGCGTGCCGTTTGTCCATGTTTGCAAGCGCTAACCCTCAACTCGGGGCGCAACCGGCCGCGCGCCGCAACGACCGCGCGCCCCCGGCGGCGGGCGATGCCGCCGGGGGCGCGCGCACCACGGGTGGCCGCTAGCCGGTCGCGTCGAGGACGGGGATGAGCTGCTCCTCCTCGTACGCCAGATGGGCCTCCAGCTCGACGGTGAGCCGCGCGACCTCCCGGCGGACCCCGGCCGGGTCGGCGTCGGGGGCGCCGACGACCTGCTGGAGGCGTGCGACGAGCGCCGCGATCCGTTGGTGTTCCTCGCGCAGCCGCGCCAGGGTCGGGGCGAGGTCGGGGCGTTGCCCGTCGAGGGCGGCGAACATGCCGTCGTCCTCGTTGGTGTGGTGGTGGTGCAGGCCCTGGCAGACGGTCAGGCAGTTCACCCGCAGCTGCGCGCCCAGGCCCGGGCCGGAGCGGTCGACCTCGTCGCGGATCAGCGCGAGTTCCCGCCGGAACGCGTCGTGGACCAGTTTGAGCGCCGCGCCCCAGGACGACGCGTTCGGCGGCCCGCCCGCCACCTGGCGCAACGCCAGCACCGGGATCACCCGCGACGTCTTCGCCTGGTACGCGGCCCAGCCCGGGTCGGCCTCCACGGCCCGGGCGAAGACCGCGTCGCGTTCGTCCCCGGTCAGCACCTCCGCGCGCGCCTGGTAGGTGAAGACGCCGTCCTCCACGGTGGCGAGCGGGTCGGCGCGCAGGTTGTGGTACCAGTCCGGGTGCTTCGGGCCGCCTCCGGCGGAGGCGATGACCAGGATGCGGTCCGAGTCGGGCAGGTAGCCGACCGGGGTGGTGTGCGGGGCTCCGGAGCGGGCCCCGGTGGTGGTGAGCAGGATGAGCCGGGCGCCCTCGAAGGGGCCGCTGACGCGGCCGGCGTTGGCGCGGAACTCGTCGATGATCTGCTGGTTGAAGTCGTTGGGCATGCTCTGCTTTCTGCTGTGCAGGAGGAGTGGGGCCACGGTGGATCGCCCGTCCGGCGACCGGTGGCGGCGAAGGTGGAGTCGCGCCGGCGTGGACGGTGGGAGGGGCGCGCGAGGCGGTGGACGCGACGTCGACACCGGAAGATGTGGCGCATCGGCGGGCCGCGGGCCCGCCCCCGGCTCACCGGATGGCCGGGTGCCCTGTCCGCTCGTGGCCCATGGCCGACCCGGCAGTCACGGGTCCGACCCTAGCGGCCCGCGGCGGCCGAGGGCAACGATGTTCGGTTGCGCCGGCGGTGGGACGCTGGCACGGTCGGGGGATGATCGAACTGACCGGCGCCGACGTGGACCGCGCGGTGGCCGAGATGACCGCCGTCCTCGGCCCGCACACCGGACGGGACTGGAGCGTGCCCGCCGGCGGGTTGGAGTGGAGCTGCTGGACCACCGCCGCGCACGTGGCGCACGACCTGCTGGCGTACGCCGGTCAGGTCGCCGGGCGACCCGATGCGGCATACCTGCCGTTCGACCTGGTCGTCTCCCCCGCCGCCGGGCCGGCCGAGGTGCTGCGGGTCGTCGCCGCCTGCGGTGGGCTGCTGCGGGTGGCGGTCGACGCCGCCGCGCCGCAGACGCGAGCCTGGCACTTCGGCCCGTGCGACCCGGCGGGCTTCGCCGCGATGGGGGTGGCGGAGACGCTGCTGCACACCGACGACATCGCCCGTGGTCTCGGCGTGCCGTGGCAGCCGCCGGAGCGGCTCAGCGCCGGCGTCGTGCGTCGGCTCTTCCCGGACGCCCCCGCCGGGCCGGCGCCGCAGGTGCTGCGGTGGCTGACCGGCCGCGGCGAGCTGCCCGGCCGGCCGCGGCGCACCTCGTGGTCGTGGCGGGCCGCGGTGGCGTGACGCGGGCTACGCCGCCCGGCGGCGCCAGGGCAGGCGCCAGGCCCGACGGGGTCTGCCGCGCGGCGGGGCGGGTGGCGCGGGCTCCGGTGCCGGCGCGGCGGCGGGATGCCGCTCGGCTCGCCAGCGGCGTACGACGTCGTCGGCGTTGACCGGCCGCACGGTGACCCGCGGACCGGTGGGCATGCGCAGCCAGGAGATGATCGCGGCGTTCAGGTCGGCGACGAAGGCGCGCACCGACTCCTCGGTGGGCAGGTCGCGCACCTCGTCGGGCACCTGCTCGACGCGGCGGCGCAGTTGCAGCGGGGTCGGCAGCAGCAGGTCCGTCGGGAGCTTCTCCCGTTCCAGGAAGCTCTTGATCCACCACGACTCGTCGTACGGCTCGCCACGGCCGGGGATCGGCTTGCCCGCGCCGGGCAGGTTGTCGAACTCGCCCTGCTCCTGGGCCGCGCGGATCCGCGCCTCGACCGTCGCTTCCCAGTTGTCCACCCGCCGACACCTCCCCGGCCCACGGTAACGCGGCCCCCGCTGTCGGGGCCGCCGGAAGGGACAGCGCGGTGGCGGTGCCGGGCATTCCCGGCGGTCAGGCCCAGCGGGCGTGCCGGTGGCCGTCGCGGGGAAACGGCGGGCGGGCCGCCAGCACCTCCTGGAAGCGGTAGCCGGCCTTCTCGGCGACCCGGCAGGACGCCGGGTTGTCGATCTGGTGCATCAGTTCCAGCCGCCGCAGGCCGGCGAACCGGGCGAACGCCCAGCCGGTGACCGCGTCCAGGGCGTGCGGGGCGATGCCCCGGCCCCGGGCGGGCGCGGCCGTCCAGTAGCCGACCTCGGCGTCCCCGCGCCCCGCGGCGGCGTTCTTGAGCACCACCTGGGCGACCAGGGTCTCGCCGGCGGGGTGCGGCTCGATCACGGCGAAGCTGAACCGGCACCCGTCGTCCCAGTCGCGTCGAGCCGCGGCCACGAAGCGGCGCGCCTCGGCGGTCGTGGTCACCGGCGCCCGGGTCCAGCGCAGCAGCACGGGGTCCCGGTACGCCGCCACCAGGGCGTCGGCGTCGTCGTCGCGCCAGGGACGCAACGACAGTTCCGGCAGGGTCGGGGTGGCCGGTGCGCGCAGCATCGGCCCAGTCTCCCCGCTGCCGTCGCCGCCGTGGGGGCGCGGGCCGGGCGCCCCCCGCGCTGCCGGCCCGGTCGCACCGCCGACGTCGGGCGGCGGGCTCGGCCCGACCGCACCCGAGTTTTGCCGTTCCGGCAACGATGTTTGCCGCTCGCGTCGCTCCCGGCGGACAGTCGGGTCGGCGGCGGGCGTGGGATCCGCCGACGACGGAGGGAGAGTTCCGTGCGTGAGACGTACGACGTGGTGGTCGTGGGCGGCGGCGCGGCCGGGCTGAGCGGGGCGTTGGCCCTGACCCGGGCCCGCCGCTCGGTGCTGGTCGTGGACGCGGGCGAGCCGCGCAACGCGCCGGCCGGGCACGTGCACAACTACCTGGCCCGCGAGGGCACGCCACCGGGCGAGCTGCTGGCGGCCGGCCGGGCCGAGGTGGCCGGCTACGGCGGGAAGTTCGTCCACGGCGCCGTCCGCTCGGCGGTGCCGCGCGACGGCGGCGGGTTCCGTGTGGCCCTCGCCGACGGCCGCACGGTCGACGCCCGGCGGCTGCTGGTGACCACCGGCCTGGTCGACGAGCTGCCCGACGTGCCGGGGCTGGCCGAGCGGTGGGGCCGCGACGTGCTGCACTGCCCGTACTGCCACGGGTGGGAGGCGCGCGACAAGCCGCTGGTGGTGCTGGCCACCGGCCCGCTGGCCGCGCACCAGGCGCTGCTGTGGCGGCACTGGAGCGCCGACGTGACGGTCGTACGGCACGGCGGATGCGCGTTCACCGCCGAGGAGGACGAGCAGCTCGCGGCCCGCGGCGTGCGGGTGGTCGACGGTCCCGTCGCCGCGCTCGAGGTCGCCGGTGACGCGCTCATCGGCGTGCGGTTGGCCGGCGGCGAGGTGCTGCCGTGCGGGGCGGTGGTGGTGGCTCCCCGCTTCCACGCCCGCGCCGACGTGCTGACGTCGCTCGGCCTCGCGGCGGTGGAGCAGCAGATGGGCGGCCAGGTGATCGGCAGCGCCGTCCCGTCCGACCCGACGGGGGCGACCGCGGTCCCCGGCGTGTGGGTGGCCGGCAACGTCACGGACCCGCGCGCCCAGGTGGTCACCTCCGTGTCCGCCGGTTCGGCGGCCGGCGCGGCGATCAACGCCGACCTGGTCGCCGAGGAGACCCGCGCGGCCGTCGCGGCCCGCCGGGCGCCCGATGCCGGACGCCGGCCGACGGGAGCCCGGGCGTAGTGTCGGCGGCAGCCGAGTGGGACGGGGGTCGACATGGTCGGTACGGGTGCGCTCGTGGGTATCGCGCTGGTGGCGCTGGGGCTGGTGCTGACCCCCGGCCCGAACATGGTCTACCTGGTCTCCCGGTCGGTGACCCAGGGTCGACGGGCCGGGCTGGTCTCGCTGCTCGGCGTCGCCGCCGGGTTCGGCGTCTACCTGGTCGCCGCGGTCGCCGGCATCGCCACGGTGTTCGTGCTGGTGCCCGCCCTCTACACGGCGGTCAAGCTGGCCGGGGCGGCGTACCTGCTGTGGCTGGCCTGGCAGGCGCTGCGCCCCGGCGGGCAGTCGCCGTTCACGCCGGCGCCGCTGCCGCCCGACCCGGCTCGGCGGCTGTTCACGATGGGCCTGGTCACCAACCTGCTCAACCCGAAGATCGCGATCCTGTACGTGTCGCTGCTGCCGCAGTTCATCGACCCGGCCCGGGGCCACGTCGCGGCGCAGAGCCTGGTGCTGGGGCTGACCCAGATCGCGGTGGCGCTCACGGTGAACGCGCTGATCGTGCTCACCGCCGGTGCGCTCGCCGGGTTCTTCGCCCGCCGGCCGCTGTGGCTGAGGGTGCAGCGGCTGCTGACGGGCACGGTCCTGGCGGCGCTGGCGGTGCGGATCGCCGCCGACAGGTCCCGCGCCGCCGTCGCCATGCCCTGACGCCACACCCCGACGTGCCGTGCCCACCGCCGACACGGTGGGCAGGTAGCCGGGGCGCTGACGGTCCGTTCAGAGCGCGTCGGGCTGGTCGAGCGCCGGGTGCCGCTCGCCGGGCGGGGCGTGCCAGGTGGGGGCGTCCTCGCGCAGGGTGGTGTCGATGCGCAGCCGCGCCCAGTCGTCGAGCTCGGGCAGGTCGGCCGGGTCGAACCAGCCCACCTCGAGGGACTCGTCGTCGTTGACCCGCGGTTCGCCGCCCACCGCGTGGCACCGGAACCACACGTTCAGGTACTCGCAGGCGTCGCCGTTGGGGTAGACGACCCGGTGCGTGGCGACGCCGCCGACCCGGCCGATGCGTACGTGCACGCCGGTCTCCTCGTACACCTCCCGTAGGACGGCGTCGGCCGGCTGCTCGCCGGGGTCGATGAGGCCGGCGGGCAGGGACCAGCGGCCGTTGTCGGCGCGCCGTGCCAGCAGCAGCCGGCCGGCGTCGTCGCGGACGACCGCGCTGACGCTGGGCAGCAGAAGCAGGTCCGTGCCGACGTGGGCGCGCAGCTTCGCGACGTACGGGGAGACGGCCACACCGGACACGCTAGTCGGCGGCGGCGCGGTGCCGGCGGACCATCCCGCACAGGGGTCGGCCGCTGTGCCGGCTGCGGCCGGGCAGCGCAGTAGAATCCGCCCTCGATGGACGCCCAGCCCGCCGCCGCCGACACCCGCCCCTGCGCCCACTGTGGTCGGGAGGTGCCGCAGCGCGTCGGCGCGGGCCGGCCGTTCCGCTACTGCCGCGACAACGACGGCGCCTGCCAGCGGGCCTCACGCAACAGCCGGATGCGGCACCGCAACGCCCCCGGCCTGCCCGGCCAGGTGGCCCGCACCTGGGAGGCCGTGGACCGGCTGGAGCAGGTCGCGGAGACCCTCGCCGAGGCGCTGCACGCCGAGCTGTCCCCGGTCGGCGTGGAACGCCAGCTGGCGCAGGCCCGCGCCGACGCGGCGACCCAGGTGGCGGCGGCGCAGACCGAGCGGGACGAGGCCCGCCGCGACGCCGAGGACGCCGCCGCGGCGGCCGTCCGGGCCCGCGAGGAGGCCCGGTCGGCCGCCGCCGAGCGGGACACCGCCCGCGAGGAGGCCCGACGCGCCGCCGAGCAGGCCACGACGGCGGCCGAGCGCGCCGACCGGGCCGAGGCGGCCCGCGACGAGGCCCGCCGGCAGGCCAGCGCCGCGGAGGCGCTGCGGACACAGGCCGAACGCGACCGCGACGCGGCCCGCCACGAGCTGCGTGCCCTGCGCGCCGACCTGGACGCGGAGCGCCGCCGGGCCGCCGACCTGACGGGCGAGCGGGACGCCGCCCGCGGCGACGCCGACCGGGCGGCCCGCGACGCCGCCGAGGCGCTCGACCGGGCGCAGCGCCTGCACGCCGACGCCGAGGCGGCCCGCGAGCAGGCCGAGCAGGCGCGCGAACAGGCCAAGCAGGCGCGCGAGCAGGCCGAGCAGGCGCGGGCCGAGGCCGCCGCGGCCCGGACGGCGGCCGCCGAGGCGGCGCGGGCCCGGCAGGAGGCCGAGGCGGCGCGCGCGCAGGCCGGGGCGGAGGCCGACCGCGCCCGCGCGGACCTGGCGGCGCTCGCCGGCCGCCACGACACGCTGGGCGCGGAGCTGGCCGCCGCGCGGGACGCCGCGACCGCCGCGCAGGGCCGGCTCGACGAGCTGGCGGTACGGCTGCGCGCCGCCGAGACCGACCGCGACGAGGCGCACCGGCGGGTGGCCCAGCTCGCCGAGCAGGTGGGCCACCTCGCCGCCGCCCTGGCCCACCTCGGCCCCCGCGACGCGGGCCGGCCGACCACCTGAACCGTCCCGACGAGCCGACGGTCTGCGCCGGCCCGACTGGCCGACAGTCCGGGCCGGCCCGGCTCCGGCGGGGCCGGCACGCCTCTCCCGGTGGGGGCGCGCCCGTCGTCCGGGCGGGGACGGCGGTGTCCGGGGGGTGGGACGCCACCGACCGCGGGGCAACGGCGACAGTCGCGACGGGACGATGATGGCCGGGTGGGAAA
Organism: Micromonospora sp. NPDC002717; assembly: GCF_040295705.1. Lineage (NCBI taxonomy): Bacteria > Bacillati > Actinomycetota > Actinomycetes > Micromonosporales > Micromonosporaceae > Micromonospora > Micromonospora sp. NPDC002717. The sequence goes on along the minus strand of NZ_JBEOVW010000006.1, from coordinate 202,460 downwards.
GACACACGAACGCATCGAGGGCCGGCTGCGAACCTTCATCGAGGAGCAGCCGCTGTTCTTCACCGCCACCGCGCCGTTGTCCGGCGACGGCACCATCAACCTGTCCCCCAAGGGCCTACGCGGCTCCTGGGCGGTGCTCGACGCGCACACCGTGGCGTACCTGGACTTCGCCGGCAGCAACGCCGAGACGATCGCGCACCTGCGGGAGAACGGCCGGATCACGCTGATGTGGTGCGCGTTCCAGGGGCCGCCGAACATCGTCCGGGTGCACGGGCGCGGCGAGCCGGTGTTCCGCGACGACCCCCGCTGGGCCGAGCTGATGGGCCACTTCCCGGACGTCGACGCCAGCGTGCACGGCCTGCGGGCGATCGTCGTGGTGCGGGCCGAACTGATCCGCGACACCTGCGGCTACGCGGTGCCGTTCATGACCTACGACGCCGACCGGGACCTGCACGGCAAGCGGTTCGCCCGGGAGGACGACGCCTCGCTGAGCGACTACTTCGCCGGCAAGGAGCACGTCGCCCGCAGCATCGACGGGCTGCCCGGCCTGCCGCTGCCGCTGCCCCCGACCCCGGCCGCCTGACCCGCCGCCGCACACCCGGTCCCGGCCGCGCCGGGCCCGGGCGTGCGGCCGGGCTGTCCGGCGGCGCCCGGCGGGCCTGCCGCGACGGCACGGGCACGGCCCCGCCGCCCGGGTCAGTGGATGCCGGCCATCAGGGCGCGGATGTGCCGGGCGAACATCACCGCGCCGAGCCCGAGGGCCGCCGAGGCCAGGCCGAAGGTGAGAAAGTACGTCGGCTCGGGCCAGGTGTCGGCGAGCCGGGCCACCTGCCCGCCGATCGCGTCGCCGACGGCGGTGGCGAGGAACCACAGCCCCATCATCTGGCTGGCGTACTTGACCGGCGCCAGCTTGGTGGTGGCGGACAGGCCGACGGGGCTCAGCGACAGCTCGCCGGCGACCTGGATGGCGTACACGGCCACGAGCCACCACGGCGAGACCAGGTCGCCGCCGACGGCGGCCTGGGCGGCGGCGGCCATCAGCACGAACGACAGGCCGTTGAGCACCAGGCCCACCGCGAACTTCACCGGGGTGGAGACCCGGTGGCCAAGCCGCAGCCAGAGCAGCGCGAACAGCGGCGCCCCGATGATGATCAGGATCGGGTTGACCGACTGGAGCCACGACGCGGGGAAGGTGAACCCGGCGACGTCGCGGTCGGTGTTGTCGGCGGCGAAGATGTTCAGCACCGACCCGGCCTGGTCGTAGATCAGCCAGAACGCGGCGGCGAAGACGAACAGCCACACGTACGCCTTCATCCGGCTGCGTTCGGTGGCGCTCAGCTCCCGGTCCACCATGATCCGCACGAAGTACCCGACGGTGATCAGTACGGTGGCGGCGGCGAGCAGGTTGACCACGGTGTCGACGGTGAACGCCCCGGCCACGGCGAGGACGACGACCGCGAGCGCGACCAGGGCGGCGACCGCGCCGACGCGGGTCAGCGCGCGGCGGCGGTCGGCGCCGAGCAGCGGGTCGGCGGGCCGCGCGCCCGCGTCGCCGAGGTTGTGGCGGCCCAGCACGTACTGCAGCACGCCGAAGGTCATGCCGATCGCGGCGGCCCCGAAGCCCAGATGCCAGTTGACCTTCTCGCCGAGGAAGCCGGTGACCAGTGGGGCGGCGAACCCCCCGATGTTGATGCCCATGTAGAAGATCGAGAAGCCGGCGTCGCGGCGTGGGGAGTCCCGGTCGTAGAGGTCGCCGACCATCGTCGAGATGTTGGGCTTGAGCAGGCCCGTGCCGACGACGATCAGCGTCATGCCCGCGAAGACGCTCCACCGCGTCGGGATCGCCATCACGTAGTGCCCGGCGGCGATGACGACCCCGCCCCACAGGACGCTGCGGCGGGCGCCGATGAGCCGGTCGGCGACCCAGCCGCCCGGCAGCGCCATCAGGTAGACCATCGCGTTGTAGGTGCCGTAGACGGCACTGGCGCTGGCCTCGCCCATCGCCTGCCCGTCGTCGGCCACGGACGCGGTCAGGTACAGCACCAGGATCGCCCGCATGCCGTAGAAGCTGAACCGTTCCCACATCTCGGTGAGGAAGAGGGTGGACAGCGCCCGCGGGTGCCCGAAGAACGTCCGCCCGGAGGGCGGACGGGACTGCACCGGCGCGTCACCCACCATCGCGACCTCCGCTCCACTCGGGCGGTTAACATCCCCGTTGGCAACGGAAACACTCCACCCAACCGACCCGGCCGGGGACGACCCCGCCGGGCGGCTGGCATGGCCGGCTACCCTGGTTCAGGCTCGCCCGGCGGCGCGGCAGCGCCCGGGGCGGGAATGGCCCGGCGGGAACGGACCGTTACACAGAGAAGACCAGCACCACCAACGAGGGGAAGTCGATCATGGGCGAGCGTATGCTGCGCGGAAGCCGTCTGGGCGCGGTGAGCTACGAATCCGACCGCAACACGGAGCTCGCGCCGCGTCAGACCCGCGAGTACCTCTGCGCCAAGGGTCACCAGTTCGAGGTGCCGTTCGCCGTCGACGCCGAGGTCCCCACGACCTGGGAGTGCAAGTTCGACGGCAGCGTCGCCCGGCTGGTCGACGGCAGCGAGCCGGAGCAGAAGAAGGCCAAGCCGCCGCGTACCCACTGGGACATGCTGCTGGAGCGGCGCTCCATCGCCGAGCTGGAGGACATCCTCGCCGAGCGGTTGCAGGAGGTTCGCACCCGCCGCGGCCGCGCCTGACCCGCACCGCACACACCACGGCGCCCCGGGAGCCACACTCCCGGGGCGCCGTCGTGTCCGGGCTCGTTGCGGCCGCCGTGTCCGCCCCCGGCCCGTTGCGGCTCGGAGTCCTTGGAGACGATGCCACCGGCCGGCCTCGGGCCCGTTGCGGCCGTCGTGTCCGGGATGAGTCCGGTGCCCGGATCAGTTCCGGCCGGGCTCGACGATCTCGCCCTCGATGGCCCGGCCCCCGTCGACCACGGTCGGCGGCGGCTCGGCCGTCGGGCGCGGCGTGGGCTGCGGGGCGCCCCGGCGCACCCGCACCCGGCGGGGCCCGAACAGGTCACCGGCGACCATCGACGACACCCGGCGCTCCGCGGCACGCTGCACCCCGCCGCGGGCCAGCCGACGCACCGGCGGCACCAGCAGCAACAACCCCACCAGGCCACTGACCAGGCCGGGGGTCGCCAGCAGCAGCGCGCCGACCAGCCCGACGAGACCGTCGGTGACCTGCCGACCCGGCGGCTGGCCGGCCTCCGCGGCGGCCCGGAAGCCACGCCAGGCGCGCATCCCCTCCCGGCGCAGCAGCACCAGCCCGAGCAGCGACACCGCGAACACCGCCAGCAGCGCCGAGCCGAACCCGATCGCCCGGCCCACCACGACGAACACCGCCAGCTCCAGCAGCACCGCCAGCAACAGGCCCAGCGGCACGTACCTCAGTCCTCGGCGCATCTCACCTCATCCGCCATCCGCGGCGCGGTCGGTCCGCGCAGGCACTGCGTCCAGCATGACACGCCGACGCTCAGGGCCACCGCACCTGACCGTCGGGGGTGCCGTGCAGGCCCCGCCGCACCGCCAGCCGCCGATCCTGCAGACCCCATGCGGTGATCCGCCACAGCGCTTCCGCCACGATCAGCGGGCTCATCTTGCTGCTGCCGCGTTCCCGCTCGGCGAACGTGATCGGCACCTCGACGATGCGCGCCCCGGCCTGGTGCGCCAGCCGCGACAGCTCCACCTGGAACGAGTAGCCCTGCGAACACACCGACCCCAGGTCGATCTCGTCCAGGGCGGACAGCCGGTACACCCGGTAGCCGCCGGTGGCGTCGGACACCGGCATGCCCAGCGCCAGCCGCGCGTACAGGTTGCCGCAGCGCGACAGCAGCAGCCGCCGCAGCGGCCAGTTCACCACCCGCGCGCCGGTGGTCCACCGGGAGCCGATCACCACGTCGGCGTCGCGGGCGGCCGCCAGCAGCGTGGGCAGGTCCTCGGGGGCGTGCGAGCCGTCGGCGTCCATCTCCACCACGGCGTCGAAACCACGCTCGCGGGCCCACGCGAACCCCGCCAGGTACGCCGCGCCGAGGCCCTGCTTGCCCTCGCGGTGCAGCACGTGCACGTGCGGGTCGGCGGCGGCCAGGGCGTCGGCGACCGCGCCGGTGCCGTCGGGGCTGTTGTCGTCGGCGACGAGGATCTCCACGGCCGGGGCGGCGCGGCGCACACGCGCCACGATCGACGCCACGTTGTCGGCCTCGTCGTAGGTCGGGATCACCACGAGCACCCGACCCAGCCCGGGGTGGCCGGCGCGTGGCCCTCGGGTGTCGGTCGTCTCGCCCACCGTCGCTTCCCCTCCGTCGGATTGCCGGCTGGTGTCATCCGGCGCGGTGCCGGCGGCGCAGCACGGCCGCGCCGACCAGGGCCGCCACCGCCAGGGTGGCCAGCGCCGCCTCCGGCCACAGGCCGACCCGGGTGGCCAGGGTGCGCCCGTCGTCCAGGCGCAGCTGCCGCACCACGACCGCGCGAGTGTTGAACCCGGTGGCGTCGCTTACCCGCCCGTCGGGGGCAACGAACCCGGACACTCCGACCGTGGAGGCCATCAACGCCGGCCGGCCGTGCTCGACCGCCCGCAGCCGCACCATGGCCAGCTGCTGCCGCGCCTCCGCCACGTCGAAGGTGGCGTTGTTGGTCTGCACCACCAGCAGCTGCGCCCCGCCGGTGACGGTGTCGCGGACCACCTCGTCGTAGGCGACCTCGAAGCAGATCACGTCGCCGAGCACGGCCGGGCCGGTGCGCAGCACGCCCGGCTCGGTGCCGGGCACGAAGTCGGCCCGCACCCGGTCCACCTGCTTGCTGACCATCCGGGCGAGGTCGCGCATCGGCACGTACTCGGCGAACGGCACCGGGTGCCGCTTGATGTAGACCTGCCCCAGGTCGGGGCCGGTGCCGGGCCGCCAGAGGATGCCGGCGTTGCGGACCTCGCCGTCGCCGGGGCCGCGCAGCACCGCGCCGACCAGGATCGGCGCGCCGATCGCGTCGGCGGCCCGGGAGATCAGGGCGCCGGCGCCGGCGTCGCGCAGCGGGTCGATGTCGCTGGCGTTCTCCGGCCACACCACCAGGTCGGGGCGGCGCTGACCGCCGGCGGCGACCTGCTCGGCCAGCTCGACGGTGGCGTCGACGTGGTTGCCGAGCACCGCCTTGCGTTGGGCGTTGAAGTCCAGCCCCAGCCGGGGCACGTTGCCCTGCACGATCGCCACGGTGACGGTGTCGCCGGCCCCGGCGGCGGCCACCGGCACCAGCAGCCCGGCGACGGGCACCGCGACCGCGCCGGCGGTCAGCCCGGCGATCGGCGCCCACCGCCGCCGTCCGTCCCACGGCCGCCACAGCGCCGCGACGAGCAGCCCCCCGGTCAGCGCCACCGCGAACGTCACCAGCGGCGCGCCGCCCAGCGCGGCCAGCCGCAGCAGCGGCGAGTCGTCCTGGCTGAACGCCAGCCGCCCCCACGGGAACCCGCCGAACGGGGTGCGGTCGCGCAGCGCCTCCTGCCCCACCCACAGCACGCCCGTCAGCGCCGGCCAGGCCCACCGCAGGCGGTCGGCCAGTGGGGAGGCGTACGCGCTCGCCGCGCCCAGCAGCGCCAGGTAGGCGGCCTGCAGCAGCGACAGCAGCGTCCACGGCAGGTAACCGGTGTGCAGGTTCGTCCAGCTCAGCAGCGGCGCGAACAGCGCCACCCCGGTCAGGAAGCCCAGCCCGGCGCCGGCCCGGACGCGGCGGCGGTGCGTCGCCGCGGCCAGCAGCGCCACGCCGACCGGCGCGAGCGGCCACACCCCGTACGGGGGGAACGCCGCCAGCAGCGCCAGCCCGGCGGCCACCGCCATCGGCGCGGCCACCCGCAGCGGCAGTGCCCGCGGCGCCACATCGGGCACGCGCGGGGCGTCGGCACGCGGCTGGCTGCTGTCCACGGTCGTCACGGGCACCTCACCTCGATCACAGAGCGGAAGGCTACCCGGCGGCCGGCGCGGCACCGGCGTCGCCGGTGGCGACCGGGCGGGTGAAGCAGCCGAGGAATCGCTCGGCGACCCGCCGCTCGCCGGTGACGCGCAGCGCGCCGTGGTGTTCCGCCTCGTCGCGGGGCCGGTAGCCGAACACGACCTCCAGCAGGGTGCGCGGGTCGGTGTCGACGACGGCGGCACAGCGCTCGCCGCCGTCGTCCCGGCTGATCCGCAGCCCGGCCCGGTCGGCCTCGGCGACGAACCGGTCGGCGCCCAACCGCAGCGCCACCGGCGCCACCGGCCCGCCGGCGGGGCCCGGGTCGTACGTGGTGCGCAGGGCGAGCATCAGGGCGTCGACGCTCAACCGGCCGGTGGCGGGCAGCGGCTGCCGGCTGCCCCACCGGCCCAGCGCCAGCAGGCTCTCCTCCAGCTCCCGGCCGCGCGGGGTGAGTTCGTACACGCGGGCGCTGGCCGGGGGGCCGAGGGTGCGGCGGGTCACCACGCCGGCCCGTTCCAGCTCGCGCAGCCGCGCGGACAGCACGTTCTGGCTCATGGTGGGCAGGCCACGGCTGAGGTCGGAGAAGCGTTTCGGGCCGAGCAGCAGCTCCCGGACGACCAGCAGCGCCCAGCGTTCGCCGACCACGGCCAGCGCGCGGGCCAGCCCGCACAGATCGTCGTAGGAACGCACCCGCCCAGCGTAGCCGTGGTGCTTGCCCGAACGAAGCGAGCACTCCTAATGTAGGAGCGACGGTTTTTGAGGGAGGCCCCGTGACCGCGACCACCGCCCTGCCGCAGGGCGACGTACGACTGCTCGACCATCCGGTGGCGCGGCGACTGCTGGCCTCCACGGAGCTGGCCCGCGTCGCCCACGTCGCGCCCGACGGCACGCCCCGGATGCTGCCGATGCTGTTCCACGTCGCCGCCCGGGGCCGGTCGTGACCTACGTGCTGATCCCCGGCGCGGGCGGCAGCGCCGACTACTGGCACCTGCTCGTCGACGAGCTGCGCCGCCGCGGCCGCGAGGCGGTCGCCGTGGACCTGCCCGCCGCCGACGACACCGCCGCGCTGCCCGAGTACGCCGCCACCGTCCGCGCCGCGATCGGCGACCGGCACCGGGTGGTGCTGGTCGCGCAGTCCCTCGGCGCGTTCACCGCCCCACTGGTCGCCGACGACCCGCGGGTGACGATGGTCGTCCTGGTCAACCCGATGATCCCCGCCCCCGGCGAGACGGCCGGGCAGTGGTGGGCGGCCACCGGGCACGCGCAGGCCCGCGCCGACCACGCCGTCGCGCAGGGCCGCACCCCCGGAGACCACGTCGACCTGGCGGTGGACTTCTTCCACGACGTCCCCGAGCCGGTGGTGGCGCGCCTCACCGCCGTCGACGCGCCCGACGAGTCGCCGGCGGTGTTCACCCGCCCCAACCCGCTGCGCCGCTGGCCCGACGTGCCCACCCGGGTGGTCACCGGCCGCGACGACCGGTTCTTCCCCGCCGACTTCCAGCGCCGCCTGGCCCGCGAACGCCTCGGCGTCGACGTGGACGTGCTGCCCGGCGGGCACCTGATCGCGCTGAGCCAGCCGCGACGCCTCGCCGACCAACTCGACGCCTACCGGACCCAGGCCCCACCCGCCGACCGCTGAAACCCAGTGGTCAGATCGAGCCGGGCAACGCCGACCGCCGTTTGGACCTGCATCGCCCACTGCAAGCCCGTCCCGGCCGGCAGGCGACACCGGGCCGGCGGCACAGGATCCGCCCGCTGAACGACGCCTGGCCGCAGAGACGAAAATCGGGGCGCGGCTTGCGCCGCGCCCCGATGCTCCCAGGCCCTTCCCGGCCGGTGGGGCGAGAACGAGCTACGCCGACCTTCGGACCGACCCGACGCGGACTGGCTGCCCCCGCCTGGCCGTTGTCTACTGGCCGTGCACCTCACCCTGCCCGTACACCGGTAACCGCGGCCGGTTCGCGCCGCCCCGCCGACCCCCGCCCGCTGGACCTGGCCGCCGCGACGCACTGCACATGTCGCTCGGCCAGCGGACGAAGGGACGAAGCGAACAACAGCCGCTTCCCGTAGTAGGACTCAAAGACGGTACGGCGTGGACCCCCGCCGCTGTCAACCCACCCGGGCCTGTCGTGTGTTGCAACACGGCGTGTCGCGTCGGCGAGTCTCAATCCGTGGCCAGGTGGCGACGCAGCAGCGCCCCCGCCGCCGCTGGATGCTCGGCGGCGAGCAACCCACCGGCGGCCAGCACGTAGTCGGTGTCCACGACCGGCCGGGCGGCACGCGGCAGCGGCCACCCGCCCGCGTGGTCGGTCAACACCGCGGAGAGCACACCCGCCGCGTCGGCCGGCGCGGCGTGCCGCAGCACCCCACCGGAACCGACGAGCAGCCGCACGTCCCGCAGGTCCCGGCCGGCCCGCTCACCCGTCGCCGCGCCCCGGGCGTGCCGCCGCAACGCCACCGTCGCCGCCAGGGCCGCGATGCGGGCGTCCACGGCCCGGTCGACGTCCCCCGCGGGCAGGAACCCCGGGTCGTCGGCGCGCACCACCGCCGCGGCCGCCAGGTCGTCGCCCTCGGCGTCGCTCAGCAGCCGCTCCTCGACGGCGGCCCGCACCACCCCCGGCGCGCTCCACCGCATGCCCAGGTCCCCCTCCACGGTCCGGGCCCGCCACAGCGAACCCGCCACCTCCCGGCCCGGCCCGCTGGCCCGCTCGTCGGGCGTCAACACCGAGTACACGTCGGTGGTGGCGCCACCGACGTCCACCACCACCAGGTCACCGCCGAGGGCGTCGGCGAGCACCTCCACGCCGGTCAGCACCGCGTCGGGCGTGGCCGCCCGCACCAGCCGCGCGAACCGGGGCCCCCGCGACAGCCGCTTCCCGCCGATGACGTGCCGCAGGAACACCTCCCGGATCGCCGCCCGCGCCGACGCCGGCGCCAGGACCCCGATGCGGGGCAGCACGTTGTCGGCCACCGTCACCGGCACCCCCGCGCCGGCCAGCAGGGCGTGCAGGTCGTCGCGGACGTCGACGTTGCCCGCGAGGACCACCGGCACCCGCCAGCGGGCCTTCGCCAGCCGGGTCGCGTTGTGCGTCAACGTCTCGGCGTCACCGCCGTCGGTGCCGCCGACCAGCAGCACCACGTCCGGGCGGGCCGCCCGCAGCCCCGCCAGCTCCGGCGCGCCGAGCCGCCCCGCCGCCACGTGCACCACGTTCGCGCCCGCCGACAGACCCACCCGCCGGCCCGCCTGCGCGGTCACCAGATGCTCGTAGCCCACCACGGCCAGCCGCAGCCCACCACCGGCCGACGAGCACACGTACCACGGCACGTCACCCACCGGCAGGCCGGCCGTGGCCGCCCCGACCGCGGCGTCCAGGCCGTGCAGCACGTCCGTGCCCACCGTCGTGGGCGCCGTCGCCGCCGCGACCAGCGCGCCGCCGTCGAGGTCCACCACCGCCACCTTCGTGTACGTGGACCCGACGTCGGCGCAGACCGCGTGCCTCACGCCGCCGGCGGGACGACCACCGTGCCGGTCGCGGTGACCGCCACGATCGGTTCGTCGAGGACCTCCGCCGCCGACTCGCCCCGGTCCGGGCGGCCCCGGCACACCACCCGCGCCTCGAAGTCGATCGTGCGGCTGCGGGTGCCCACCCGGGTCACCGTCGCCGTCACCTCCAACACGTCCCCGGCCCGCATGGCGCCGCGGAACTGCACGTCCGAGTACGACGCGAACAACCCCTCGTCGCCGTCGGTGCGGATGCACACCTCCGTCGCCACGTCCCCGAACAACCCCAACGCGTACGCCCCGTCGACGAGGTTGCCCGCGTAGTGGGCGTGCGAGTAGGGCACATACCGCCGGTGGGTGACGGTCAGACCGACCCGGGAATCACTCATGCCTTCGCCTTCTTCTCCGTGATCAACGCGTGCACCAGATAGCTCGCCACCTCGCCCGGCGTGGTGCCCCGGCCGAAGATCCGGTCCACGCCCAACTCGCCGGCCATCGTCTCGTCGAACCGCGGCCCACCCACGATCAGCAGCGGCCGGCGTCCCGCCGGCATCGCCTCCCGGAACGCCGCCGACATCTCCCGCGTGTTGTGCAGGTGCGCGTCGCGCTGCGTCACCACCTGCGACACCAGCACCGCGTCGGCCTTCTCCGCCCGGGCCGCCTCCACCAGCTCCGGCACGCTCACCTGCGCACCCAGGTTGGTGACCTTCAACTCCCGGTAGTACTCCAGGCCCTTCTCCCCCGCGATGCCCTTCACGTTGAGGATCGCGTCGATGCCCACGGTGTGCGCGTCCGTGCCGATGCACGCCCCGACCACCGACAACTTGCGCCGCAACCGCTGCTTCACCACCGCGTTGACCTCCTTGGCCGACAGCAGCGGGAAGTCACGCTCCACCACCTGCACCGCCGACAGGTCCACCAGGTGGTTCACCCGCCCGTACACCACGAAGAAGGTGAAACCTTCACTCATCGGCTTGGCGTGCACCAGCATCGCCGGGTCGATGCCCATCTTGTTCGCCAACTGCACCGCCGCGCCCTCGGCCCGCTTGTCGTGCGGCACCGGCAACGTGAACGACACCTGCACCATGCCGTCGCCGGTGGTGTCCCCGTACGGCCGCACGATCTTCTTCTCGGCGGCCCCGCCGCCCGGCGCCACCGCGCCGACCTCGACGGCGCTCACGCCGCATCCCCTTCCAGGATCTCCGTGGCCGGGTTGAAGTAGTCGGCCTCGTGCGCGGCCACCCCCGCCAGACCCTTGCCCCGGTCAGCCGGACGCTTCATGATCCCGAACGTGCCCTCGGCGATCGCCGTCAACAGCGACTGCTCCCCGATGCGCTCCAGCAGATCCACCGCCTCACCGAGCACCCGGTTGGCCCGCTGCTGGATGAACCCGCCCGGCGCCGGCACGAAATCCTCGTGCAGCCCACCGGCCGCGCCCAGCACGTACCGCACGTTCTGCAGCGCGATGTCCCGGTCCGACAACCACGGCGTCACCACCGCCTCGGTCATCATCCCCACCAGCAGGATGCCCTGACCCGTCATCGTGCCCACCAGGTTGAAGAACCCGTCCAGCAGGTTCCCCCGGAACACGTCCCCCGTCATGTGCTTCGTCGGCGGCATCCACTTCAGCGGCGCGTCCGGGAACAACTCCCGCGCCAGCAGCGCGTGCGCCAACTCCAACCGGAACGACCCCGGCACATCCGGGTTGATCTCGAACGCGTGCCCCAGGCCCAACTGCCAGTCCTGCAGCCCCGCCTCGTGCGCGAAGAACTCGTTCAGCAGCTGCGACACCGTCACCGTGTGCGCCTCGTCCACCGCGTCGGCGGTGGTCAGGTAGTTGTCCTCACCGGTATTGATGATGATCCCCGCCCGCGCGTGCACCTGCCGCGAGAACCGCTGGTCCACGAACGTGCGGATCGGGTTGATGTCGCGGAACAGGATCCCGTACATCGAGTCGTTCAACATCATGTCGAGCCGTTCCAGGCCCGCCAGAGTCGCCATCTCCGGCATGCACAGCCCCGACGCGTAGTTCGTCAGCCGCACGTACCGGCCCAGTTCCTTCGACGACTCGTCCAACGCCGCCCGCATCAGCCGGAAGTTCTCCTGCGTCGCGTACGTGCCGGCGAACCCCTCCCGGGTCGCGCCCTCCGGCACGTAGTCCAGCAGCGACTGCCCCGTCGACCGGATCACCGCGATGATGTCCGCACCCGCCCGCGCCGCCGCCTGCGCCTGCGGAATGTCCTCGTAGATGTCGCCCGTCGCCACGATCAGGTAGATCCACGGCCGCTGCTTCGGATCCCCGTACCGCTTGACCAGACGGTCCCGCTCGACGCGGCGCCGGTCGACCAGCCGAATCCCGGCCGCCACGGCCTTGCGCGCCGCCTTGCGCGCCGCCGTGGCCGCCTTCCCCGACGGCACCTCGAACCGCACCGACCCCGCCGCCGCCTTCTGCGCCAGCAACGTCACGTCGGCGATCTGCTCCCGCGCCATGGCGTCGAACACCGGCACCGCCACCCCGTGCCCCAACCCCACGTCCGCGACCACCGCGTCGACGAGGCGGTTCACCCACGGAATACCGTCCGGGTCGGCGCCGGTCACCCCCGCCAACCGCAGCACCGCCCGCTCCACCGACACCGTCGTGTGGCTGCGCGCCAGATCCACCACCGGCTGCCCGGCGCGGCGCGCCAACTCCCGCGCCCGCGTCACCAACCGCGGATCCAGGTCAAGCTTGCCCGTCACACCGTCACCTCACTCCGGCCGGCGACGACGCGACCCGCGCCCCCACCGAACCACCCGCCACACTCGCTCACGCCGACCCTTCCTCATAGATCACGTCACCACGCAGCACCGTGCGCCGACACACCGGCAACGGCGTCGGATCCTCCGGACCCCGCGCCTCGAGGTCCTCGGCCAACAACACCGGCAGACCCCGCTCCACCCCCGCCGGCGTCGACCACACCGCGAACGTCGCCGGCGCCCCCAACGCCAACACACCCTCGTTGTCCAGGTGCACCGCCCGCCACCCGCCACGCGTGTGCGCCGCGAACGCCGCCCGCACACTCATCCGCTGCGTCGGATTGTGGTGCCACACCGCCGCCCGCACCGAACCCCACGGATCCAACGGCGTCACCGGCGAATCCGACCCGAACGCCAACGCCACCCCGACCCCGTGCATCGCCCCCATCGGGTTCGACTCCAACGACCGGTCCAGACCCAACCGCGACTCGTACATCCGGCCCGCACCGCCCCACAAGCGGTCGAACGCCGGCTGCATGCTCGCCACGATCCCGTACTCCACGAACCCGGCGATCAGCCGCTTGTTCATGATCTCCGCGTGCTCCACCCGGTGCCGTGCCGCCCGCACCCGATCCGTGCCCAGCTTCTCCGCCGCGCCCGCGAAACCCTCCAGCACCGTCGAGATCGCCGCGTCACCGATCGCGTGGAACCCGCCCTGCATGCCGTGCGCCGCGCAGTCCAACAGATGCTCCCGCACCTGCTCCGCCGAGACGTACCCGTGCCCGCAGCCCCCGTCGCCGTCCAGGTAGTCCCGCGACACATGCGCCGTACGCGAGCCCAACGCCCCGTCGGCGAACAGGTCACCGCCCGCCCCGACCGCGCCCAACTCCCGGGCCCGTGCCGCACCCAGCAGCTCGCCCCAGTACCCGTACACCTCCGCCACGCCGTCGCCCGACAACGCCAGCAGGCCCGTGAAGTCCTCCTCGTCGGAGATCTCCGGCCCGCCGCACTCGTGCACCGCCGCGATGCCCAGCGACGCCGCGTGCGCCAACGCCGCCCGCTGCGCCGCCACCCGCTGCGCGCGCGTCACCGACGCGAACGCCGCCGCCCGCACCACGTGGTGCGCGTCACGCCGCAACCAACCCGACGGGTCGAACCCCGCCGACGCCGCCGCCTGCGGACACGCCGCCAGCAGCGCCGCCGACACCAACGCCGAATGGATCGACGCCTGCGACAGGTACGCCCGCCGGCCCCCGGCCGCCCGATCCAGCGTCGCCGCGTCCGGCAGCTCCGGCACCGGCCAACTCGACTCGTCCCACCCGTGCCCCAGCACCACCGCGTCCGACGGCAACCCCGCCGCGAACGCCGCCACCGCGTCCAGCAACTCCCCCGCCGACCGCACCGCCGACAGGTCCAGCCCCGACAACGCCAACCCCGTGTCGGTCGCGTGGACGTGCGAATCCACGAACGCCGGCGTCACCAACGCCCCGTCCAGGTCCACCACCCGGTCGGCCGCCGGCGCGTCCGCGTCCGCCCCCAACCACGAGATCCTGCCGTCGGTCACCAACAGGGCCGTCGCACTCGGATCGGCCGGACAGTGCAGCACGCCGCCGCGGTACAGAGTCGAGGGGTTCGTCATGACACTCAGTCTGCCGCCAACCGCGACTCGAACAGCGCCCGGACCCCCGGCTCCGACCGCAACAACCCCAACGCCAGCTCCGCGTGCCCCGGCACGTAGCCGTTGCCCACCAGCATCGTCACGTCCGCCGCCAGACCCTCCGCGCCCAACGCCGCCGCCGCGAAACTCGTCGCCATCGAGAAGAAGATCACGGTGCCGCCGTCCGCGGTCGCCAGCACCGCCCCGTGCTCACAACCCGGCACGTCCACGCAGACCACCGTCACGTCGGCCGGCGCACCCAGCGCCGTGGTCACCGCCGACGACAACGCCACCGGATCCCGCGCGTCGGCCAACGCCACCGCGTCCGCCAGACCCGCCGCCGTCAGCGCGTCCCGCTCCGCCGCCACCGGCACCACCCCGACCGTACGGCCGGCGCCCGCCCGCCGCGCCGCCGCGAGGGACAACGACCCGCTCTTGCCCGCGCCGCCGATCACCGCCACCCGCACCGGCGACGTGTTCCCCGCCCGCTCCCGGTCCGCCACGTGCCGCGCCACCACCCGCGAGGTCAATGCCGGCGCCCCGCACACGTCCAGCACCGCCAGGGACAACTGCGGGTCCAGGTCCGCCGGCAGCACCGCCGCGATCGACCGGGCGAACAGGATCGCGTACCCGTCGCACGGCACCTGCTCGCTGCGCCCGTCCCACCGCGCCAGACCGTCGAGGATCGTCAGCGGCGTCAGCGTCAGCGACACCAGCGTCGCCACCCGCTCCCCCGCCTTCAACCCCAGCGGGGAACGCCGCCCCGCCTCCTCCACCGTGCCGATCAGCATCCCGCCGGAACCGGTCACCGGGTTCTGCATCTTCCCCCGGGTCGACACGATCTCCAGCACCTCGGCGCGGACCGCGTCGCCGTCACCGCCGTGCTTCTCCCACAACTGCCGGAAGCTCGCCGCGTCGAGGTTCAACCGCTCCACCCGGATGCGGACCTCGTTCGCCGCGATCTCCGGGCTCGCGTCGAGCCGCCACGCCGCCTGCGGCAGCACCCCCGCCGGTTCGACAACGCGGTGCAGACCCACCGGTGACGTCACGCAGACCACCCCCTGTCAAGCCGCCCGAAGCCCCGGCCAGGGCTCGCGTAGCGGGAAAACTTCCGGCAGACTAATTTCTTCACCGGATATTTTCCAGTAGCCTTCGGAATCGCTGATCAACCGCACCACCCGAGGAGGGGCCGTGACCCAGACACAACCGGTGGAGACCATCCCAGCGTCCCGCCCCGCGCCGGTCGCGGTCCCCACCGCCGGACAGCCCTACGAATACCGCCGCGCACCCCTCGTCGAACCCGACTGGACCCGCTTCCCCGGCTGGCGCCACGTCACCCGCGACCAGTGGGAGAACGCGCAGTGGCAGCGCGTCAACTGCGTCAAGAACATCAAGCAGCTACGCACCGTGCTCGGCGACCTCGTCGACGAGACCTTCTACGCCGACCTCGAGGCCGACCAGAAGGCCCTGGCCACCATGTCCATGCTGGTGCCGCCGCAGATGCTCAACACCATGGTCCCGTTCGCCCCGATGACCACCGAGGCGCTGCTCGCCGACCCCATCCGGCGCTACATGATCCCCGTCGCCTCCGACCGGCGCACCGACTGGCCCTCCCACCCGTACGCCAGCCGCGACTCCCTGCACGAACACGACATGTGGGTCGCCGAGGGCCTCACCCACCGCTACCCCACCAAGGTCCTCGCCGAACTGCTCTCCACCTGCCCGCAGTACTGCGGCCACTGCACCCGCATGGACCTCGTCGGCAACTCCACCCCCACCGTCGACAAGCTCAAGCTCACCCTCAAGCCCGTCGACCGCTACGACGCCCACATCAGCTACCTCAAGGCCCACCCCGGCGTCCGCGACGTCGTCGTCTCCGGCGGCGACGTGGCCAACGTGCCCTGGAAGAACCTCGAGTCCTACCTGATGCGGCTGCTCGAGATCGAGACCATCCGCGACATCCGGCTCGCCACCAAGGCGCTCATGGGCCTGCCCCAGCACTGGCTCCAGCCCGACGTCGTCGAGGGCCTCGAACGCGTCGCCCGCACCGCCGCCCGCCGCGGCGTCAACCTGGCCATCCACACCCACGTCAACCACGCCCAGTCGCTCACCCCGCTGGTCGCCAGGGCCGCCCAGACCGCCCTCGACGTCGGCGTCCGCGACGTCCGCAACCAGGGCGTGCTCATGCGCGGCGTCAACGCCACCGCCCCCGACCTGCTCGACCTCTGCTTCGCCCTCCAGGGCGAGGCGGGCATCCTGCCGTACTACTTCTACATGTGCGACATGATCCCCAACGCCGAGCACTGGCGGGTCCCGGTCTGGCACGCCCAGCAGCTCCAGCACGACATCATGGGCTACCTGCCCGGCTACGCCACCCCGCGCATCGTCTGCGACGTCCCCTTCGTCGGCAAGCGCTGGGTGCACATGCTCACCGAGTACGACCGCGAGCGCGGCATCTCCTACTGGACCAAGAACTACCGCACCTCGATCGAGTCCGCCGACACCGAGGCGCTCAACAAGCGCTACGCCTACTACGACCCGATCGACACCCTGCCCGAGACCGGGCAGAAGTGGTGGGCCGACCACCGCGTCGACGACTGACCCACCCGCACCCCGCCGCCCCCGGCGCCGACCACCGGCTCCGGGGGTGGCGCGTCTCCAAGCCACGACGGTTCACCCCGCTGTGCCGTACGCGTCGAGACGGCCGCCACCTCGATCAGTACACCATCAGATGTACTATCCACGGTGTGGAGACGTTGACGCACGGACAGGTGTTGGCCCGCTTCGGTCATGCCCTCTCGGACCCGACCCGGGCGCGGCTACTGCTGGCGCTGCGCGACGGGCCGGGATACCCAGCGGAACTGGCCGAACTGCTGGGCACGACCCGGCAGAACCTGTCGAACCACCTCTCGTGTCTGCGCGGCTGCGGTCTCGTGGTCGCGGTGCCGCAGGGCCGCCGCACCCGGTACGAACTGGCTGACGCCCGGCTGGCGCACGCCCTCGCGGACCTGCTCGGTCTCGTACTGACGGTAGACCCGGCCGCCTGCCCGAACTCCGACGAGCAGGGCTGCTGCTAGTGGCCCTGGGCCGCCCCGATCGCCGCGCTGGTCATCGCCGCCGCGGCGGTCAGGGAAGGCCGCGAAGCGTGGCGCGGTGACACCTGCTGCGCGCCCGCGCTCACCCCGGCCGGACCGGCGGCCGGCGGCCACACGGACGACTGCCAGGCCGGCTCGCCGGTGGCAGCCGGCCTGGCAGTCGCCTCGGTAGCGTCGCGGCGACGCTCGCGCGCAACCGCCGATGGGCGCCTCCTGGCGGGCCGTCGGCGACCCGCACGAGCGCACCCGCGCTGATCACCACCGGCGCCGCACCGCCCAGACATCGACCGTCAGCGAACGGACGGCACGCTACGGGCCGGACACCACGTAGACCAGGCCGCAGCTTCTCAACCTTGCTCCGGGCCGGAAGCTGCGCCCCACCGGGGCCGGCCGTAGCTTCCAGCGAAAAACCAACGATTACGTGTTCGCCGCCTGATGATCCACCCTCATCGCGGTACAGCCTTTGCTGAATACAGTGGCTGCTGTACGGTTCGGGTGTGGAGACGTTGACGCACGGACAGGTGCTGGCGCGCTTCGGCCATGCCTTGTCTGATCCGGTGCGGACCCGGCTTCTGCTGGCGCTTCGCGAGGGGCCGGGGCATCCGGCGGAGTTGGCCGAGGTGCTGGGCACCAGCCGACAGAACCTGTCCAACCATCTGGCGTGTCTGCGCGGCTGTGGGCTGGTCGTTGCCGTTCCAGAGGGGCGGCACACCCGCTACGAGCTGACCGACGCCCGGCTGGCCCATGCTCTGGGCGACCTGCTCGGGTTGGTGTTGGCGGTGGATCCGGCGGCGTGTCCCGTCGCAGCCGAGCAGGGATGCTGCTGATGGCCACCCCGATCCGGTTGGCACCCGCCGGGCCGCCGGCGACCCGGCGGACGGTGCTTGCCCGGCGGGTGCGGCTGCTGGTCGCCGCGACCATCACCTACAACGTCGTCGAGGCGGTGGTGGCGACCACCGCGGGGACTCTCGCGTCGTCGACCGCACTGATCGGCTTCGGGCTGGACTCGGTCATCGAGGTCGTCTCGGCGACCGCCGTGGCGTGGCAGTTCTCCGCCGCCGACCACGAACGCCGCGAACGCACCACGCTGCGGATCATCGCAGTGTCGTTCTTCGCCCTCGCGGCCTACGTGACGGTGGAGTCGGCGCGGGCTCTGACCGGCGCCGACCGAGCTGAGCACTCCACCGTCGGCCTGATCCTGGCCGCGCTGTCCTTGGTCGTGATGCCGGTGCTGTCGGCCGTGCAGCGCCGCGCCGGCCGTGAACTCGGCTCCGCCTCGGCGGTGGCCGACTCCAAACAGACCCTGCTGTGCACCTACCTGTCCGCGGTGCTGCTGGTCGGCCTGGCCGTCAACTCGTTGTTCGGCTGGTGGTGGGCCGACCCGGTCGCCGCCCTCGTCATCGCCGCCGTCGCGGTGAAGGAAGGCCGCGAGGCGTGGCGCGGGAACGCCTGCTGCGCACCGGCCACCACAGTATCCGCCGTAACCGCCCCCTCCGCGCCCGTGCATGGCTGCGGTGACGACTGCTGCGCCGGCAGGGAGTGAGCCGATGGCCGCCATCGCCCTACCGATCTACCTGTTCGCCCTCGGACTGGCGTTCGGGTGGCGCAGTCTCGCGCAGTGGCGCCGCACCGGCGACACGGGACTGCGGCTGGACGCCGGACCGGCCGGCACGCTGCGCTGGTGGGCCAAACTGCTCTTCGTCGCCGCGCTGCTGCTCGGCACAGCCGGCCCGGTCGCCGCGCTCGCCGGCATGAACCCGGTCGACACTCTCGACCGGCCCACGACGCGGACCATCGGACTGCTGCTCGCCGTCGCCGGAGTGATCGCCACCCTGGCCGCGCAGACAGGCATGGGCACCTCGTGGCGGGTCGGGGTCGACCCTGGCGAACGTACCGACCTGGTCACCGGAGGCGCGTTCGCGCTGGCCCGCAACCCGATCTTCACCGCGATGATCGTGACGAGCCTTGGACTGGCACTGATGGCGCCGAATCCGATTTCCCTCGCCGCCACCGTGGTCCTGGTCGTGTCGATCCAGCTACAGGTCCGCGCGGTGGAGGAGCCATACCTCGCCCGCACGCACGGCGCCGCCTACGCCGCCTATGCCTCGCGGGTGGGCCGGTTCCTGCCCGGCATCGGCCGCCTCGCCAAACCCGCCAAACCCGCCAAGGTCGCCGGCCGCCGGTAGGAGCCGTCCCCGACCTGACAGGTACGGAGACGGTGGCCGGTCAGGCCCGGCCACACCCGAGCCGACCGACTGCACGGTGGCCACAACAGATGGCCGACCGGGGAGCCACGGTGGTGCCGGCCCGGCCCGCCTACCGCGCCCCGGTTCGATCACGCGATCGGTCCACCGCCAAAGAGTTCCTGACCGAGCTGCCTCGGCACGGCCTGCACCCCGGCAAGCGGCAAGCCACCCCGGAGCAGCGGCGACTAACTGCCTGCCGTCGCCCACCGCACCACGTCCAGCGCCACCACCAACGGTGCCAACGAGGAAGGACACCACAGCACATGAAGGTCTCAAAGTTGCGGCTGCTGGCCGACGCCCGCTCCGCGAAGGCCGGCGGCGAGCAGGCGATGGCCGCCCGGCAGCGAGCCCGCCTGACCGAGCTCGTAGCCTGGGCGCGCACCCACTCGCCCTACTACCGGCACCTGTACCGGGGCCTACCGGCCGGGGCGAACGACGTGGCCCTGTTGCCGGCCACAACCAAGAGCGAGCTGATGGCCGCCTTCGACGACTGGGTCACCGACCCGGCCGTCACCCTGGCGCAGGCGCGAGCGTTCGCCGACGACCCCGCGCGCGTCGGGGAGCCGTTCGCCGGCCGCTACACGCTCACCACCACCTCCGGCACCACCGGCACGCACGGCATCTTCCTGCAGGACGCCCGCGCGGGCGCGGTGACCTCCGCGATGATGGCGCGGATGCTGGCCAGCTGGCTGAGCATCCGGGACGTGGCCCACATCATGCGCGGCGGCGCCCGGATGGCGCTGGTGGCGCCGGTCGGCGGGCACTTCGCCTCCACCGTGGCCGCTGCCCGCCTGCGCGGTCGCTCCCGCGTCGCCGCCTTCAGCGTGCACCAGCCGCTGGACGACCTCGTGGCCGAGCTCAACGCGTTCCGCCCGACGGTGCTGGCCCCGTACGCCAGCATCGGCGCGCTGCTGGCCAGCGAGGCCGAGGCGGGACGGCTGCACATCAACCCCGCCCTCGTGACGCTCAGCGCCGAAGGCCTGCCCACCCCGGAGTACGCGCGCATCGCGACCGCGCTCAGGGCGAAGGTGCGCACCAGCTACGCCTGCAACGAGTGCCCGTTCCTCAGCTACGGCTGCTCCGAAGGCTGGATGCACCTCAACGCCGACTGGGCCATCCTCGAGCCCGTTGACGAACAGCATCAGCCGGTGACGCCCGGCGAGCCGTCGCATACCGTGCTGCTGACCAACCTGGCCAACCACGTGCAGCCGATCCTGCGCTACGACCTCGGCGACGCCGTCCTCGCGCGCCCCGACGCCTGCCCGTGCGGCAACCCCGGCCCGGCCGTCCGCGTCCAGGGCCGCGCCGCCGACCTGCTCACCTTCCCTCGCCGGGCCGGGGCGGGGGAAGAGGCGCCGGTCGTCCTCGCCCCACTCCCGCTGGCCACGCTGCTGGAAGCGGTACCCGGCCTGGAACTGTTCCAGATCGTCCAGACCGCGCCGACCACACTGCGTATCCGGCTGCTCCCCGCATCCGGCGCCGATTCCGACGCCCTCTGGCACCAGGTCGAGACCCGCATGCGCGACCTGCTGGCCCGCCACGGCCTCGGCCACGTCGCCATCGAGCGCGCCAGCGAGCCGCCGCAACAGAACGCCGGCGGCAAATACCGCGCCGTCATCCCTGCCGCCGCGCCCACCTCCAGGTCCGCGGTCGACACCCCATGACGATTGCCACGACAGCCTCGCCCACGACGCCCGCGACCTTCCAACCAAGGTCAATTGCCTAGTCGTTGCATCTTCGCTGGAAGCTACGACCGGTCCCCCGGACGAGGTGACGGCCCCCGGCATGTGCGCCGGGGGCCGTCACCGCACACGGGTCACCGGGTGAAGGCGTCCTTCGCGTCGCGGCCGGCTTCCTTCATGCGCTCGCCGGCCTGCCGGGCACGCGCGTCGCTCTGCTGCGTGGCGCCCTCGCCCCGCAGCCGCTCGTTGTCGGTGACGTCGCCGATTCGCTCCTTGGCCGCGCCGGTCAGCTGCTCGACCTTGTTCTTCGCCTTCTCGGTGAAGCTCATGTCGCCTCCCTGCTCCTGCGCCGGGCCGGGCCTTCCGCGCCCTCGTCCGACTGCGTGCCCGGACCCGGCGGGTGGAAACCTGGGCTGTGCCGTGTGGTGGGGTGCACACCCCCTAAGGCATCCTAGGACACTAGGTGAACGGGAGTGACGGGCTTCTGGTTGACTGGACGAATGGGAGAGATCCTGCTGATCCGGCACGGCGAAACCACCTGGAGCGCCAGCCGCCGGCACACCTCGTACACCGACCTGCCGCTCACCCCCGACGGCGAACGGCAGGCCCGCGCCCTCGGCGAGTTCCTCGCCGGCCGGCACGTCGCCGCCGTCTTCACCAGCCCCCGGGCCCGGGCGCTGCGCACCGCGCAACTCGCCGGCCTCCCCGTCACCGGCACCGACGACGACCTCGCCGAGTGGCACTACGGCGACTACGAGGGCCGCACCACCGCCGACATCCACGACGACCACCCGAGCTGGAACCTCTGGACGGACGGCTGCCCCGGCGGGGAGTCCCCCAGCGAGGTCGGCGAGCGCGTCGACCGGGTGCTCGCCCGGGTCCACCCGCTGCTCGACCGGGGCACCGTGGCTCTCGTCGGGCACGGCCACAGCCTGCGGGTGCTCGGCGCCCGCTGGGTCGGCCTGCCGCCGTCGGCCGGCGGGCTGCTGCGGCTGGACACCGCCACCGTCAGCGTGCTCGGCCACGAGCACGGCCGGCGGGTCATCCAGCGGTGGAACCAGCCGGTTCCCCCGCCGAACGGGAACGCGCCCGAGCCTGGAGCTCGGCACTGATCTTCGGCGGCCGGTTCTCGTACGGCGTCGACAGCACCACCGTCGTGCGGGTGGTCACGTTCGCCGCCGTCCGGATCTCCTGGAGCACCCGCTCCAGGTCGGTCGGGCTGGCCACCCGCACCAGCAGCAGGTAGAAGTCCTCCCCCGCCACGGAGTAGCACGAGTCGATCTCCGGCAGGTGGGCCAGCCGCTCCGGCGCGTCGTCCGGCTGGGACGGGTCGAACGGCCGGATCGCCACGAACGCGGTCAGCGGCAGGTCCAGGGCCTCGAAGGAGACCCGGGCGGCGTACCCCTTGATCACGCCGCGCTGCTCCAGCCGGCGCACCCGCTGGTGCACCGCGGACACCGACAGGCCCACCCTCTCCGCCAGATCCGTGTACGACAGCCGACCGTCAGCGGTCAGTGCGGCGACGATGGCGCGGTCGATCTCCTCCACGGCGTGCAACCTACCGGGAAAACCGCCCGGCTGCGACGACGCACCCCCGCCGGCACGACGCGGCGCACGTGTCGTGCCGGCCCGTCGGGGCACCGTCAGCCCTTCGCGAGCGCCCGGGAGATGACCAGCCGCTGGATCTGGTTGGTGCCCTCGACGATCTGCAGCACCTTGGCCTCGCGCATGTAGCGCTCCACCGGGTGGTCGGTCACGTAGCCGGCGCCGCCGAGCACCTGCACCGCGTCGGTGGTGACCCGCATCGCCACGTCGGTGGCGAACAGCTTCGCCTTCGCCGCCTCGATCGAGTACGGCCGGCCGGCGTCGCGCAGCCGGGCCGCGGAGAGCATCAGCGCCCGGGCGGCGGAGATCTGGGTGGCCAGGTCGGCGAGGGTGAAGCCCAGCCCCTGGAAGTCGATGATCGCCCGGCCGAACTGCTGCCGTTCCTTCGCGTAGCCCACCGCGTAGTCCAGCGCCGCCTGGGCCAGCCCCACCGCGCAGGCGGCGATGCCGAGGCGCCCCGAGTCCAGGGCGGACATGGCGATGGTGAAGCCCATCCCCTCCCCGCCGATGAGCCGCTCGGCCGGCACACGGGCGTCGTCGAAGGCGACCTGTGCCACCGGCGAGGCGTGCAGGCCCATCGTCCGCTCGGCGGCCTGCGGGGCGATGCCCGGCGTGCCCCGGTCGGCCAGCAGGCAGGAGATGCCCTTCGGGCCGGGCCCGCCGGTGCGGCAGAAGATGTTGTAGAAGTCCGCGACCCGGGCGTGGGTGATCCACGCCTTGGTGCCGGTGACGACGTAGGAGTCGCCGTCGCGTACGGCCTTCGTGGTCAGGCTGGCCGCGTCCGACCCGCCCTGCGGCTCCGAGAGGCAGTACGCCCCGAGCAGTTCCCCGCCGACCATGTCCGGCAGCAGCTTGCGCTGCTCGTCGGTGCCGAACTGGGCGAGCGGGTAGCAGGACAGGGTGTGCACGCTGACCGCCTCGGCGACCGCGAGCCAGCGGCTGGCCAGGATCTCCAGCACCTGCAGGTAGACCTCGTACGGCTGGGCGGCGCCGCCGTGCTCCTCGGCGTACGGCAGGCCGAGCAGGCCCGCCCGGCCGAGGGTGCGCAGCACCTCGCGGGGGAACTCGGCGCGCTCCTCGAACCCGGCCGCCTTCGGGGCGAGCTCCCGGTCGGCGAGTTCGGCGGCGAGGTCGAGCAGGTCGTGGGCCTCGTCGGTGGGGAGGATCCGGTCGACAGTCATAGCGCGATGAGCTCCGTGGGGGTGGTGTTGAGCCGTTGCACGCCGTCCGTGGTGCAGACGACGATGTCCTCGATGCGGGCGCCGTGCCGGCCCGCCAGGTAGATGCCCGGTTCGACGGAGAACGCCATCCCCGCCTCCAGCAGGCGGGCGTTGCCGGCCACCACGTACGGCTCCTCGTGGCCGTCCAGGCCGATCCCGTGGCCGGTGCGGTGCAGGAACGCCGCGCCGTGGCCGGCGGCGGCGATCGGCTCCCGCGCGGCGGCGTCGACGGCCTCGGCGGTCACCCCGGGGCGGACCGCGGCCACCGCCGCCGCCTGTGCGGCGCGCAGCACCTCGTAGTAGTCGGCGAACTCGGCCGGCGGCGGACCACCGGCGACGTAGGTGCGGGTGCAGTCGGAGCGGTAGCCCGAGGGCATCGTGCCGCCGATGTCCACCACCACCGGCTCGCCGGCGCCGATCGGCCGGTCGGAGGTGCCGTGGTGCGGGCTGGCGCCGTTCGGGCCGGCGGCGACGATCACGAAGTCGACGGTGACGTGCCCGGCGGCCCGGATCGCCGCGGCGATGTCGGCGGCGACCTCCGTCTCGGTGCGCCCCGGCCGCAGCCACTCCCCCATCCGGTCGTGCACCGCGTCGATCGCCTCGCCCGCCTCGGCCAGCGCCGCCACCTCCGCCGGGGACTTGCGGATGCGCAGCTCGCGCAGCACCTCGGAGGCCAGCCGCTGGGTGGCGCCGGGCAACGTGGCGCGCAGGGCGAGGACCTGCTCGGCCCACATCCGGTCGGCCAGCCCGACCGCCGCCACCGGCCCGCCGAGGGCGGCGGTGACGAGGGGGTACGGGTCCGTACCGTCGGCGTGGTCGACGATCCGCACGCCGTTGGCCGGGGCCGGGGACGCCTCGGCGGCCGGCCGCTCCAGGGTGGGCACGACCAGCGTCGGCTCGCCCTCGGCGGGCAGCACCAGGCAGGTCAGGCGCTCGCCGGCGTGCGCGTCGTAGCCGGTCAGGTAGCGCAGGTCTGAGCCGGGGGTGAGCAGCAGCGCGTCCAGCCCGGCGGCGGCGGTGGCGCGCTGCGCGGCGGCCAGCCGCTGCGGCGGGTACAGCTTCTCGGATCCCACACCGGCCAGCTTAACGGTCGTTCGGGCACCGACCCAGCCCACCCGGCGCTCCGGCGGGCGCTCCCCGGACGAGGCGCGGGCGGCGGCCCGACGCGCCGACGGGCACTTCCCGGCCGGACGCTCAGGAGGCGGCCCGGCGCCGGACGAGGGCGAGCATCTCGTCGACGGAGCCGGCGGGATCGGTCACCGGGAACTGCACCGCGCGGACGACGGCGTCGGAGCCGACCAGCAGGGTCAGGCGCTTGAACCGCTCGACGCCGCCGGCGCGGAAGGTGGGTAGCGACAGGCCCGCCGCGAGCCGGCCGTCCTGGTCGGACAGCAGCGGGAAGGGCAGCTCGGCGTGCGCCACGAAGTCGGCGAGCTGGTCGGGTCGCTGGGTGCTCACTCCGAGGACGCGCGCGCCGGCGGCCCGGAAGTCCGCGTGTCGGGCGGCGTAGCTGGTGGACTCCAACGTGCAGCCGGCCGCGCCGGGAATCTCCCCCCAGCCCGGCGGAAGGGCCCGCGCCCCGGGTGCGAACGCCCCCGGGAAGAAGTAGAGCACGCTCCAGCCCGGCGCGTCGGCCGGCGCGACCGGCCGGCCGTCGTGCCCGGGCAGGACGACGTCGGGCAGCCGCCGGCCGACGAGGTCGTGCACGCGGCGCGCCTCGGCGGAGGCGGCGTCGGCGGTCGCGGTGAGGTCGCCATCGCCCATCACGTACCGGGTGCCCCAGTCCTGCAGGGCGATGAGCACCGGCAACAGGCCCTCGCCCTTGGCGGTGAGCAGGTAGTCGAAGCGGGGCGGGTGCGCCGAGTAGGGCCGTCTCTCCAGCACGCCGTGCGTGACGAGCCCGGCCAGGCGTTCGGTCAGCGCCCGCCGGCTGACGCCCAGCTCGCGGTGGAGCGCGTCGAAGCGGGTGGTCCCGCCGGCGACCTCGCGCACGATGAGGAACGTCCACCAGTCGCCGAGGACGCCGAGCGCCTGCGCGATGCCGCAGTCCGCGTCCGCCAGGTCGGCCCGCCGCACATCCCACCCCCGTCCGCTCCGTCGCCCTCGACTATAGTCCGTTTCAGATTGGAACTCACTGGCTCGCGGACGGGGGCGGACGACATGGGCGTCGGGCATGCAGCCGGGGTGTTCTGGCGGTGGTGGGCCGCCGGCACGACCAGCGCGGTCGGGTCGGCGGTCGGCGCCGTGGCGCTGCCGCTGACCGCGCTGACGGTGCTCGACGCCACCGCGTTCGAGATGGGCCTCATCGCGGCGGCCAGCTACGTCGCCTGGCTCGTGATCGGGTTGCCGGCCGGCGTCCTCACGCAGCGGCTGCCGCTGCGCGGGACGCAGGTGGGCGCCGACCTGGCCCGCGCGCTGGCCGTCGCGTCGGTGCCGGTCGCATGGTGGTCCGACCGGTTGACCGTCGCCCACCTGGTGGTCACCGCGCTGGTGGTCAGCTTCGCCACGGTGCTCTTCGACGTGGCCAACTCGACCTTCCTGCCGAGCATCGTCGACCGGGACCAGCTCCAGTCCCGCAACAGCCTGACCTCCGCCACGCACGCCACCACCCAGCTCGGCGGGCCGCCGCTCGGCGGCCTCGCGGTGCAGGCGCTCGGCGCGGTGCCGACCCTGCTCGTCGACGCCGCCGGCTACCTCGTCTCGGCGGCCCTGCTCCGTTCCCTGCCCGCCCGCCGCGTCGACGCGCCGGACCGCTGGCCGCCGGTCGGGGAGATGATCCGCGAGGGCTGGCGCTACGTGGCGTACCACCCGGTGATGGGCCCCGGCATGTGGGCCGCGACGGCGGTGAACTTCGTCTGCGGGGCGCAGCTCGCGCTCTACCCGCTGCACCTGGTACGCGAGCTGCACGCCCCGGCGGGCCTGGTCGGCCTGCTGCTCGCCGTCGAGGGGATCGGCTCGCTCGTGGGGGCCGCGCTGACGTCCCGGATCACCGCCCGGATCGGGACCGCCCGGGCCCTGGTCGTCGCCGGCTTCGTGTCGGTCGGCGGCGCGTTCGTCGTCCCCTGGGGCACCGGCTGGCCGGCGTACGTCGCCTTCGCGGTCGGCAACGTCGTCTTCGCGGCCGGCGTCGTGGTGCTCAGCGTGACCACCCGGACCTACCGCCAGATCGCCAGCCCGCCCGAGCTGCTCTCCCGGGTGATGGCGACCGTCCGGTTCGTCTCCTGGGGAGCCATCCCGGTCGGTGGCCTGCTCGCGGGCGCACTCGCCGGCGTCGCAGGGACCCGCGCCGCCCTGCTGGTCTTCGCGTTCGCGGCGGTCTGCGCGCCCCTGGCGCTGCTGCTGTCCCCCGTCCGGCGCCTGCGCGACCTCACCGACCACGACCGGGCGGCCGGCGACCGCCGGGCGAGCCCCGCGCCGGCGGGCCGCTGACGGCCCGACCCCGCGCTCAGCCCGGCCCGTCCGGCCCGTCGGGCACGTCGGGCAGCGCGCCGGCCAGCCGGCGGGCCCGGTCGGCGTGGGTCAGCAGGTCCACGCTGTCGACGAACTGGTCGACCGCGCCGACCGGCGGCCGACCGCGCAGGGCCGGGTCGGTGACGGCGGCGTGCAGTGCGGCGGCGACCCGGCCGGCGTCCAGGACCAGGAAGGGCCGGCGGTGGAAGGGGCGCGGCCGGGCGCGCACCGGCGCCGCCAGTCCGGTGTCGTCGGTCCAGGCGGCGACGGTCTCCAGCGCCCGGACCAGCCCGTCCTCCCGGCGTGGCCAGTCGCCCGGGCCCAGCGCGTCGGCCAGGGCCGCGACCACGGGTCCCGCGCCGGGCAGCCGGCCGAACACGGTGCCCAGCCACTTGTCGTACGGCGGCCAGCGGCGACGCAGCAGCAGGCCGAGCCGCATCACGTCCCGGGCCAGCCCGGCGGTGACCACCCGGCTGCCGACGTCGTCGCCGACCTCGGCGCAGCGGCCGGGCAGGTGTTCCGCCTGGGCGACGCGGGTCCACCCGGCGGCGAGCACGTACCGCCACACGTCGTCCGGGTACCACCGCAGCGCGCCCCGTGCCCCGGTGAGCGCCCCGTCGAGGCCGTCGTGGAAGACCTCGCCGCCGGTCACCTCGGCCAGCCGCTGCGTCGGGGTGGCCAGCCAGTCGGCCGTGGTGACCCCGGCGGCCGGGTCGAAGCCGAGCCGGTCGCGCCACCAGCCGACCAGCTCGTCGATCTTCACCCCGTGCCGGACCCCCGCCGGGTCGACCACGCCGAGGCGGCCGTGGCCGGCGAACCGGGTCGGCCAGCCGAGGAAGTCGGCCGGCAGGTCGGCGTCCAGCGCGGCGTGCAGTCGCGGGATCCGCCACGCGTCGGCCGCCGCCACGAAGAGCTGCGCCCGCGGCCCCCAGTCGTGGTCGGTGGAGCGCGCGGTGTCCAGCCCGAGCAGCTCCGAGCCGCCGTCGAGCAGGCCGGCCGCGTAGCGCAGGCCGGGAAAGCGCCGGCGCAGGATCGGCGCGAGCACCTCGGCGTGGAACCGTCGGCCGAGCGTCAGGCCGGGAAGGAACGTCACACCGGCCAGTCTGCGCCCCTCGTCGGGGCGCTCGCAGCACGGTTCCGGCGCGGCCGGCCGGTCGTGCCGATAGCCTGGAGCCGCGAGCGCCTCGCCGGCGGAGAGGAGCGACAGCCGTGGCACCGAACGACCCGGACCGCGCCGCGGCGCGCCGCCGCCGGCTGCTCTGGTCCGGGATCCTCGCGGTCGCCGGCCTGGTGCTGCTGATCGTCGGCCTGACGATCGCCAACGGCACGGCGGCCTGGATCGAGGTGGCGCTCGCGGTCGCGCTGCTGGTCGCGAGCTACGCGGTGCAGTACCTGGCCCGCCGCGAGACGCTCTACTCCAGCGACGAGCGCCCCTGACCGTCGGCTGTCCCGCCGTGCCGTACCCCCCGAACGTCGGCGCGGTGTGCCAGGCTGTCGGGCGTGGCACAGCGATCCCCGATCATGCTCATCGACGCGCCCAGCCTCTACTTCCGGGCCTTCTTCGGCATCCCCGAGTCCGCGGCCCGCGCCGCCGACGGCAGCCCGGTCAACGCGGTGCGCGGCTTCCTCGACATGCTGGCGGCCCTGATCCGCACCCGCCGGCCCGACCGGATGGTCTGCGCCATGGACCACGACTGGCGACCCGAGTGGCGCGTCGCGCTGCTGCCGTCGTACAAGGCGCACCGGCTGGCGCCCGAGGGCGGCGAGGTGGTGCCCGACACGCTCAGCCCACAGGTGCCGCTGATCCTGGAGGTGCTCGACGCCGTCGGCATCACCCACGTCGGCGCGGCCGGCTACGAGGCCGACGACGTGCTCGGCACGCTGTCGGTGACCCAGCCGGCGCCGGTCGAGGTCGTCTCCGGCGACCGGGACCTGTTCCAGCTCGTCGACGACGACCGCCCGGTGCGGCTGCTCTACGTCGGGCGGGGCGTGGCCAAGCTGGAGGACTGCGACGACGACGCTGTGCGGTCCCGCTACGGGGTGCCGGCCGCCCGGTACGCCGACTTCGCCGCCCTGCGCGGGGACCCGAGCGACGGGCTGCCCGGGGTGCCGGGCGTGGGCGAGAAGACGGCCGCCCGGCTCGTGGAGCGCTACGGCGACATCGCGGGCATCCTGGCCGCCCTGGACGACCCGAGTTCCGGCTTCGCCCCCGGGCTGCGCACCAAGCTCGCCGCCGCGCGCGACTACCTGGCCGTGGCGCCGAAGGTGGTCCGGGTCGCCCTCGACGTGCCGCTGCCCGAGCTGACCACCGCGCTGCCCAGCGCCCCGGCCGACCCCGACCGGCTGCTGGAGCTGGCCGGCGAGTGGAACCTGGCCGGCTCGGCGCGCCGTCTGGTCGACGCACTCGCCCAGCGCGCCTGACCCACGTCCGCGCGGTCACCAGGGCTGACCCGCGCGTCCCGGTGTGGGATTCGAGGCCAACCTCGAATCCCACACCGTCGAGCACTCGGCAGGTGCGGCCAACCGCGAGTTGGTGCGCTGGATGCGCGTACAACGACGGCCAGCCCGCGTCAGAGCAACTGCGCTTCGCCGGTTTTGACGGCCTGGGACATCTGGCGCCGCGAAGCCTGGCAGGCCCTCACCGCACTCCGCGGCGGTGGCGTTTACAGGGTCAGCGTCCAGGAGTTGAT
The DNA here is from genome assembly GCF_040295705.1 of Micromonospora sp. NPDC002717. Lineage (NCBI taxonomy): Bacteria > Bacillati > Actinomycetota > Actinomycetes > Micromonosporales > Micromonosporaceae > Micromonospora > Micromonospora sp. NPDC002717. The sequence goes on along the minus strand of NZ_JBEOVW010000006.1, from coordinate 172,596 downwards.
GTGGCCGGTGTCGCGGCGACCGGTGTCCTGCACCCGCAACGTCCAGGCCCCGTTGCGCGCCTCGCTCGACAGATCAACGGTGTACGTCTCATCGAGATTGTCGGCACTGCCACCACCGCCGTTACGCAGCAGGTACGCCGAGCCGTCCGGGGCGACCAGGTGCACGACCAGATCACCCCGGAACGTGTGCACGATGTGCACCTCGACAGTACTGGCCGCGGAGGCATTACCCGTACAACCCGACACCGTCACGCCGCTCTCCACCGTGGAGAGATCGGGAATAGCCACGTCCGTGCCGTTCGTTGCTCCGCAGTCCGGCGGCACGGTGCCACCACCCAGGTCCAACGCCCAGGAGTTGATGTGGCCACTGTCAACGCTGGCAGCATCCTGCACCCGCAGCTTCCAGGCCCCGTTGGCAGCCTCACCAGCGACGTTCACGGTGTACGTCTGGTCAATGTTGTCGGTGCCACTACCGGTCCGGTTGTGCAACAGATAGGTGGTGCCATCCGGAGCAACCAGGTTGACCACAAGGTCACCGATGTAGGTGTGGACGATGTGCACCTCGACCGTGCTCGTGGCCGAAGCGTTGCCCGCACAACCGGAGATCACGATCGTGCTCTCCACCGTGGAGTTGTCCGGGATCGCCACGTCGGTGTTGTTGCTGCCGGAGCAGCCGCCGCTGGTGGGGTACACCGCCCACGTGAACATGGCACTCCCCGACCGGGGTGGACTTGCCGAGTCGATCGCGGTCACCGTCACCGTCGATGCGCCAGCTGTCGTCGGGGTACCGGTGATCCGGCCTGTCGACGCGTCGATGGACAACCCGGCCGGCAATCCGGTCGCCGACCATGAGTACGGCGCCGTACCACCGGAAGCAGAGGTGTCGAGGGACACCGCGACACCCACCGCCGACGACTGGTCGCCCGGGTCGGCGACCACCACGTCAGCCGGGTCACCGGCAACGGCGGTGGCCCACAGCGCGTACGTCGCCGCGTCGCCAGCCCGGTCCAGGATGGTGTCGCTGATGTTGCCGATGGTGTCGCAGGAGGCGTGGTAGCACGGGTCGAAGGCGGACTGGGTGCCACCCCACTTCGCCACCTGCCCCGCGGTCTTCCGGTAGCTGGCGCCCGCCGCCACCCCACTGGTTTCGATGCCGGCCGCGTTGAACGACGCGTCGTCGGAACGGCCCGCGCCTTCGTAGTTCTCCTCGGTTTCCACACCGATCGAGTCGTAGTAGGCCTTCAGGACCTGCCCGGCTTCGCTGCTGATCCGGTTGATGAAGTAACCGCCGTTTATCGAGCCGACCATGTCGAAGTTGTAGTAGGCCTGGATCTTCGCGCGTTCCGCCGCGGGCAGCTGGTCCACGTAGAAGTCGGACCCGTTGAGGCCCTGCTCCTCGTCGGTCCACCAGCCGAACCGGACGTGTTTGAGCATGGTGGGGTTCTGCGCAGCCAGGGTGAGCGCGATCTCGAGGATGGTGGCCGAGCCGGAGGCGTTGTCGTTGATGCCCGGTCCGGCCGAGACGCCATCGAGGTGGGCGCCCAGCATGATGACCTGGTCGGGGTCGCCGCCGGGCCAGTCGGCGATCACGTTCGGACCGGCGCCGCTGGTACATCCCGACGTGCACGGTTGCTTGACCACGGTGAACCCGGCTGCGGTAAGCCGGTCGTAGACGTAGTTCACCGAGCCGGTGTAGCCGGTGCTCCGGGAACTGCGGTTGCCGCCGTTGTTGTTGGCGATCGTCTGGAACTGGTCGAGGTGCGCCTTCACGTTCGACAGTGAGAGGTCCGGTGACGAGAGCGTGGCCGGCGCGGGAACTCCGGTCTGTGCGACCGCAGGGGACGGCGCGCCAGAAATTACCAGCGCTGACACGGCGACCGCTGCCAGCACACCACGTCGGATGGCATTGCTTCGTCTCATGACGCCTTCCTTCATGAGTGGTCAGGGAACACGCGCAGGCAGCCGCCCGGCCTGGACGGCTTCTGCGTTGTGCGCCTGGAGGCGAGGGTGTTCCGGTGCGCTGATCAGCGCACCGGAACACCCTTCAGATCCGGTTACGGTTCTCGGCTGTGCTACAGGGTCAGCGTCCAGGAGTTGATGTAGCCGGTGTCGCGGCGGCCGGTGTCCTGCACCCGCAACTTCCAGGCCCCGTTGCGCGCCTCGCTCGACAGGTCGACGGTGTACGTCTCATCGAGGTTGTCGGCACTGCCACCACCGCCATTGCGCAGCAGGTACGCCGAGCCGTCCGGAGCAACCAGGTGCACAACCAGATCACCCCGGAACGTGTGCACGATGTGCACCTCGACAGTGCTGGCCGCGGAGGCATTACCCGTACAACCCGACACCGTCACGTTGCTCTCCACCGTGGAGAGATCAGGGATCGCCACGTCCGTGCCGTTCGTTGCTCCACAGTCCGGAGGCGCGGTGCCACCACCCAGGTCCAACGCCCAGGAGTTGATGTGGCCACTGTCAACGCTGGCAGCATCCTGCACCCGCAGCTTCCAGGCCCCGTTGGCAGCCTCACCAGCGACGTTCACGGTGTACGTCTGGTCAATGTTGTCGGTGCCACTACCGGTCCGGTTGTGCAACAGATAGGTGGTGCCATCCGGAGCAACCAGGTTGACCACAAGGTCACCGATGTAGGTGTGGACGATGTGCACCTCGACCGTGCTCGTGGCCGAAGCGTTGCCCGCACAACCGGAGATCACGATCGTGCTCTCCACCGTGGAGTTGTCCGGGATCGCCACGTCGGTGTTGTTGCTGCCGGAGCAGCCGGGCAGGCCGTTGACGGTCAGCGTGAACGAGGTGGTGCGGGTGGCTTCGGTGCCGGTACCGGTGACGGTCACGGTGTAGACGCCACTGGGGGTCGACGCCGAGGTGCTGATCGTCATCGTCGAGGAGCCACCGTCCGAGGCGATCGAGGACGGGCTGAACGCGGCGGTGGCACCGGACGGCAGGCCGGCGGCGGACAGGTTCACCGTCTGGGCCGAGCCCCGGATCAGAGTGGTCGACACGGTCGTCGCGGTCGAGTTGCCCGGGTCCACCGACGCCGCCGCCGGCGAGACCGCCACGGTGAAGTCGTTGGCCGCACAGCTCGGGTCGTTGCCGGCCACGTTGACGGCGGTCCAGGCGGCCTGGACGGTCTTGTACTCGGTGGAGCACAGGCCGTACAGGTCGGTCGTCGCGCTCAGGGTGTAGGCGCGGGCGGTGTTGGCCGGGTTGGTGGTGTTGACGTACGAGGTGTTGGAGGTGAAGTAGGTGTCCAGGGCGCGGAACCAGATCTTCTCCGCCTTGGCCCGGCCGATGCCGGTGACCGCCGGCGCGGTGCCGCAGACCGGGGAGGTGCCGTACGGCGTGGCGCCGCTCCCTTCGGCCAGCATGAAGTAGAAGTGGTTGGCCACACCGGACGAGTAGTGGACGTCGACGTTCTTGGTGGTTGTCGACCAGCAGGAGTGCGAGGCTCCGTCCAGCGACGGGTTGTACATGTACCGCAACGGGGTCCCGTCGCCGTTGATGTCGATCTCTTCACCGACGTCGTAGTCGCCGGGGTCGCTGCTGTTGCCCGCGGAGAACTCGACCATGTTGCCGAAGATGTCGCTGGTAGCCTCGTTCAGGCCGCCCGACTCGCCCGAGTAGGTGAGGTCGCCGGGAACGACGTTCTCCGTGACGCCGTGGCTCATCTCGTGCCCGGCCACGTCGATCGAGACCAGCGGGTTGGCGTTACCGTCACCGTCGCCGTACGTCATCTGGGAGCCGTCCCAGAACGCGTTGACGTAGTTGCTGCCGTAGTGCACCCGCGACGGGACGCCCTGACCGTTACCGAAGATGCCGTTGCGCCCGTGCACGTTCTTGAAGTAGTCGAAGGTCAACGCCGCGCCGTAGTGCGCATCCACCGCGGCGGACTGGTCGTTCGACGGGGACCCGTTGCCCCACACGTTGTCCGCGTCCGTGAAGGTCGTGCACGACGACGTGCCGTTGTTCATGTCGCACGTGTTGCCGTTGCCGTGCGTCGGGTCGACCATCTGGTACGAGCTGCCCGACTGGGTCGTCGAGACCGTCACGGTGCCCGCGTAGACCGAGTTGCCCGTGCCGTCCACCATCTCGATCTCGTCATAGGAGCCGATGAACGCCCCGGTCACCGCGTCACTGATCACGTGCAGCCGGGACGGGGTCTGCCCGTCCGGCGCCCAACCGGCGAGCACCGTCTCCCACGCGAGCCGGCCGTAGCCGCTGGAGGCCTCCACAAACAGCTCGGCCGCGCCGACCGCGGTCAGGGATCCGCGGAACTGGGCCTTGGCCGCCTTGGCCGCCGCCGCTGCCGACACCTTGGGCGTGGTGCCGAGCGTCAACGGGGCGACCAGTCCGACCGAACTGCCCGCGTAGCCGCCGTCGGGCGCGGTGTGGATGACGATGTCGCCGCCACGGACGCGCAGACCCTGATAGGTACGGGTGTACCGCACGTGCGCGGCGCCGTCGGCGTCGACCTTCGAACTGTAGACGGCAAACCGGTCCGCGCCCGAAGCCCGGACGACTCCCAGGTGCTGGCCAAGCGCCTGATCGGCCCGGGCCACCGCCCCGGCCGGACCCGGCTCCGCGGGCGGTGCCGCCGACGCTGACGTGGCGGCGTTGGTCAGCAGGGCACCCACGAGTAGGGCGACGCTGGCCACTGCGATGGGTCTTCTCACGAGTCCTCCAACACAGAGGTGGCATGTGACGGTAGTCACGTGCATCCACGTATATAGAAAGATCGATAAAGATGAAAGACCTTCGGCAGAAGCGACTTAACGTTTATTAAGGTCACCTCGACTCGCCGCCGAGGCGTGGAACCATCCCACCTGCGGTAGCGTCATTAGCACCATGAGGCGATATCGGTATCCACTGATGGCAGCCATCGCCGCCCTCGTCGTGACGGCCGGCTGCGGGCAGGGATCCGACTCCCCCACACCTGCGGCCACCCCGACCGGCATGAACGCCCCGAAGGTCACCGTGGAGCGCACCGGCGGCTTCGCCGGCGTACACGACACCACGATCGTCGAGCCCGACGGTGGCTGGACCCGCACCAGCCAGCACGGCGAACAACGCTCGGGCCGGCTGACCGCCGAGCAGCAACGCGAACTGGGCCGCCTCGTCAACGACCCCCGACTGCCCCGGGAGGCCAGGCCCACGCCCGGCGACAGCCGGTGCCGGGACGGGTTCAACTACCGGGTCACGATCGGCGCCATCGTGATCAGTTACGTCGACTGCGGCGGCCATGAGCCGACGGCCACGAAGGCGGTGGTCGCGTTCGCGGCGACCACCACCGGCGGCTGAACCATTCCCGCAACACGTCCGCCGGGCAACCGCGACGACGACCACGTGACACCAGGACCAGTCCATCCGAACCGGGACACGGCCGGCCCGATCCGGGCCTGAGGGCGATGCGTGCGGAGGCGCGGGCGGCGAGGGTGGTGGCGAGTAGCGCGCCGACAGTTGGGCGTTGCGGAGATTCAGGCCGCTGGGCAGGAGACAGTCGCGCAGCTCCGGCGCCAGGTCACCGGTGATGTTCTCCAGATCGATCTGACCGGCGATCCGGGCTCCGCGTAGCCGCAGGCCGTGTGGGTCGGGCTCGCTGACCAGACGGCCGCGGACGAGCTCACGGATGACCGAAGCCGAGACCGTCCGCTCATCGCCCCAGGACCGCATCGCTGCCTCGTCGACCGGCCCGTCACCGGCCAGATCGAGCACCTCGCCGCAGGCGACGGACCCGATCAGTCGCTGCTCGCCCGGATCGAACGGCCTACCGCCGACTGCTGCCGGGATACCGTCTACCGACCGCAGGTGGAAGCGCGTCGGACGTCACCGGGACCAGGTACCAGGTACAGGCCCACAAGCAGCAGGTACAGACACAGGCTGAGCACCGCGTTGACGAACACGAAGCTGAACGCCACCAGATACAGCACGGGCCCGATCAGGAACCTGCGGGCGACGGCTCGATAAAGGCCGGGGTCGACGTCATCGCGCAGCAGCCTACGGCGGCGGGCCCACCACCAGCTGAGGTTGAAGAACAGCGCCTCGCCGAGGACGGCACCGACGTAGAGGGCGGCGGACACACGCTGATCTGCGGTGCTACCGCGCAGGTGCGTGGCCAGCTGACTGGCGGTGAACGGGATCGTCGCGACGAACAGCAACAACAGCAGGTTGAAGAGCAGAAGTGGTTGGTCGACCCGTGCGACGTAGCGCCACATGTTGTGGTGGGTGAGCCAGACCTGCCCGACGATCGCGAAGGTGATCGCGTAGGCAAGGTAGGCGGGCCATCCACGCAACAGCGACGTGCCGAGCTCCTCGCCACCTTCTGACTGTAGGCGGAGCAGCTCGACAGCCATCAGAGTCAGGACGATCGCGATGACCGCATCACTGAACGCCTCGGCGCGTCCGCCACCGCGTTCCAACTCCTGCCCTTTCCAGTACCGGTAGCGGCCACGCTCCAGGTCGGGCTGGTTGGACTCGGCACCCTCAGTCATGACGCCACCTCCTCTATGGCAACGACCGGACGGCACAGCCGGCACCGGCACACGGACGCGTCCAGCGGATCCTGCAAACGCCACCGACCCAACACCGACGGCAACCGCCAGCTCAACTCCGCCCTGCACTTCATCGCCGTCGTCCAAGCCCACTACTCAGACCTCGGACGCGCCTACTACCAGCGCAGATTCGGCGAGGGCGGCGTGGCAGCGATCGGCCCGGTTTCGACGGACGCCGAACGGCTCGCCATCGTTCCGGCAATCCCGCCGCCGGCCTTAGACTCCGCAGGTGGGTGTCGATGTTGAACTGATCCGAGTCGAGCAGCAGGGCACGAGCCCGCGGAGACGTCGCGAGTCGCGGGTAGCAGTGGTCGGCGACGTTCAGTTTCGCCTCGCATCGGCGCTGGAGCGGGTCCAGCATCGCGGGAGGACGCCGATGCTGGACCGGATAGACCCATACGGCCTGCTGGAACTCACCTCGGTCGAGATGCCTCAGTTCCTCAGCGAGTTGGATCTCGTTGCCGAGCAGGCAGAAGGTGCGGGCGAGGAGCAGATCCTGAGTGCCGTACGCCGCATGGCCGAAACATGTCGGGACAGCGAGGCCCTGTGCCTCCGCTTCCTCGGTGATTAGACCATCGACATCGACCCCCAGGTCCGCCGTGCCGGCCGGAGCCGCCGGCAGGCCGAGTGTGGCGACCTGCGCAGCGCAGGTTCTGAAGGAACTGTTTCGGCGACGTCGGGCGCAGGCCCCTGCCGTGATCTACGCATCACGAGTCGATCCCCCGGCGCTGGCCACTGGCCTGGGTCCGCGTTCCCGGCATGGTGTCCCGGCATGGTGTCCCGGCCCCTGTGGTGAACCGTCACGCCAGCTCCGAGTCAGGATTGAACAGCTCACTGGCAGACGTGCTGCTCAGGCACGTTCCGGGGGTTCTCAGCCTGCGGCGCGAAGCCTCCTGGGACACTGAGCGTGTGCGACAGGCGTTCGCTCATGAGGCAGTCCTCGTCATGGAGCCGGGGGCAGATCTGCGGGCCCCGGGGGCAGCGATCACGGCGGCGTTGTGCGGAAGCTGGGATCATGAGCCGCCGTGCCCGCTGGCGCCGCACCACAGTCACGCGGACTGGGTCGATGGCGAGTTGCGTTTGCGAATCTTGTTCGCTGTCGAGCCCGACAGGGAACATGTCGTCCGCCAACGCATCGACCTGGCGCTGTCCAGCGGCGTGCTGCGGGGCCCGGACGACACCACCACTCGGTGGCGGCTGTGCAGCAGTCGACACAGCGACGTCTCAACGAAGGAAACTGACCACGCTGAGCGCCTGACCCGAGATTGAACCACTTGAATGCTCGTCGCACGGCTCGCTCCTCACACGACAGGACCGCCCTGAGGGACGGGTGAAGTGGCCCGACGGCGACTGGGAATCTGTCCCGCTCGACAATCAGGCTGGCTGGCTACTTGCTGACGGACGGCCCGCCTGCCAGGGGTCGAGGTGGAGCGGGCGGCGGCAGTGGTAGACCAGGGCCGGCGGCAGGTTGGTCCAGACGGTCCGGCCCACGGTCACCTCGTCGAATGCCCTGGTCAGCAGCGAGTGGAAGCGGCGCGCCGGGCGGGTCGGCAGCGCGTGCCGGTACGCGAAGGTGGTGAACACTCCGCCAGCGCCGAGCGACCCGACGACGGCGTCGAGGATCGCCCGCTGCCGCCCGGCGGGAAAGGCGGCCCACGGCAGCCCGCTGATCACCACGTCGGCGGACACCATCTGGCGTTCCGCCAGCAACTCCCCGAGGGTGGCGGCGTCGGCGCGTACCACCTCGATGGTGGGGTGCCGACGGGTCAGGCCGGTGGCGAACGTCGGATTGAGTTCGACCGCCAGGTGGTGGCCGCGGCCGGCCAGCCGTTCCTGGATGGTCCGGGTGAATGCCCCGGTCCCCGGCCCGAGTTCGACCACCAGGGGATGCCCCACCCGCGGTACCGCGGCGGTGATGTCCCGGGCGAGCGTGGGCCCGCTGGGCAACACCGCGCCGGTGGTGAGCGGGTGTCGGATGAACTGGGCGAGGAAGGTCGGCGCGTCGCTGGTCACGCCGGTTGACGCTAGGTGCGGGACGGCGGGGCGGGGCTCGTGCCGGCGGTCGACGTATCGGCCACCTGGAGGAGGCATGGCGGCCGATGGGAGGGCCGGCGGGGGCGCCGGCCCTCCGTATGGTTGGCCAGGTGATGGGTGGGCGACGCGGCTGGTGGCGGGAGCTGCTGCTCGGGCTGGTCACGGCTGGCCTCGGGCTGGCCAGCACCTGGCTCGCCCGGCCCGGGGTGGCCCGCGAGGAGTGGGCGGGGGTCGTCGCGGTTCTCGCCGGGTTCGCCCTGGTGGCCGTACGGCGGTGGCCCTGGCCGGTGCTGTTCGCGGAGTCGGCGCTGCTGCTCGTCGCCGACGCGGTGGCGCCGGCCGGGGCGGGCACCGCGCAGCTCGCCGCGGCGGTCGCGCTGGGCTACGTCGCGTACTGGTGCGGCCGGGCCGCGACGGCGGCGGCGTACGTCCTCTTCCTCGGGGTGACGCTGGTTGACGTCCTGCAGCAGGGCGACGCCGGGGTCCTCTCCGGCGGTACGGGGGTGATCCGCCTGATCATGCTGGCCGGGGTCGTTGCCGCGCCGGTGGCGTTCGGTCGGTACCTGCGCGGGGTGCGGCACGCCGCGGTGGCGGCCGAGGAGCGTGCCCGGGAGGTGGAGGAGCGCCGGGCGGCGGAGACGCGGGCGGCCCGGCTCGCCGAGCGGGGGGCCATCGCCCGGGACCTACATGACATCGTGGCCCACCACATCGCGGCGATCGCCCTGCGCGCCGGCGCGGCGCGGTACGCCGTGCAGCACACGGGCCGGACCGAGGAGGCGGTCTCCGCCCTCGGCGAGCTGCGCGACACGGCCGGGCTGGTGCTGGACGAGCTGCGGGAGCTGCTGGAGGTGCTCCGGGACCCGGAGGCGGTCGAGCCGGCCGACCCGCAGGTGGAGCCGGCGCAGGTGATCCGGGACGCCGCTCGACGGCTACGGGAGGCGGGCGTCACGGTCCAGGTGGGCGACCCGGCCGCGCTGGACCGGGTGCCTCTGGTGGTGGGGACGACGGCCGCGCGGGTGGTGCGGGAGGCGCTGACCAACACCCTCAAACATGCCGGGCCCGGGGCGATCGCCTCGGTGGACGTCCGGGTGGTCGACGGTGCGCTGCTGCTGGAGGTGCTGGACAGCGGGCCGGTGAGGCGGCGTCCCGTGCTGCCGGCGTCCGGGTACGGGTTGAACGGGATGCGGGAGCGCGTCGGCCTGCTCCGCGGCACGCTCGCCGCGACGGCCACGGACGGCGGTGGCTGGCGGGTGCGGGCCCGGCTACCGATCAGGGAGAACACGTGATCAGGGTGCTCGTGGTGGACGACCAGACGCTCGTCCGGGCCGGGGTCGGTCTGCTGCTGCGGACGGCCGGTGGCTTCGAGGTGGTGGGTGAGGCGGGGGACGGCCACGAGGCGGTCCGCCTCGCCGAACGGCTGCGGCCGGACGTGATCCTCATGGACCTGCGGATGCCCCGGATGGACGGCATCGAGGCGACCCGGCGGATCCTGGACCGGCAGCCGTCCGCCCGGGTGGTGGCGCTGACCACGTTCGCCGACGACGTCAACGTGTACGGCGTGCTCGGCGCGGGCGCGATCGGCTACCTGGTGAAGGACGGCGCCCCGGAGGAACTGGTGGACGCGGTACGCCGGGCGGCGCGGGGGGAGGCGCTGCTGGCGCCGCCGGTGCTGGCCCGGGTCCTGCGCCGGGCGCTCGTCGCCCACGACCGGGAACGCGAGCCCGACCGGTCGGCGGCGGCGCTGCGGCTGCTCAGCGCCCGGGAGCGGGAGGTCCTGGCCCTGGTCGGCGCTGGGCTGTCGAACGCGGAGATCGGCGCGCGGCTGCACCTGGGGGTGACCACCGTCAAGACGCACGTGTCCGCGGCGATGGGAAAGCTGGTGCTGCGCAACCGGGTGCAGGCGGCGGTGCTGGCGCACCGGCTCGGCCTGGTCGACGACGACTTCAAGCCCGTGCCGGGTGCGGGGGGACCCTAAGGGAGACGGCCGGCCACCCGGAGGACCCGCAGCGGGCGCCGGGAGGACCGGCGACGCCGCCCCGGCGCGGCACGCTAGTCGGCGTGACTCTCCTGGGCTCCCTGCTGGAGCGGCTGGTGTCAGGCCACAGGATGCCGATCACCGGTGGTTGGGGACCGACGGCTTGGGGTGGTCGTCACCGTGGGGCGCTCAGGTTCCGGTATCCGGGGTGCACGTGTGGGACGAGTCCCTGCTGGTCGGCGATCCGCTGCAGCAGGCTGGCGAGTTGGGAGCGCTCGTCGGTGCTCAGGGCGGCGCAGAGGTCGTCTTCGTGGGCGGTGGCGATGGACCGCATCCGCATCAGCACCTGCTCGCCATCGGTGGTGAGGTGCAGCGCGTGGTGGCGGCGGTCGGTCTCGGCGGACCGCCGCTCGACAAGCCCCTTGCGCTCGAGGCTGTCGACGAGTGCGACCACCCGGCTCGGTACGACGCCGAGGTCCGTCGCGAGCGACCGCTGGCTTCGCCCGGGCTGGCTGGCGATCATGCGCAGCAGCCCGACGTCGGCCGGGGTCAACCCGAGTTCCTTCACCCGCTGGGCGAAGCGCTCGGCTGCGTGTGCGCCGAGCTGAGCCAGCAGGAACGCCGCTCCGGTGGGGCCGGCTTGCCGTCGTGAGGTCACCCGGATATGTTACACCCAGTGAATGGTTCACCCGGCTGAACTGTTCACCCGCGAGAAGGGAGATCTGGAATGCCAGCCACCCGTTATCCCGATCTGGCCGGCAGGGTTGCGCTCGTCACCGGCGGTTCACGCGGCATCGGCGCGGCAACCTGCCGCGCCTTGGCCGCCAACGGCGTGCGGGTCGCCGTCAACGGCCGGGACGAGGCGGCGCTCGCCGGCGTCGTGGCCCGCATCGCCGCCGACGGCGGGCAGGCCATCGCCGTGCCCGGTGACGTCACCGACGCCACCACCGTGCGCCGCATCCGCGAGCAGGTGGAGGCCGCCTTCGGTCCGGTCGACATCCTCGCCACCGTCGCCGGCGGGCAGGGCCGACCCGTACCTACCGTCGCCCTCGACGCCCAGCGGTGGCGCGCGACGGTGGAGTCGGAACTGACCTCGACGTTTCTCGCCGTGCACGAGGTGCTGCCCGGCATGGTCCGCCACCGACGCGGCGCGATCATCACCATGGCCTCCAGCGCTGGACGCCAACCAAGCCCTGCCAACGCCGCGTACGCGGCCGCGAAGGCCGGTGTCGTCATGTTCACCCGACACCTCGCCAACGAGGTCGCCCAGCATGCCGTCCGGGTCAACTGCCTGGCCCCGTCCGCTGTCCGCAACGACCGTATGGAGCAAGCAATGAGCATTCAGCAGCTCGAAGAACTGGCCCGGCACTTCCCGCTGGGGCGCATCGGCGAGCCCGACGACGTCGCCGAGGCAGTGCTGTTCCTGGCATCCGACGCTTCGTCCTGGATCACCGGCGTCACCCTCGACCTGACCGGCGGGCGGGTGATCGCATGACCACCACAAACGCAACCCCGCGCCGCCGCCACCAAGGCGGGCCACCGCTCGGTGTCCTCGCCGTCGTGTTCACGGCCCTGTTCATGGCCAGCCTCGTCCTCGGCACGCTGCTCGCCGGCGGCAAGCCCTACCCGTCGCCGTACGGCCCCGCAGCCGACATCCTGGCGTACTTCCGCGATCATCAGCCCGCGGTGCAGGTCGGCGCGGCGCTGCAGTTCGCCGCTGCCATCCCGCTGGCCATCTACGCCGCGACCGCGTCCGCGCGCCTGCACCAACTCGGCGTCCGGGCACCCGGCGCGACCATCGCGCTCGTCGGCGGGACTCTCTCCGCCGGATTCCTCGCCCTCTGCGGCCTGCTCGGCTGGGTCACCTCCCAACCCGAGGTGCTCGACGAACCGGCCCTCGTGCGCGGTCTGCACTACCTCACCTTCGCCACCGGCGGCGTCGGGCACGTGGTGCCGCTGGGTCTGCTGATCGCCGGCGTGGCCGTGCCCGGCCTCCTCGCCCGGCTACTGCCACGCTGGCTTGCCTGGTCAGGCCTGATCATCGCCGCCGTCGCCGAAATCGCCACCCTGAGCCTGCTCGTCGACAACGCGGCCGTCCTCCTACCGATCGCCCGTTTCACCGGCCTCGTCTGGCTGATCGCCGCGGGCTTCCGCCTGCCCCGGCAACGACCGTCCAGAGCCGAAAACGTCAGAAACTGAAACGTGCCGGCTGTGGGAAAGGCCCGGCGGCGGCCAGCCTGGCCGTCGCCGGGCCCGTCTTCGCCCTGGCCTTCGGCAACGTCCGCAGGGCAGCATCCTGGCCGCGGCAGGCGGTTCCGGCGGGCGGATGGGCGCGTCGTCAGAGCCGGGCCGAGCGGATCGGCTCGGCGAGGGGCCGACCGACCCGGAACACCGCGAGCGGCTGGCCACCCACCCGTTCCGCGAGCCGGGCGGCGGTCACCGGACAGTCGATGAGCTGGCTGAGCGGATGGACCGCCAGGCCGTGCCTGGCGAGGGCCAGCCACGTACGCAGGAGACGACGTCCCGCAGCGATGTGATCGTCGCCGTCCGCCAGCATGACCAGGATGCTGCCGTCGTACCGCAGCAGGCTCCGGCCGCTGACGGCCAGCAGCGCCGCGAGGCCAAACCGGCGGGTGACGGGGTACGCGCGCAGCGAGGCGGCCAGGAACCGCGCCTCGAACCGGGACAGGACGAGAGCCCGATCGGTGAGTCCGTCGAGGTGGTAGCGCGGATGGCGTGGGTCGAGGCGCAGCCAGTCGCGTAGCTCGGCCGCGACGGCCGGGGTGCCGAACAGCCAGCGGTCGGCGACCACCAATTCGCGCGCGAGATCCTGGGCGGGAAGGTGGACGAGGCCGGGTTCGAGGTCGGCGAGCACGGCCGGGTCGACGGGCCCGGTCGCGTACCGCCCACGGGCGACCCGGCGGGACTCGATGTCCACGATCGTGAACGGGGTTGCGTACCTGTGCGGTGCGGCGACCAGGCGGGGGCCGGGCGCCGCGGCGACGTTGAGGCCGAGGTCGGCGGCGACGATGAGGCACGTCTCGACGAACGCGCCGATTCCGAGGCCGAGGTCGCGTCCGGTCGGGTCAGACTCCGGCAAGGAGCGGGACTGATCGACGTTGATGACGATCTCGTCGGCGTGGTACTCCGGCAGCCATGGCTGTGTGTTGTGTGCGCTCGGCGCCCTGCGGCAGGTCGCCTCGTACGCCCGCAACTGCTCGACCCACGTCATCCTGACCGCTTTTCGTAGAATGTGTACCCGTGCAGCGGTCGCCCGCCGGCCCGCCGGTACTGGGCGGCCGAGGCGGTGTTCTCCCGCTCGACGAAGGTGCTGCGCAGTGTCCGGTACCCGCCGGCAGCGAGGTTGCGGTGCAACTCCCGAGACAGCAGCGTCAGGTACCCCTTGCCCTGTTCCTCGGGCACGGTCCCCTTGATGATGAGCACTGCGTCGCGCCGGTACCGGGCGCGGGTCGCCAGCAGGCGAAGCTGATTGAGCACGCCGAGCCGGCCACCGACCTTCATGAGGAACTCGGAGATGTCCGGGACGGTCACCACGAACGCGATTGGCCGGCCGGCCTTCTCCAGCCAGAGCAGCAACGCCTCGTCGAGCAGGTAGGCGAGGCCGTGAGTCTGCTCGGCCAGTTGTTCGGAGGAGATCTCGGTGTAGTAGCCGAGCTGCGCGAAGCTGGCGTTGAGCAGCTGCCGCAGGATCGGCAGTTGCTCGCGGAAGTGCCGCCGCGAGCCGTGCCGGATGATGAGCCGCTCCGCGGGGATTCGGGTGTCGTCAAAGGTGAACCCGTGGTCACGGTCGGCGCTGACCGGAGCGCCAGCGGGAGTCGAGCCGGCCCCGGAGTCCCGGCCGCCAAGGTCGACCAGCCAGGTGTCGGCCTCGAAGCGGCGCTGGAAGCCGTGCCGCTCATACATCGCCGGGTAGTAGGCGGGGTTCCAGGGTGAGTCCACGAAGCCACGCTCGGCGAAGCCGGAGGTGATCACCCCGCCGGTCTGGTTGGGCAGCAGCGCGACCGGCCCGAACAGCGGCCGGCCGTCGGCCCTGGCCTCGACCGTGTCCATGATGGCGGCGAAGACGGCGTCGTCGTCGACGAACTCGGTGTGCCCGAACAGTTGCCGCGGGCCGACCTTTGCGTCGAAGGCGGTGCTGCGGTGCACGCTGGTCCGCCCGACCACCGCGCCGCGTCCGTCGCGGATCAGGAACAGTTCGGCGGTACGGCGGTGTGCGGCGATCACCGACGACAGCAGGGGAACGTACCGGTTGGTCGGGTGCAGCCGAAGCGGGAGGTCGATGAACGCACGCAGGTCGGCCCGCGTTTTCACGGTGGACACTCTCATGCGCGGTGCACCGGCGGGCCGGCCGTCTCGGTGGACAGCGGGGTGAACGTCTGGATGTGCGCCATGCCGTCGGCCTCGGCACGCCAGACGCCGTTGGTGTAGCCCTCGGGCTCGGCGTTGTACAGCCGGATGTAGCCGCCGGTCGCGTTCTGCGTGCCGTGGTCGGTCACCCAGCACATGAGGTCGCGGTGGTGGCGGCTGCGCGCGAACTTCAGCAGCGCGTCGCGGTCGCTGAAGAACGCGATGGTGCCGAGCGTGAACGGAAACTGGTAGTACACGGTATGCCACCGGTATCCGTTCATCCGTTTCATCTGCTTGACCATCTTGAACCAGGTGCGGGTGAGGGTGAGGATCGAGCGCGGCCCACGGTATCGGGTGGCGCCGACGAACATGGCGGTCGCTTGACCAACCGGCGGCGCGGCGGAAAAGTCGGAGGTCCTCACGTCGTCGCACCCTTCACCAGGTACACGTTCTTGATCTTGGAGGTTGCGCCGGCGAACGGGCCGGTGCCGTAGTCATGAACCCGTACCCGCAGGTCGGCTGCGGACGGGTCCTCGACGAGGGACTCGGCGAAGTCCCGGCTGACCTCGGCGAGGTAGCGCAGCACCCCGCCGCGGCAGGTTTCGACGAGGGCCAGCCGCTCGTCGGGGCCGAGCGCGAGATCCTCGCGCAGCTGCAGGTTGATGACCGGCCGGCTCTCCAGGTCCGCATGCTCCTCCAGCTCCAGGCAGAAGCTGTGCAGCAGGTGAGCGAGGGGATTGCCGGCGTAGAGCCCGTACTCGACGTCCTGGGGGTAGATGTTGGCACCCATGTAGGAGACCGTGCTGTCCTTGCGGCCGAACAGGAACAGCAGCGGCAGTTGCATCCGGTCGGTCCGTCCGGCGCGTTCGGCGTCCGAACGCGCGGCCGGGTCCCCGATCGCGGCCAGCACATCCGGGTACGCGATCAGCCGGCCCTCGTCGCCGATGTTGTAGCGGACCTTCGGGTTGAGCACCGCCGTCGAGTTGATCGTGCAGAGCACCTCGTGGTCGGCGTTGGTCTCCAGATACGTCTCGAGCGGGTTGTACTGGAAGATCATTGGCAGTCGGTGCTCGTCGGGGCCGAGCAGGGCGGTCCGCAGGGCGACGTCGGTGCGTAGCCGGCGGCGGACCCAGACGGTGAAGTCGGTCTCCCCGGCGATACCGATGGTGAGGTCGCTGGCGCCGTAGCCGGAGCGTACCTTGAGGAAGCGCTCCTCCAGATAGTCACGCAGCGCCTCGGTCATCCCCTCCCCGCCGACCAGACCGCTGATGCGGTACTCCCCCCATGGGAAGCCCTCGGCGTCGAGCTTGTCACGCAGATGCTTGAGGAACGGCGGGTACGCGGTGACGATGTACTCGAACCCGGGCCCGAAGTACCGCAGCGTGTCCGCGATCTTCTGCAGGTCCGGGCCCGTGTTCTTCACCATCGCGATCTTGGACATGGCGATGCCGGTGTTGGTGCCCGTGGCCCAGGCGCCCATGGAGTAAGCGTTGATGACGAACCGCCGTTTCGACGGAAACACCATGGTCGCGTAGCCGGCCAGGTTCTTGTGGACCGAGCGCAGTTCGCGGCGGCTGCGGATCCAGTTGAACGGCTGACCGGACGATCCCGAGGACTCGTCGACGACGCTGCCGGCGATCTCGATCTCACCGTGCCAGCAGCGCTGGGCCTCCGGGTATGCCTTCACGTACGACTGCTTGTCTGTCGGCGGGTACGACGACAGGTCGAACCAGCGAAACCGCCATTGGTTGCGGCGCAGGAAGTCGCCGTACGCGGGCACGTCGATCGCGGCGAACTGACAGGTCATCCACGCGTGCAGCCGAGCGAAGCGACCCATGTACGGACGGTAGTTCCGCGCCATGAGCCGCCACACCGCCGGATGAATCTGGTGCAGCGTGTAGAGCCAGGTCAATGCGAAGCTCGTGAACCGCAGCGTCCCCTGGCGCAGGAAGGTCATCACCACGCGTCCACGATAGGAGTCTCCGCAAGTCCCTCACCTGGTCACGGATACTCAACCGCCCTGGGCACCCCAACTCAACGACCTCCTGCCAGGCCCGTCAGCTCGGCCTGCCAGGCCCCACCCACCCGGTCGCGTCTACGTGGCCGTGACAGACATGGTCGGCTCCGCCGGGACGGCCATGACTGGCCCCACCATGAGATCGACCATACTCATGGTGACACCCTCCGTTACGCAGAAAGTGCAGTGGCTACAGTCCCGGGTTGCGAACGCTCGCTTCGCGGTGCCAGGTGCGGATATCTGATCAAGGAATCTGCAGGACGGGCCGCACCGGAGTCTCCCCGGTGAGGCCGCCGTCGTAGAGGGCCTCCGCCAGGTCTGGGTCGCGATAGGCGGTGGCGAGGGTGAGCCAGGTCAGAAAGCTGCCGTAGCCACCGCACAGTGCCGCGCCGCCGTCCCCGCCGCACAGGACCGCTGGGTCGGTGGTGAACTCGGCCCGGTACGGGTCGTCTCCGATGACCAGGCCGAACAGGTTCGGTTCTTGGATGAGGGGTACGTCGCCGTATGGTTCGCCCTCGGGATACTCGTCGCCCCAGCGGAACAGGGTGGTGGCCCCGGCTGCGCAGGCGTACTCCCATTCGTCGGGAGTCGGCGGCCGCAGGCCGCGGCGGTCGAGTCCGGCCATCAGCCAGGCGTGGTCGTACTCCTCGTCGCTGTCGTCGAGGTCGGCCTCGTCGTCGGCTGCCAGCAGCGCGTCGGTTTCCTCGGAGCGAACCGCGACGAGCCGGGCTGGTAGAAACACGTGGCGCGGCGGCGAGGTGGCCTCCGCTATGAAACGGTCGAGCGGGCTGGTGAGGTCGTACTGTGCGGTGGCCGTAGTGAAGTCGGTGAGCTGCCGGGCGCTGGGAACGAAGCGGTCGGCGTCATGGCCGAGCTGTACGGTGCCGCCTGGCACCAAGGCGTAGCGGATGCCGTCGCGATCGAAAAATGCGACCCGCCCGGTCCGGCCAGCGTACGCATGCGGACCTATGCCGGCGAGACGGACCTCGGTGCTACGCGCGATGGCAGCGGCGGTACGGCCGGCGGCCTCGTCGGACAGGTCCAACCAAGCAGACAACGTGAGATCGACGTGCGACACGTGGGCATTATGCCGGTAGGCCACCTGCCGATCTCGCGGCCTACGTCCGTATGCGTTGCGATCCGGTCATGATGACGGAACTCGGCGGCCGACAGCCGCGTGAACGCATTCCAGGTCAGCTCCAGCGTGACCTTGAAACGGTTTCCGAGGGCAGTGCCTGGATCAAGATGGTCATTCCCGATGACTCGGTGCAGGTGGCGGGAACGGTGACGCTATACGTCCACGACGGCATCTCCGAGATCGGCTGGATGGTCCTACCGGAGTTCGGGGCAGAGGCTTGGCGAGTGAAGCCGTTCGTGTCGTACTTGGCCTTGCCCGAGCGGACGGCCGTTGGGGACTGATCCACGCGTTTCCGAGCAGGACGAACGCAGCATCTAACGCAGTCTGCCGCTCGGCCGGCTTCTCGCTTGCCGGCGAGGAGGAAACGACCTTCGCCGGGCGCACGTTCCAAACCAACCATTGGGTGGTCGATTCGTCTGCCCCCGCCTGACCGGCCAGCCCGGCAGTTCCCGCAGAAGTTGGTGCACAGTCTGTCCAGAACGGCGTGGCGGCTCCGTCTCAGAGATGGATGCGGTCACCGTGGCCGCAAAGGCAAGGGAGACCCCGCCTGACGATCCAGCGGATGGACAATCGCTTCAGGCCGGGATGGGATGTTTCTCGGTGGAGCGGAGAGCGGCGACTGCGATGAGGATCAGGGCTCCTCCCAGAAGGGCGGGCCAGGGCAGGCGCTCGCCGAGAAGAGCGGCGGCGAGCAGGGCCGCGGATACCGGTTCGAGCAGTGTCGCCACGGTTGCCACGGAACCGGAGGTGGTGCGCAGGCCGGCGTAGAGCAGGCCGTAGGCCAAGGCCATGGTGGCGATGCCGAGGTAGGCCAGCAGGCCCAGAGACGCTGCGCTCGTCCCGATCAGGGGGTCGTTACCCATTGCGGCGACCAGCAGGAAAGGAGCGAGCGCGACGGCGCCGACGGTTGTGGTGCAGGTGGTCAACGCCACGGGATCGGTTCGCTGCGCGATGGTGTGTCCCAGAACCGTCGTCGCCGCGTATGTCGCCCCGGCGGTCACGGCAAGAAGGAGACCAAGGTACGGCGAGTCACCCGGCCCTGCTGATCCGTGGCCCGCCGTCGCGCTGATGAGTACGAGCCCGGTCAGCGCGGCGGCCAGCACCCCTGCCTCCCGAGCTGAGGGCCGGGTGCGGGCATGCAGATGTTCCCAGACCGCGGCCAGGATCGGAGCAAGGCCCAAGGAGACCACGGTGGCCACGCTGACCCCGACCATCAGCACCGAGACGAAGTAGAGGCCCTGGTAGGCGGCGGTGCCGCAGCCCACCAGCACGGCCATACCCGGGTGATCGCGCACCGTTGTTCGCACCACTGAGGCGCGGCGTGTCACGACGGCGAACCCGATCAGCGCGACCGCCGCGAGCAGCATCCTCCAAGCGCTGACGGTCATCGCACCGAGTCCGTCACGTTCGTGGAGCACGGTGACCGCCAGGCCACCGGTTCCCCACAGCACTCCGGCGGCGCAGACCTGAAGCAGGCCTGTCCGGGATCCTCGTTGCGTCATGGTCGGTCGTCCTCGGACAGGACAGCCTCGGCGGCGGGGTCTTGCCATGAGATGTGAACGCCTTTGAACCGCACTGGCCGATTGACGGCGGACCGAGCCCGTCTGGTGGCGACCCGACGCGCCGGCAGCATGCAGTCGGATACTGCCGCCGGCTGGTCCGGCGCGAGCCAGAAGGGCTCTCCGCCATTGTGACGGTCGCCCGTGGGCACCTCGTCCAAAGCCATTCCGCCAGGTTAGGCGAGGCTTCGCCCAGACTGCCGCGAGACCGTACGCCGACACAAGGAACACGTCGAGAAGCTGCTGGCAGGGCACCTCGAACAACTACTACCCAGACGCGCCTGCGGCACGCCCGGACCATCGCAGCGCGCCCCAGCGATGTCTCTGCCTTCGGCTATCGTCGTCAGGTGCCCGCTGCTCGCACCGCCATGGCCGCCCTTGTCGCCCTCACGGTCGTCGACGTCTTCCACACCATCGTCGCCCTCGCAGTGTACGAGCACCGGATCGGCGTAGTGACCCACGACGGGTCCGGCGCGGTGGACATGCTTGACACCGTCGTGCCGCTTCGTGAGCTGTCGTCGGCGATGTTCTGGCTGCTGCTTCTCACGCTGCTTGCCGCCGGCGTCGGCGTCGCCAACTGGTTCGTCCGGACCCGGCGCACCAGGTTACCGGTCGCCCCCACAGCGCCGGTGGCCCGGTGGTGGATGAGCGCCATCGTCGCCGTACCCCTCAACCTGATCGCAGCCGTGCAGTTCCTGTCCGCCACCGCGAACGGGGGTGAGTACATGCGCACCGTCCAGGCAGAGACCACCCTGCTGCTGGTCGCCGCATCCGTGGCACTCGTGATCACCACGGCCGCCGGTATCCAGGTCGTTCGGCGCACCGCAGCACACCAGCAGCACACTGCCGGTGCCGCAGCCACAACGGCGTAGTCGTCCAGTCGTCCGGGCGGGACCGGTGCTGCCGGTGCGGCGGCACGCCAGACAGCCGCTCATCGCGATGGCCACTTGACCCTGCCCGCATAATGCCGGGATGAGTGGCGATCGCGTGATGTTGGACGGCTCGCGGCCTTTCCAGGAACGCGTCCGGCACCTCCGCGATGCCTGGGTCCGGGACCGACGCGGTCGTGCTTTCCTGGTCACCGGCACGGCGTTCTTCGCGGTGTACTGCTGGAGCCTGAACTACAAGATCAGCGACCCGGCGGCTCCGGCGTACGATGCCGAGCTGGCCGAGTTCGTCGCCGCCTCGTACGAACTCAATGGCGGGTCCGTCGGCTGGAACGCCATGCTCTCCCGCCGCGAGATCTGTTCCACCTGCCATGACCGATACCGACTGGAAAACCTCGGGATCTGCACCGGCTGCATGCGACACACCTGCTACGGCTGCGGCGATCATGAATGCTGCGCCGGCGAGCTGCTTTGATCGCGAGGCTGCCGGTCAAGCGACGCGCTCCCATCGGCTGCTCAGCGTGCACGTCGGCCTTGGTGGGATCGACGGCTGTTCGGCGTTCCTCAGTGGACTCCAGCATCCCCCCATGCACCGGCCCTGGCCGATCGCCCTGCTCCGAGCAGGAGACCGTACGGCGGCGCGGCGCCTCGTCCGCTGAATACGCCGTACCGATCGCCGGCCGGCTGCGGCAGAATGCCAGGCAGGCGGCTCCGGCGGCGCAGGCCGGGCGGACAGCTCCGGCCGCCCCCAGCCGCCCGATCCCTCGGGGAGGACGACCATGCCGCACCATCGCCACTCCGCCCGCCGGCAGGTCCCCGGGAGCTCGGGTCCCCCGTGCCGGGCGGCCCGACGGCCGCGCGCCTAGCTCCGGTACGCCAGGCGCTGACGGGTGAGCGTGATCCGGTGACGGGGAACTCGGTCGTGCGGCGTGGGCCGGTACCTGTCCAGCAGCGGATCTCCTCCCCCAGGCTCATCGGGCGCGCCCGGGAGCTCGATCTGCTGGTGTCGACCCTGGCGACGCCGCCCGCCGCCGTGGTGTTGGAGGGAGAGGCGGGAGCCGGCAAGACCCGGCTGATCACCGAGGTACGAGCCCGGCCTGAGCTTGCGGGGCTGAGGTTCGTGCTCGGGGCGAGCCGGCGGATCCGCGAGCCGTTCCCGTTGGGCCCCATCATCGACGCGGTCCGCGGGCTCGGCACGGAGCTGGCGGAAACCCGGCTGTCGCCGCTGGCCGGCGCGCTCCGGCCGTTGCTGCCCGAGCTCGCCGAGGCACTGCCACCGGCGCCCGACCCACTGGACGACCCGGCTGCCGAGCGCCATCGGGTGTTCCGTGCGCTGGCGGAGGTGCTGGGGTCGGTGGGGCCGGTGGTGCTGGTCCTGGAGGACCTGCACTGGGCCGACGAGCAGACCCTCGACTTCACGAGCTACCTGCTGGGTGATCTGCCAGCACAGCTGTCGGTACTCCTGACGTTCCGCAGCGAGGAGGCGGCCCCGGGCGTACGGGCGTTGACGGCACGGTTGCCGGCGTCGACGAGGCACGCGCAGGTCGTGCTGGCCCCGCTGGACGCGGGGCAGACCGGTGCGCTGGCTGCGGCCATCCTCGGGCTGGCCCGGGTCTCCGAGGAGTTCGCCGACTACCTGTGCGAGTGGGCCTCCGGGCTGCCGTTCGCGATCGAGGAGCTGCTGGCGTTGCTGCAGGCGAACGGCCAACTGGTCCGCCGGAACGGCGGCTGGGCACGCCGCGAGCTGGGTGAGCTCAACGTGCCCACCGGAGTCCGTGACCAGGTGCTCGAACGCGTGGCGCACCTGTCCGACGAGGCCAGAGCGGTTGTCGAGGCGGCGGCCGTGTTGCACACGTCCGTACCGATGTCGGTGGTGGTGGCGACCTGCCGGATACCGGCGGCGCGGGCGTTGCCGGGCCTGGAGGAGGCGCTGGAGTCGGGCCTGCTCGTCGAGCATGGCGAGTTGGTGGGGTTCCGGCACGTGCTGGCCGCGCAGGCGGTGGAGGGGGCGTTGCCCGGCCCGCGCCGGCAGCAGCTGCACGGCCGGGCGGCGGCCGCGCTCGGCGCGCTCGATCCGGTACCGCTGGGGCAGCGGGCACACCACCTTCGCCACGCCCGCCTGCTGGACGAGTGGGTACGCGCGGCCGAGCAGGCGGCGGACCAGGCGGCGGCGCTGCGGCACGACGCGGAGGCGGTCCGGCTGCTCGAAGACGTCGTACGCCATGGGCCGCTGTCCTCGCAGGAGCGTGCGCGGCTGGCGGTGAAGCTGGGCTGGGCCGCTCTTGAAATGGTGCGTACGCACGAGGTCGTCGACCTGCTCTGGGCGGTGCTCAACGAGAACGGGGCGCCGGCGATGCAGGGGGAGCTGCGTTTCCTGCTGGCCTCGGCGCTCAACGTGGCTGGCGAGGATCCATCGATGCAGCGCACGTTGTTCGCCACCGCCATCGAACAGCTGCCGCGCCGGCCAGACCTGCGGGTGCGAGCGACGGTCGCGGTCGGGTTGCTGACCGCGTCCATCGGCACGGTCACCCGGGGTCGAGGCTGGCTCTACCGCGCGCTGGAGCTCCTCGCGGAGGTCCACGACCCGATGGTCGGGGTGTTCGTGCTGGGCAAGGTCGGAATGGGGCTGGTGACCCTCGGCGACCCCCGCTGGCGACAGGTGCTCGACCGCATCGAAGCGGCCACCGGGAGCTCACCCCAGTCGCTGGCCGAGGTCAACGCGTACTTTTCGGTCGGCACCCAGTGTTGCTACTTCGGGCACCACGAGGTCGGGCAGCGGCTGCTGACGACTGCCCTGACGGGAGCGGTCAGGTGCGGCAGCCGCCGGCTGGAGCTGCTCACCCGGTCGGCGCTGGTCCTGCTGCACTATCTCCGGGGCACCTGGGACGCGCTGACCGACGGCACCGACGCCCTGCTCGACGCCCTGTCCGACTACCCGCTCGGCCGGATCGAAGCCGAGCTGGCGCTGGGTGGCCTGGCCCTCGGTCACGGCCACCTCGACGACGCCCGACACCGGCTCGCCAGTGCCCGGCAACTGGCCGAGGATCTGGGCCTGGTGGAGTCGCTGGCGTTCCCGGCGAGTGGTTTGGCCCGCATCGCGCTAGCCCGGGGGGACGTC
Source organism: Micromonospora sp. NPDC002717 (assembly GCF_040295705.1). Classification (NCBI taxonomy): domain Bacteria; kingdom Bacillati; phylum Actinomycetota; class Actinomycetes; order Micromonosporales; family Micromonosporaceae; genus Micromonospora; species Micromonospora sp. NPDC002717. Next base: position 148,940 of record NZ_JBEOVW010000006.1, on the reverse strand, counting down.
GACGCCGCGTTGACCGCGACGCAACGATGTCTCACGGTGTTGACCGGCAAGGAGGCGTGGGCGGCCGCGGCGCCGGTGCTACCGTCCGCCACGGAGGCACTGGTCGCCGCGGGCCAGCTGACCGACGCCGACGTCCTGCTGACCGACTACGAACACCGGCTGGGTGACCTGGACGTCTCCATCGCCCCGGCCGCTCTCCAACACGCCCGGGGCCTGCTGGAGACGGCTGCCGGCAACCCGTCACGGGCGGCCCGCCACCTCGTCGAGGCGGCTCACCACTACGACCGGCTGCCCTACCCCTACCAGGCGGCCCAGGCACGGGAGCAGGCGGCGTTGGCGCTGCTCGGTGCGGGTGACCAGGAGGCCGGTGCCGCCGAGCTGTCGGCGGCCCTGGCCACGTATCAGCGCCTGGGCGCCACCTGGGACCACGCCCGCGCGATCGGCGCGGCTCGGCAACGGGGCCTGTCGCTGCCCGGTCGCCGCCGGACCGGGCGGCCCAGCTACGGCAACGAGCTGTCACCGCGGGAGCGGGAGGTGGCCGAGTTGGCCGCCGCGGGTCGCACGAACAAGGAGATCGCCGCAGAGCTGTTCCTCTCCGTATACACCGTCGAGCAGCACATCACGTCCGTCCTGCGGAAGCTGCACATCCGTTCCCGAGCGGCCATCGCGAGCCGGTTGAGCTGAGTGGCAAGCCGTTAGTTGCCGGGTTTCCGGGATTGTTCCCCGTGCTGCCTCGCGGCCAGGCTGCTGCCATGCATCATCCTGAGCCCGACGAGACCCCTGGACCGTCCGGATCTCCCAACGAACCAGCGTCACCTGCCGGTGCGGTACGGCCGGCTGCGGGCGCACCGCCGAGCCCGGCCGAGGACGAGAACGCACCGGCGGGCGAGACGGCGGAGGGGACCCGGCACGAGGGCGGATGGCGGTCGGTATGAGCCCTTCCGCCGCTACGGACTCAGGCCCGACAAGGGACAGCGGGCGAGACCGCACCGCGCGAGGACAGAGGAGAGTTCCTTGAAAGGATTGGCGACGGGTTCCCCGACGCTCGTGAGCGCCCCTCGGCGGCGAAGGCTCCGACTGGGTGCCGTCCTGGTCACGGCCATGCTGCTCGTCCTGGGGATGCCAGGAACGGCGGTAGCCGCACCCACCCGGACGGCATCTGTCGAGCCGGCGCTGCACACCACACTTGCCGCGGACGGTACCGCCACCTTCTGGGTGTATCTGCGGGACCGGGCCGACCTCTCCGGAGCGGCCAGGATCACTGATCGGGCCGCGCAGGGCCGGTTCGTGTACGACAGGCTGACCGGCACCGCCAGGGCCAGCCAGGCTGGTCTGGTGGCGATGCTGAAGGCCGCGGGAGCGAGCCACCAGCCGTACTGGATCGCCAACACGGTCCGGGTGACCGGCGACGCGGCGCTGCTGAAGCGGATCGCCGCCCGCCCAGAGGTCACCCAGATCACCGCCGACCAGACCTACCAGATCCCCACGCCGGAAGCAGCCGGCGAGGAATCGCAGATCATGGCCGTCGAGTGGAACATCAGCCGGGTCAACGCCCCCCAGGTGTGGCAGCAGTACGCGGTGACCGGTGAGGACATCGTGATCGGCAGCATCGACACCGGGGTGCGGTACAACCACCCGGCGCTGGTCAAGCAGTACCGGGGCAACCTGGGCAACGGCACGTTCGACCACAACTACAACTGGTGGGACCCGTCGAGCGTGTGCGGCGCCCCGTCGTTGGTGCCGTGCGACAACAACAACCACGGCACCCACACCGTGGGCACCATGGTCGGCAACGACGGCGGGGCCAACCAGATCGGGGTGGCGCCCGGGGCGAAGTGGATGGCCGCGAAGGGCTGCGAGTCCAACTCCTGCACGTCCTCCGCGCTGCTGTCCAGCGGGCAGTTCATGCTCGCCCCCACCGACCTGCGTGGAAAGAACCCGAACCCCGCGCTCCGCCCGCACATCATCAACAACTCCTGGGGTGGCGGCGCCACCACCTCCCCCTGGTACCAGCCCACCGTCCAGGCCTGGGTGGCGGCCGGGATCTTCCCCCAGTTCTCCAGCGGCAACCCGGGGTCGACGTGTGGACAGGCGGGCAACCCCGGCAACCTGCCCGAGGCGTACGCGGCCGGTGCGTTCGACGTCAACGGCGCCCTGTACGTCAACTCCGGCCGCGGCCCCTCGGCTTGGGGCGCAGACCAGGTGAAACCGAACATCGCCGCCCCGGGTGTCGCGGTGCGCTCGTCATTCGCAAATGGCGGTTACGGCGCGCTCACCGGCACGTCGATGGCTTCCCCGCACGTGGCGGGGGTGGTCGCGCTGCTCTGGTCCGCCGCGCCCGCGTTGGAGCGCGACATCGCGGCCACCCGGGCCATCCTGGACGGCTCCGCCGTGGACACCGCGGATCTCACCTGCGGCGGTACCAGCGGCAACAACAACGTGTGGGGCCAGGGCAAGCTGGACGCCCTCGCCGCCGTCACCCAGGCGCCGCGTCCGGCGAAGGGGCAGCTAACCGGCACGGTGCTCGCCGCCCCCACCAACACGCCGATCGCCGGTGCCACCATCACCATCGCCGGCTCGGTGAACCGGACCCGTACCACGGGGCCGGACGGCCGGTACGCGATCACCCTGCCCGCCGGCAGCTACACCGTGACCGCCTCGGCGTTCGGGTACCAGGCGGCGAGCGGCCCGGCGACCGTCGTCGAGGGCGGCACCGCCGCGGACTTCGCCCTGGTACCCCTGGACGGACGACGACTGAGCGTGGCGCCCCGCTCGCTGGACTTCGGCGTGACGAAGATCGGCGACACGGCCGGGCCGTTGACGGCGACGCTGACCGGCACCGGCACCGAACCGGTGACGGTCAGCGCGATCACCGGGCCGGGCGGCGGGTTCGCGCAGTCCGGCGGCACGTGTGGCGCGCTACCGGTCACGCTCTCGCACCTGCAGAGCTGCACCGTGGCGTACACGTTCACGCCCACCGTCGAAGAGCCGGCGACGGCGCCGGTGACCGTGACCAGCGACGCGGTCGACGGTCCGCACGCGATCACGCTGGAGGGCGTCGCCATCCGGGTCCCGCAGCGGGTCGACGCCGCGACGCTGGCGGCCGGTGAGAACGTACTCTTCTCCGGGTTGGTCGATCCCGCCGGCCGGTACGTGTACTTCGGTACGCAGACGTCCCCGGGTCGGGTGGTGAAGGTCGACCTGGGCACCTTCCAGCGGGTGGGTGCGATCACGCTGGCCGAGGGCGAGAACTACCTCAACTCGGCGGTGATCGACCCGGCCGGCAGGTACGCCTACCTCGGCACCGGCACCGCACCCGGCCGCATCGTGAAGATCGACCTGGCCACCTTCCAGCGGGTCGGCACGATCACGCTGGACAGCGGCGAGAACTACCTGCGGTCGGCGGTGATCGACCCGGCGGGGGCATACGCCTACTTCGGCACCGGCACCGCGCCGGGACGGGTGGTCAAGATCGACCTGAACACCTTCCAGCGGGTGGACGCGGCCACGCTGAGCAGCGGCGTGGACAACCTGCGCTCCGCCGTGATCGATCCGGCGGGTGGGTACGCCTACTTCGGCACCGGCACCGCGCCCGGGCTCGTGGTGAAGGTCGACCTGACGACGATGGCTGAGGTCGGGGTGATCGCGATGGTGAGCGAGAGTCTCTTCTACTCGGCGGTGATCGATCCGGCGGGCAGGTACGCCTACTTCGGCACCGGCACGTCACCGGGACGCATCGTGAAGATCGACCTGGCCGGCTTCCAGCGGGTCGAGGCGATCGAACTCGCGACCGGCGAGAACTCGCTGCTGACGGCGGCGATCGACCCGGCCGGTCGGTACGCCTACTTCGGCACCGGCACCGCACCCGGCGGGGTCGTGAAGATCGAGCTCGGCGGCTTCCAGCGGGTCGGTGCGGCCACGCTGGCCGACGGCGAGAACTCGCTGCTGTCCGCGGTGATCGACCCGCAGGGGGGCTTCGTCTATCTCGGCACGTTGAGCTCGCCGGGTCGGGTGGTGAAGGTGAAGGTCGACTCGGCGATCCAGCTCAGCGCCGCAACACATCGGGTGCGGGGGAACGCCTTCGTGAATCTGGCCTGGGACGGCGCCACCTCGACCAACGTCGACGTCTTCCGCGACGGCACGCTGGTCGCCACGGTGCCCAACAACGGCACGTACGCCGACGCCGTCGACGGCTCAGGCGCCGTCACGTACACCTACCGGGTGTGCCACGCCGGCACCCTGAAGTGCTCGAACAAGAGCACCGTGCGGTTCGCAGGCCAGCAGGGATGACCCGTCACATCGGCGCCCACCCCCAACGAAGGAGACAACGAGTCATGAGTACGAGTCGACTGCGACGTGCTCTGGGTGCCCTGCTGGCGCTCGGCCTCACCGGCGGCACGGTGCTGGCAGCCAGCACGGCCGCCGCCGATACGGCAGCCAGCGACAACCAGTGGACGGACAGCTCGGGTCTGACCGCGGACGCGCACGGACACCACCCGGACGGCGTTGCCGTGACGCCCACGGCGGGCGAGACCGCTTCCGCGGTGACGTCCACGGCGGCGGCCTGGTCGCTGCTCGGGCCGCCCGGTGGCGACATCTACGACACCGCCGTGTCCACTGCCGATCCGAAAATCGTGCTGGCCGGCTACGCACCGGGCGGGGGATTCAACGGAGGTCTGTACCGCTCCGGCGATGGCGGCGCCACCTGGTCCGAGGCGCCGGCGCTGCGCGGCAGGAGCGTCTTCGCCATCGAGTTCACCGCTGGCGGAACGGCCTACGTCGGCACCCAGGACGGCGTGTGGCGCAGCAACGACGGTGGCCTGACCTGGGTCGCCGGCAACCTCAACATCGGCCTCAACGACCAGGTCCTGAGCGTCGCGGTCGACCCCGTCAACCCGTCGGTGCTGTGGGCCGGGATCGCCAGCGGCCTGGGGGCCCAGAAGGTCAACCTGATGCGGTCAGCCGACGGCGGCGTGACCTGGACCAACCGGACCCCGGCGATGGGTGCCGCGCTGTCCGGCAGGGCGATCGCGATCGACCCGAACGACCCGAACACGGTGATCGTCGCGTTCGACGCCGGCCAGGTGTGGGTCACCCGGGACAGCGGGGTCACCTGGACGAAACGCTCCGCCGGCCTTCCCAACAGCCCGTTGTTCGACATCGGGTACGACGGAACGCGACTGCTGGTCGGTGGCGGCCAGCTCTTCTCGAACCAGTACCTCGGCCTCTACCAGTCGACCGACCTCGGTGTGACCTGGACCCCACTGCACAACAGCAGCTGGCCGACTCCGGTGGTCCACGGCATCGCCGTGGATCCGCACGACCGGGACACGATCCTGGTGACCACGGCCGGTACCGGTGTCCACCGCACCACCAACGGCGGCGCGACCTGGGAGATCAGCGTCGGCGGTACCGACACCCTGACCGGGCGGTCGATCCGCTTCGCCCCCGGCAACTCGCGGCAGGTCATCCTCGGCACCGACACGCAGGCCGTCTTCCGCTCCACCGACGGCGGCACGTCGTTCGCCCAGTCGTCGAACGGCATCGCCGAGATCGACCTCCGCTCCATCCACGTCAACCCGCGTGACCCGAACGAGATGGCGATCGCCTTCCAGGGACAGAACACCGGCGGTGTCTACTCCACCATCGACGGCGGCGCCACCTGGAAGCGGGAGCCGGTGCCGCCGACCCGGTACGGCGCCGTCCGATTCGCCCCGGACGGCACGCTCCACGCCCTCTCCAACGGCCCCACGACAGTGGCCCAGGAGGGGCTCTACCGGCGCGGAGGTGACGGGAGCTGGACCGTACTCGGCCCCGACCAGGGGGCCTACTACGAGTCTGACCTCACGACGATCCGGTTCAGCCGCACCAACCCGGACCTGATCGTCCTCGCCGGCGCCGACTTCGGGTACGCCGGCACCGAAGCCACGATCTGGCGCACGCTGGACCGCGGCCAGACCTGGGCCAAGGTCCACGAGGGACCGTCCGGCCAGGCGGCACTCGACGTCGAGATCGTGGACAACACCGACCAGGAAATGATCGCGTCGATCAACGACCGGAGCGGCGCCTACGCCAGCAGTATTCTGCGCTCGGAGGACGGCGGCACGTCGTGGTTCACGTCGATGATCGGCCTGTCCGGAAGGTACATGAACCCATACCTGTGCGCGTCGTCCCACAACCCGCACGTCGTCTACCTGGCGGCCTGGACGACCTCCAGTTCCACTGGCGTATACCGCAGCCTGGACGGCGGCGTCACGTGGGAATCCACCGGCTGGACGAGCAACGCCGCTGTTGCCGACCTGGCCTGTGACCCGGCCGACGGACGGACGCTGTACGTGTCGCTGAACACCGACCCCCGGGTCGTCCGCTCCACGGACGCCGGCACCACGTTCTCCCCGTTCGACAGCGGCATCCAAGGGGTGCGGCAACCTCGGACGCTGACCTTCGCCGGCGCGTCCCGCCTGCTGCTGGCGACCGCGAAGGGAAGCTACGCGACCAACCTCGACCGCGACACCATCACCGTCGGCACCTCGGTACGCCGGGACAGGGGCCAACTCCTGGTGGATCTGACCTGGCAGGGGGCAACCTCCGTCGACGTCGACATCTACCGCGACGGCACACTCGTCGGCACGGTGCCGAACGATGGCGCCCACACCGATCCCATCGACGTCCAAGGCCGCGGCACCGCTACGTACCAGGTGTGCCGGGCGGACAGTTCGATCTGCTCAGCCAAGACGACGGTGGCGTACGGCGGGCCACCGGCCTGAGCCGGCCGGGCCGCGAACAACCGCGTGGTGATGGCCCGCACGGGCCATCACCACGCGGGGCGGCCATCACGTACCGGGGAGCGTTTCGACCTGCGGCCCAATCATGAACAGGGAAGGCAGCGAGGGGAACGCCTGACAGCCGAGGTGACCGACGTTGAAGGTCAGGGCTTGCGGGCGACGCCGGCCCAATAGTAGGCCGCGTGCGGGTCGTCCGAGCCGGCGTCATCGGGCCGCCACGCCATGACGGGCACGATGCCCGGCTCGATCAACTCCCACCCGTCGAAGAACCGCTCCACCTCGGCGCGGGTGCGCGGCACCAGCGTCATGTGGCCCTGATTGGCGGCGGCCACCGCCGCGCCCATCTCCGAGGGGTTGAAGTCCTGGGTCGGGTGGGTGATGGCCAGGTAGCTGCCGGAGGGCAAGGCCCGCATGATGGTACGCAGCTTCTCCCCCGGCTCGTCCTCGTCGCGCAACAGCATGAGCACCGCGATGAGCGTGAGTGCCACGGGCCGGCTCAGGTCCAGCGTGTCGGTGAGGCGGTCGGCGAGGATCGTCTCCGGCCGGCGCAGGTCGGCGTGGATGTACTCACTGCGCCCCTCCTCGCTGCTAATCATCAGCGCCCGGGCGTGCGCCAGCACGATCGGATCGTTGTCTACGTACACCACCCGGGTCTCGGGCGCCAGCGCCTGGGCGACCTCGTGCAGGTTCGGCCGGGTGGGGATGCCGGTGCCGATGTCGAGAAACTGGCGGATTCCGGCCTCGGTCACCAGGTAGCGGGCCACCCGGTGGACGAACCGCCGGTTCTCGGCGGCCATCATCCGCAGGTTGGGGATCGCCTCGATCAACGCGCCGCCCACCGCCCGGTCGACGGCGAAATTGTCCTTTCCCCCGAGCCACCAATCGTAGACCCGGGCCGAGTGCGGTACGGAGACGTCCACACCGGTGGGCGGAATCTCCTCAGTACGGCTTCCGGCGTGACGCGTCACGGTCGACTCCCTCGAAGAGGCCGGGATGGACGTGCGTAGCCTAGAGGACGCCCATCCGCCCCGCGATCCGGTCCTGTTCGGAGGGTGAGCGCGCTTCCGCCGGTCAGGCCGCGAGAGTTAGGAGATGACAGCGATTGGTGCGCTGAGCGCCTGCGGCCCCATCCGGAATTCGGGATCGATCTGCGTGGTCAGGTCGACACCAGCGCGGTTGTTGGCCCAGGCCGCGGCGTTGCGCCGGTGGAACTCGTGGGCCCAACGGGTGAAAGCCGCCCAGTCCTGGAGCGTGCCGTCAACAGTGTCGCTCACGTGTCCGAGCACGGCCCGGTTGGCTGCCTCCAGCTCGTCCAGCGGCCTGACCGTGCCGCGTTCGGCGCGGCGGACGTACGCGGAGCGGCTCACCCAGGTCAGCAGGTCGGCACCGACGTGTTCGCGTAGGAACTCCACATCCGTGGTGTCCTCCACCTTGTTGCCGATCACGGACAGGGCGACGCCGTAGTCGCGGGCGTAGCCGGCGTACTGGCGGTAGACGCTGACGCTGCGCACGGTCGGTTCGCAGATCAGGAAGGTGCGGTCGAAGCGGGTGAACAGCCCCGAGGCGAAGGAGTCGGCGCCGGCGGTCATGTCCACCACCACGTACTCGCCGGGCCCGTCGAGCATGTGGTTGAGCAACAGCTCGACGGCGCCGACCTTCGAGTGGTAGCAGGCCACGCCGAGGTCGTCGGCGGTGAACTCGCCGGTCACCGCCATGCGCACCCCACCGACGGTGCGGACGCAGGCATGGTAGATCGGGTTGTCCTCCACCACTCGCAGCAGCCGAGAGCCGGAGCCTGGAGGAGTCGTCTTCACCATCTCGGCGGCGGAGGCGATGCGGGGATTGTCGCCGCGAAGGTATTCCTTGATCGCGGGTAGGTGCTCGCCCAGCGGGGTCATCGTCATGGCGACGTGGGCGGGTTCGCCGAGGGCCACCGCGAGGTGCTGGTTGATGTCGGCGTCGATGGCCAGCACGGGCCGTCCCTCCGCCCCGAGGTGGCGGGCGTACAGCGCGGCGAGCGTGGTCTTTCCGCTGCCGCCCTTGCCGACGAACGCAACCTTCATCGCTCCTGCCCCTCGCAGAGGCTAACGAAAATCGTTATCATGAGCGATACTGTAGTCGCTCGCGCCGGCGTCCGGAGGTCCACTCGCCGAGCCCGGGCACTATCACGATGAAGCGGGAGATATCGGCGCCGCGCGCGCGTCACGCCCCCTCGGCGGGCTGCGCTCCTCGGGCAGATGTCCGGGCGGGCAGGTCGAGGACATCAGCGGCCAGACGGGCGATCGTCTTCAGAGTGTGGTCACGCCCTCCCGCCGCCTCCACCATGAACAGCAGGTGCCGCACGCCGGGTAGGGCGGCGGCCAGGGTGAGCGCCTCCCGGCATCGGCGGGGGGAGCCCACCGGATGGATGTCGATCAGGCGCTCCACGTAGGCGTTCAGGTCCCGTTGCCCCGCGGGGGCGCCGTCCAGACGGACGTACTCCCGGGTTCCGGCCAGCAATGCGGGAAGGCCGGCGCGCACGGCCTGCGCTGCCTGTTCGTCGCCGTCCTCGACGTGGGCCAGGTGGGCGCTGGCGTGGGCGACGGCGTCGGGGTCGTGGCCGTGGGCGGCGGCCTCCCGCGCGTAGCGGTCGAGCAGATTCCGCTTCTCGGCCAGGTCGGCGTGCAGGCCGAGCAGGAGCGGCAGGCCGTGCCGTGCGGCCAACTCAACGGTGGTGGGCGAGGTCGCGGCGATCCAGACGGTCATCCGACGGCGGGGGCGGGGCACCACCGGCACCGGCCGGAACGGGAACCGCAGGTTGCCGCCCACCGTCGGCTCCCCCGACAGCCACCGCGTCAGGATCTCCAACGAATCGCCGAAACCGTTGTCGAACCGGTCCGGACCGATGCCGAAGACCTCGAGGTCCACCCAGGGGCCTCCCCTACCGACGCCCAACCGGAACCGGCCGCCGGACAGTTCGTCGAGCAGCACCGCTTCCTCGCCGAGGGCGACCGGGTGGCGGTTCGACAGGATGCAGGCCGCGGTGCCGACGTCGATGGTGCGGGTGGCGCCCAGCAGGTGCGCGGCGAAGGTGATCGCCGAGGGGCACACGCCGTAGGAGATGAAGTGGTGCTCGGCGATCCAGACGCCGTCGTATCCGGCGGCCTCCGCCGCGCGACCGTAGTGATGGGCGTCGGTGAGGGCTTGGGCGTGGGTGCCGCCGAGTCGGTGCCCGGCGAGCAGAAACAGGTGCGTGCGTACGCCCCGTCCTGCCCGCCGGGTCACGATCGGGTCAGCAGTCACGCAGCTCGGGTGACTGGTTGAGCAGTTGGCCGCGGGTGGAGATGAAGCGGCGGTAGGTGTCGGAGTCGACGGCGGACGGGCGGAACGCCGCCACGCGGTGGCAGTTCTGGAAGGCGAGCTTGACGCCGAAGTGGCGTTCCAGGCTGGACCTGATGGCATCGCTGGCCAGGGCGCGCAGCAGTTGGCCCCGCTCCGCCTCACTCGGCGGAGGAACGACGTTGTCGGCGAACTCGGCTTCGGACGACTTCAGATCCGCCGCCACCTGGCTGACGGTTTGCCAGGCGTAGGGCAGCGAGTCGCGTACGCAGGCCACGAACGCCTCGTCGTCCACGGGTCCTGACTCGGCGGCCTGCAGCAGGCTCGGCGGCACGGTGAGAGACATGCTCCTCCTCAGACACGTTAACGGTCATGATTGTCGTTACCGTTGCAGAGTGAGCACATCATGTCACCGTCCGCGACGTCAACCACCCGGCGGCAGGGCCAGGGCAGCGAGTCGCGGCGGCTCCCCGGTTCCTCGGGTGGGCCGCGTGACCGAGCGGGAGGCTGGCGAGTTGAGCCACGGATGACCCCTGGTCGACCCACGGACGGTGAGGTGCATGGACGACGGAGAACGCGAGCAGGCGCTGCTCACCGCCCTGACCACCGAGCATTTCGTGCTTCAGACCTCGCGCAGCGCGACCGTCACCGAGTCGGTGGGCCGGGCGACCGTCTTCCTGTCGATGCTCTCCGCCGCGCTGATCGGGCTCGGTTTCGTCGCCAGCAACGCCGCGCTCGTCCGGCCGTACCTCGGGGCGGTGCTGCCGACGCTGGTGATCACCGGGCTGCTCACATTTCTGCGGCTGGTGCAGAACATGGTGGAGAACGAGCTGGATCTCGCGCGGATCCAGCGAATCCGGGCGTACTACCATCGCCGGCTGGCCGGCGAGCACGACTTCTTCGCCGACGCGGTGCAGGGCGAGGGCATCATGCGGGCGACCTGGGCGGCGGTCGGTAGCGCGCCCCGCCGGGCGCAGCTGCTGCTGACTACGGCGGCGATGGTGGGCGCGGTGAACGCGTTGCTGGTGGGGCTCGCGGTCACGCTGCTGGCCGGGCTCGCGGGGCTGTCGACCGGGCTCGCGATCGGCGTCGGCACCGCGTTGGCTCTGCTGGCCTTCGCCGCCCAGGTCGCCTACATCAACCGTGAGTCGATCTCACAGCCCGGGTAGGGGTTACCCGGGCTGTGGCACCCACCTGCGGTGGCCTCGAACCGCATGACCGGAGGAGTCGATGCTGGGATGACGGCAGGGCGACCGATGCCCACACAGGACGACGTGCTCGGATACTTCAACACGCTGTCGAACTGGGGACGGTGGGGCGACGAGGACGAGCTCGGAACCCTGAACCACATCACCGACGACGTCCGGCTGGCGGCGGCGCGGGCCGTGCGCCACGGCAGGAGCGTGTCCTGCGCATGGGAGGTTGTCGTACCGGAAGACATGGAGCGGTCGACGACGACGTGCCCGTGCGCCGCCGACATGCCGGGTGCCGAGAACATGCCGGTTCCCGCCTTCCACGCCGATCGGCGCTGGGGCTTTTCGTCCGAGCGGCTCGGCATCACGTTCCACGGCAACACCATCACCCACGTCGACTCGCCGTGCCACATCTTCTGGGACGGCACGATGTACAACGGGCGGTCGCACTCGTTGGTCGACGCCGCAACGGGATCGGCGTGGGCGGCCGTCACGGCGGCGGCCAACGGGATCATCACGCGCGGTGTCCTGCTGGACATTGCGAGGGTCCGCGATGTGCCGTGGTTGGATCCGGGGCAGGGTGTGTTTCCCGACGATCTCGAGGAGGCCGAGCGTCGCCAGGGTGTACGGGTGCGATCCGGCGATGCGGTACTCCTGCGGACCGGCTATGGACGCGTCCGGCACGAGGCCGGTGAGGCCAGCGGTTTCACGCGGGCCGGCTGGCACGCGTCCTGCCTGCCGTGGCTGCATGAACGCGACGTCGCGCTGATCGGCGCTGACACCCCCCAGGACGTTCAGCCGTCGGGGTACGAAGACGTGTTGATGCCGGTTCACGCCGTGAGTCTCGTCGCGATGGGTCTGTGGCTGCTCGACAACTGCGACCTGGAGGTGTGCGCGACAACGGCTGCCGAGCTCGGCCAGTGGGACTTCCACCTCGCAGTCGCGCCGGTCCGCTTCGCCGGTACGTCCGGCAGCCCGGTCAACCCGATCGCCACATTCTGACCGCGGTTCACGAGGCGGTGCGATGCCATGAACGGCCCGACCCGCACCTGAAACGCGGTCGTGGTCGGTGAGGACACGCCGTGCCGGTCGGGAACCAGGCGGCACGAACGTCTCAAGGCGTGCGCGGCGCGAGGTTGAGTCGGGAGCGGTGGACAGCACGTAGTGCTCGGCGAGCCAGGCCAGCAGTTGCCGGTCGCGCCGGGTCAGCCGGCGCAGGTAGGACAGGACAGCCGGTGAGCCTTGGTGGAACGCCGGCCGCCCTCCACGGCGCCTTCCGCCCGACGACATCGCCTGTCAACCGGCCCCGGGGCTACCGAGGAAGAATTCCGGTGCACAGCGATTACCGCCATGATGCGATGACCTCAATGAACGAAGCAAAGCACCCCGACTGCACTGTTCCCGATCTGCTGGCCGAGATGGAACGGAACCTTGCCGAGCACGCATGTCACCTGCACCGTCACATGCCGGGCTCGACCGTCACGGAGACGGACGACCTCCTGATCGCCGACAGCGGACTGGCCGACGACACGTTCAACATCGTCGCGGCGGCGAGGCTGCGTACGGACACCGCCCGCACCCGGGTCAGGGAGACGGTCCAGGCCCTTGCCGCCACGGGCCGGCCCTTCTCCTGGTGGGTGGGCCCTGTCTCCGCACCGGCACAACTGGCCTCATTGCTCGAGGAAGCCGGTCTCGCGGCGTCGGAGACCGAGACGGGCATGTGGACGGAACTGAACGCGGCACCACCCCGACCGCACCTTCAAGGCCTGGACATCCATCCTGTGACGAACCCCAGGCAGCTCGCCGACTACGCGACCGTCCTCGCCGCCAACTGGGATCCGCCAGCCGCCACTGTGCGCCGCTTCTTCGCCGATGCCGCCGAGTGGGCACTCGCCCCCGGCTGCCCCGCCCGTTACCTGGTCGGCTACGTTGACGGCCACCCGGTCAGCTCGGCCGAGGTCTTCCTGCACGGGAAGGTCGCCGGGATCTACAACATCGCGACCCTGGCGGCTCACCGCCGACGCGGATACGGCGGCGCCATGACCCTGGCGACCCTTCGCACCGCCTACGACGCGGGTTATCGCACGCTGGTCCTGCAGGCGTCCTCGGACGGTGAACCCGTTTACCGCCGCCTCGGTTTCAAGCCGTGCGGCGGATTCACCGAGTACGCCGTCACGCCGTGACGTTTGTTCGGCACGCAGACGCCGAATGCGGCGCCGCTCCCTGGCCACTCCCGGAGCAAGCCCTGATCCCCTGGTTCCAGGTCGACGCTGGCGAGGTGGCCGGCGACCGACCGCTGCCCGTGCAGCCGTTCCTGCGGTGTCCCCAGAAGACGACAGCCTGGGTCGGCACGCTGGACCTCTCCGCGGTGCAGGTCCTGCTGCCGGTTCAGGGGCTCGGCGCCCCGCCGGACAGCAGGACACCAGGTGCGCGGTGGTGGGGAACACGGGCATGGTCACTCCGATCTCGGCGATGAGTTCTTACGCCGAGCGGCGCCCGACGCCGAGGACCCCATCGAACTTGTTCGGGGTGATCGCACTGTCTGTTGTGGGCGGGCAGGGTGTGGCGCTTGTGTTTGTTGATGAGATCGTCGGGTGGTGGGCGGGTCTGGATGATCTGTTGGTGCGGTTCGCGCACCGTTTCGGACGTGCGGAGCCGCGCCGGCAGGCGCTGAGTCACCTGGTCGGGCTGCTGTCGCCCTAGCGAGCAAGAACGGATGGACGCTGGCCGAGGGACCGACGGCCCGGACCTTCACGGTCCGGGCCGTCGGGGTGTCACGGGGTGTCGCTGGCGTCGCGCCCGGGACAGCCTCAGCCGGGCCGGCGCCGCAACTGCCGGCGCCGCCGCGCCCTTTCCTCGGGAACGCGGAGCACGCCCGGCGCGACCCAGGTGCCCGCGTCGTCGCGAGCGCCGACGAGGGCGAGCCCGTAGAAGACGCGCGGTGCGCCATCCAGGACGAGCGACACGGTGCGGCCGGTCGCCGGCAGCTCGGTGACCTGCCCGATGGAGTCGATCTGGCGCACTGAGTCAGCCCTCGTGACAGCCATGATCTCGGTCTTTGTCGGCCACGGGTCGACCCAGACCTCCGGGGCCGGGAAGTACCACCCGCTCGGGTCGTGATCGGGGTTGAGCAGGTAGCCGTCGGCGCGGTTCCACAGCACCGCCGCCTCGCCGTCCGGGGTGTCGAAGAGCAGCCCCTTGGTCTTCGGGTCGGCGAACGTGAGCCACCCGATGAAGTCGGCCCGGTCGAGCAGCCGCGCCGCGTTCGCGTAGGCCAGGAGCGACGGCTTTGCGCTGAGGTCACGGTTCGTCAGGCCGAAGTGGTACTCGACGTTGCCCGGGTCGGCCACCTGCGGGTTGCCGAGGACGCTGTCGTGGAACTGGTACCAGCAGACCCCGCGTACCCCTTCCGCCTTGGCGAGCGCGAGGGTGAGGAAGACGTTCTCCGCCGCGTGCCGGTAGGTGTCGTTCCACCAGGCGTTCGGCCGGGTGCACGCGTACGCCTCGGTCAGCCAGATCTCCTTCTCGCCGTACTCGGCCATGAGTGCCTTGAGTTGCCGCAGGCCGCCGAGGAAGTTCCAGTAGGTTCCCGTGCTTCCCGCGTCCCAGTCGTCACCGTCCGGCACGTAGTCGGGGGTGAAGTTGCCCCGCCCCGGGTGGTAGGCGAAGGCGTCGATGAGGTCCCAGCCACCGCCTGCGTAGAAGTTCTCGAGCCACGGCTTGTCCATGCCCGCCAGGCCGTTGTTCATGATTTTGATCGGCGCCCCGATCGCGGCGGCACGATCCGCCACCGGGCGCAGCGCCTTGTCGATGTAGGCCTGTGCCGCCAGCCCGGTGTTGAACGGGCGATTGAGCTCGTTGCCAACCTCGAAGTAGCCTGCCCCCGCATCGAGCGCCGTCGCCAGGCTGGCCGCGGCCCAGGCTGCTGCCTGCTCGTCGGTGACCTCCAGGGATGGCTGGAGTTCGATGTTGTGGCGCATCCCCCGCTCGTCGAAGGCGCTCGGCGGCAGGCCCGGTCCCCCGGCATACGAGATGCGGACGACACTGACCCCGACGGCTTGCCACAGGTCGAGCAGCGCGTCGGCGGACGGCCGCTGCAGCCACGGATAGTTGGCCATGCCGAACATGCTCGATGCACCCGCCTCGTACGTGTGCGGTTCGAGCACAGCGAGATTCGTGCGGGCGAAGGCCTCGTCCCCTCCTGACGACGCCGTGACCTCACAGACGCAGATGCCTGCGGGCGGGGCCGGGAGGCGGAACGTGTGCTCCCGTGCCGCCCGCGCGGGGACGGCGATCTGCGCGACATCCGCAGCGAGCTGCGCGCCGTTGAAGTCCCGGACCCACCACGTCAGGTTGACGACCCGGTCGCCGGCGCCGCCGTTCGCGACCAGGGCCGTCACCTCCATCGGCTCGCCTCCGGCCTGCCAGATGTTGAAGTCGCGGTTTGTCCACAGCTCGATGCCGAGGTCGCGACCGCGACCGATGGTCGCCGTCGCCGAGGGTCGGGTCGTGCTGAAGAAGAAGTCCGCCTCGCTCCGGAACGTCCCGTCACCCTGGGAAGCTCCTGGCGCGTGGACCCACGTCGAGTTCGTCCAGCCCTGTCGGGAACGCTGCAGGAGGAACATGCCGTGGAGGTTCGCCCACGTCGACACGTGCGCGACGCCCGAGGTCACCTCGTACGGGATGCCGCCCCCGCCGTCTCGCACCCACTCGGTCACCGCGACGTAGTCGTCCGGCTCCGTCGGGCTGAGGATCGCCCGGCTGAAGAGGAACCCCTCAGGCACGAGGGTCTCGGGGCCCGAGATGTGCCACTCGAGGTGTGCGCGGTCGGTCGACACCGACACGAGGGCGTGGACGGCGACCCCGCCCGCCGCCGAGCCGAAGGTGTAGTCCATGCGGATCATCGGCGATCCGTCCGCGCCTTCGACGAGGCTCGGGAGGCCGCCGGTCGACACGTGGATCCCCGTGATCCGGTCCTTGACCTGGAACCGCGACCCCTGCGATCGGACGCTGCCAGCCCCGTCCCGGATCGCGAGGCGCCCACCGGCACTCCCGACGACGCTGATCCCCGCCGCCGACAGCACGATGTCGCCCTCGCTGGCGGCGGCGCTCACCGGGCTCGGCTCGGCCATGAGGAGCACTCCCCCGACGATGGTCGCTCCGAGGAACCCGCGCCGGGTCAGGCCGGGCTGTTGGGGCCGTGGTGACGCCATGGTGGCCTTCCTCTCCCCGGCGAACGCCGGGTGATAATGCGTATTGGCGGATGAGCCGGCGCCATCGTCGACTGCCGGCGGTGGCGCCGTCAAGACTCTTGCGCGACACCGCTGATACGGATTATCTTCACCATCCCCGGATGCAGATACGGATTATCACGGTGGAGACCACATGACGTCCAAGTCCCGCAAGATCACTCAACGCGAGATCGCCCGCATCGCCGGCGTGAGCCAGACAACCGTGTCGACAGTCCTCAACGACCGGGAAGGGTCCACCGCGCGCATCCCTGCGGCGACACGCGCGCGGGTCATGGAGGCGATCGAGCGATCGGCCTACGTCGCCGACCCGGCGGCGCGGCGCCTCGCGGGCCTGGACAACCAGATCATCGGCGTCTTCACGTACGAGCCCGCCCTCTCCCCGGAGAGCATGGACTTCTACGGGCCGCTGCTCAACGGCATCGAGCGCAGCGCCGAGACGCTCGGTTGCGACCTCCTCTTCTTCACCAGCTCCCCGGTCCAAGACGGGAGGCGCAAGCTGTTCCACCGCAGGACTCGCCTGGGGCTCGCGGACGGCTGCATCCTCCTCGGCCAGGAGATGGACGGGGCCGATCTCGATCGACTCGTCGACGAGCGCTTCCCCTTCGTAGCGGTGGGACGCCGGGACGAGACGGACGCTCGGGTCCCGTACGTCGGGATCGACTACGCGGCCCCGACCGTGGACCTCATTGACCGGGCGGTCGGGCTGGGCCACGAACGGGCCGTCTACGTCCACCGCGGTCGCGAGACCGCCACGGCGCGCGACCGGCGGGGGGCCGTGCAGTCCCCCGCCGCCACGCGCCAGATCCGGACGACTCTCATCACCGACGAGGACCTGACCGCCGTGGCCGGGACCGTGCGCGACGCGGGGGCGACGCTCGTCCTCGCCGAGGACGCCTTCCTCGCCGAGGAAGTCGTCCACGTCCTGCAGACCGAGGGCTTCGACGTGCCGAACGCTGTCTCCGTTGCCGCTCTCGCCGAAGTACGAGGGCACCGCATCGGCGAGCGCGCCCTCACCGGTTTCCACGTGCGGCGCAGGCAGGTCGCCGCGGAGGCGCTCGCCCTGCTCCAGCGGCTCATCACCACAGCGCCCGAGGAGTGGGACGCCCTCGACACCCAGCGCCTCCTCAGCGCGGATCTCGAGGCCGGCGAGACCGTCGTCGAACGGCGGCCGGCATGAGGACTCTCACCGCCGACGTCGCGGTCATCGGCGGCGGGCTCGGCGGCGTCGCGGCCGCCCTCGCCGCCCTCCAGCGCGGCATGCGCGTCGTGCTGACCGAGGAACATGAGTGGCTCGGCGGCCAGTTGACGTCCCAGGCCGTCCCGCCCGACGAGCACGTGTGGGTCGAGCAGTTCGGCGTCACCGCCCGCTACCGCTCGCTTCGGGAGGGGATCCGCTCCTACTACCGGTCCTTCTACCCCCTGTCGGAGGAGGCTCGCACAGACCGCACGCTCAACCCCGGCCGGGGACGCGTCAGCGCGCTGTGCCATGAGCCGAGAGTCGCTGTCGCGGTCATCGACCAGCTGCTCGCGCCCTATCGCTCCAGCGGACGACTCGTGCTGGTGCAGCAGGCACGCCCGGTCGACGCGGTCGTCGTCGACGCCACGGTCCGCTCCGTCGTGGTCGCGGACGTTCGGTCCGGAGATCTCACCACCGTAACGGCGCCCTTCGTGCTCGACGCAACGGAGACCGGCGATCTGCTCCCACTGACCAACACCGAGTACGTCGTCGGCGCCGAATCACGGACCGAGACCGGCGAGCCGAGCGCGCCGGAACTGGCCGATGCGAGCAACGTGCAGGCCATTGCCTGGTGCTTCGCGTTCGACCACGCGCCCGGCGACCACACGATCGAGCGCCCGGCCAACTACGACGAGTGGCGTCAGCACGAGCTGCCCTTCTGGGGAGCGCCGATGCTGTCGTTCACCGCCCCGAATCCGCGGACCCTGGAGCCGGAGGCGCGTACGCTCCACGTCAACCCCGAGCAGGACCCGACCGGCGACCCGCGCGTCGACCCGGGCGACCGCGACCTATGGCAGTTCCGCAGGATCGCCTGTCGGCGCAACTTCCGACCCGGCTTCTACGAGAGCGACATCGTTCTGGCCAACTGGCCGCAGCTCGACTACGTCGGCGGCTCGATCATCGACGTCGCCGACCGGGAAAAGCACCTCGCCGCCGCGAAGGCCCAGTCCCAGGCGTACTTCTACTGGCTGCAGACCGAGGCACCGCGACCTGACGGGGGCCGTGGCTGGCCGGGTCTCCGCCTTCGCGGCGACGTCGTGGGCACCGACGACGGCTTCGCCCAGGCCCCGTACATCCGCGAGTCACGACGGATCCGCGCCCACCGGACCATCGTCGAGCAGGACGTCTCCGTCGCCGTCCGCGGTCACGGAGATCCAGCGCGCTTCGAGGCGTCCGTCGGCGTCGGGATGTACCGCATCGACCTTCACCCCTCCACCGGGGGCGACAACTACATCGACGTCGAGTGCGCGCCCTTCGAGATCCCCCTCGGGGCGCTCGTACCCCTGCGCACCACCAACCTCCTGCCCGCAGCGAAGAACATCGGCACGACGCACATCACCAACGGCGCGTACCGGCTGCACCCGGTCGAGTGGAACGTCGGCGAGGCCGCCGGCGAGCTCGCGGCCTTCTGCATCGAGCGATCCGTGCTGCCGGCCGCCGTCCTCGCCGACCAGGCCCTCGTCGCCGAGTTCCAGGCCCGCCTCGTCGAGGCGGGCGTCGAGATCCACTGGCCCCACATCACCGGCTACTAGAGAAGAGAAAGACCATGTTCACCCGAAGGAAGCTTCTCACCGCCCTCACACTCGCGACAGCCGTCGGGCTCGCCGTGTCGGGCTGCTCCGCCGCATCGCCGCAGGCCTCGTCGGCCGCGCCCGGCAGCGTCGACCTCCGTATGACGGTCTGGACGTCGAACAAGGACCAGCTGGCGCTGCTCGACTCGATCGCGCAGTCCTACAAGGCCTCCCGGCCGGCCATCAAGTCGATCACCTTCGACAGCCTCCCCTTCGCCGACTACAACTCGACGCTGACGACACAGATCGCCGGCGGCAACTCCCCGGACCTTGTCTGGATGGGTGACCTGTCGAAGGACCTCATCTCCGCCAAGGCGCTCGTCCCGCTCACCGACCGCCTCAAGGCAACACCGGAGTGGGGCTACGACGACCTCCTCGAAAGCGTCACCGCCGAGTTCTCGGCCGACGGTCAGCTCTTCGCCTACCCGTTCTCGAACTCGCCCTTCGCGCTGTACGTCAACAAGGACCTCCTCGCCCGCGCCGGGCAGAAGCTCGACCCCGCGGGCCTCACGTGGGATCGGGTCTCGGCGACCGGAGCGGCGGTCCATTCGGCGACCGGCAAGGCGGGCTTCGTCGTACGCGACTTCGACTACTCGTCGTGGAACATGTTGGCGACCGTCTGGACGGGCTGGGGCGCCTCGGCATGGTCGGCAGACGGAAATTCGTGCACCTTCAACAGCCCGCAGATGACCGACGCCATGCGCTTCCTCCACGACGCGGCCTTCGTCGACAAGTCGATGCCGGGGCCGGGGACGAAGGTCGACTTCTTCGCCGGCGACGCCGCCTTCACCGTCGCTCAGGTTTCCCGCGCGTCGCTGCTCGACGGTTCCTTCGCCTTCGACGTACTCCCCCTGCCGAAGGGCCCGGCCGGCGCCTACTCGGTGATCGGGCAGGCCGGCGTCGGAGTCCTCGCCTCCAGCCGTCACGTGGACGAGGCGACGAACTTCCTCGCATACCTGACCAACCCCGAGAACGCCCGCCTCCTCGCGCAGTACTTCCCGCCGCCGCGCGCCTCACTGCTCACCGGCGACAAGCTCGCGGAGAACAACAAGAAGCTCTCGGCCGCCCAACTGCAATCCGTCGTCGTCGACCAGCTGCGCGGCGCCGTCACCCTGCCGAACCACACGAACCCGGCCGAGGTCGCCAAGAGGGGCAAGGCTGCTCTCGACGCCCTCTGGACCGAGAACGCCGACGTACCCGCGGTGCTCGGATCAGTCTGCTCCGCCCTCGACCCCGTTCTCGCCAAGTGACGACCGGATCGCTCCGCACGGCCGGGGCGGCGCACGACGCCGCACCGGCCGCGGGGCCACCGCCACGTCGGCGTCCCGGACGCACACGGCGAGGTGAGGGCCTCGTCGGCTACCTCTTCATCGCACCGCAGTTGCTCGGCGTACTCGCCTTCGTCATCGTTCCCGTCGTCCTCGCCGTGTACTACAGCGTCCACGAATGGAACGTCTTCACGGGTCAGCTCACGTTCGTCGGGGGCGACAACTACGCGCAACTGTTCCGGGACCCGCAGCTACCCAGCGTGCTCGGCGCGACCGCCGTTTTCTCCCTCGGCGTCGTTGTCCTCAACATCGCCCTCGGGCTGCTCCTCGCGGTCCTGCTCAACCGGCGCTTCCGCGGCTCTGTGCTCTTCCGGACCCTGTTCTTCTCCCCAGTCGTCGTCTCGGTCGTCGCCTGGACGCTCGTCTGGGGATTCCTCCTCCAGGACAACGGTGGGGTCAACGGGATGCTCACGCTCGTCGGCATCGACGGCCCGAACTGGCTCCAAAAGGGCGACACCGCCATGGCATCCGTCATCGTCACGCAGGTCATCCGCAGCGTCGGCGTCAACATGGTCCTGTTTCTGTCCGCGCTCCAAGGGGTTCCGTCAGAGCTCTACGAAGCGGCCCGCATCGACGGAGCCTCGAACCGGACGATCTTCCGGCGGATCACCCTGCCCCTCATCTCACCGACCCTCCTGCTCACCGCGATCATCACGGTCGTCGGCGCCCTCCAGGCGTTCGCTCAGGTCGCGGTGCTCACGGAGGGCGGCCCCGGCCTGTCGACCACCGTGCTCGTCTACTACGTCTTCCAGCAGGCCTTCGAGTTCAACAACATCGGCTACGGGTCGACCCTCGCGCTCATGCTCGTCAGCTTCGTCATGCTCTTCACGCTGCTCCAGTGGCAGCTACGCCGGAAGTGGGTCTTCTATGAGGCCTGACACCGCCCGACCCGGCCGCGGCGCCCGCTTGATCCGCCGCGCCGTCCTCATCGGCTCGCTCGCCCTGCTCGCCACCCCGTTCGTCATCCCCACCTTGTGGATGGTCACGTCGTCGTTAAAGCCATTGAGCGAGATCTTCAAGACACCACCGACGATGTTCACCGCATCGCCCACGACCGCCTCGTACGCGGAGGTCTTCACCTTCCAACCCTTCGCGAGGCAGTATTTCAACAGCCTTTACATCGCGGCCGCGGTAACCCTCATCACGCTTGTGGCCTCGAGTCTCGCGGGCTACGCCTTCGCCAGAATCCGGTTCGCCGGACGCAATGTCCTGTTCATAGTCGTCCTCACCGGCCTCCTCGTCCCGAGCGAGGTCACCATCGTGCCGCTGTTCCAGATGTTCAAGCAGGTCGGCCTCGTCAACACCCACTGGCCGCTAATCCTCGTGACCGCCCTGGCGGCGCCCTGCGTCCTGGCGACCTTCATCATGAGGCAGTTCTTCATCGCCCTGCCGGTCGAGCTCGAGGAGGCCGCCCGCCTCGACGGCCTACGGCATGCGGGGATCTGGTGGCGCATCAGCCTGCCCCTCGCGCGGCCGGCCCTGTCCGCCGTCGCCATCCTCACGTTCCTCGCTTCGTGGAACCTCTACCTCGAACCCACGGTGTACCTCACATCACCGGAGCTGTTCACCCTGCCCCAGGCCCTGCCGCGCTACACGGACGCCTACGGCGGAGAGATGTGGAGCACCCAGCTCGCGGCAGCCACGTTGTCGGTGGTGCCCATGCTCGTCGTCTTCGTCGCAGCGCAGCGGCACTTCGTCGAGGGCATCGCACACTCCGGGCTGAAGGGCTGACGCGATGGCGGGTATACGAGAAAGCAGGTCGCTCTGTGAGTGATGTCGAAACCCTTGAGTCGAACAAGCCGGCCGCCGGTCCGGCCGGGGTGAGCGCGGCGCGCCCGGTGCCCGCCGAATGGTGGCGTTCCGCCGTCATCTACCAGATCTACCCGCGTAGTTTCGCCGACGGCAACGGTGACGGCATCGGAGATCTGGAGGGCGTCCGCGCACACCTGGGCTACCTGGCCGGCCTCGGCGTCGATGCGATCTGGTTCAACCCCTGGTACGCCTCGCCGCAGGCGGACGCGGGCTACGACGTCGCCGACTACCGATCCATCGACCCGGTCTTCGGCACCCTGGCCGAGGCCGAGGACCTGATCCGCGAGGCGCACGCGCTCGGTATCCGGATCGTCGTCGACGTGGTGCCGAACCACTGCTCGAACGCGCATCCGTGGTTCGTGGAGGCGCTGCACAGCGGGCCGGGTTCGGCCGCGCGCGACCTGTTCTGGTTCCGCGAGGGGCGGGGCGCGGACGGGGAACTGCCGCCCAACGACTGGCAGTCCATCTTCGGCGGTCCGGCCTGGACCCGGACCATCAACCCGGACGGCAGTCCCGGCGAGTGGTATCTGCACCTGTTCGCGCCCGAGCAGCCCGACCTCAACTGGGAGCATCCGAAGGTCCGCGAGGAGTTCGAGGACGTGCTGCGGTTCTGGCTCGACCGCGGGGTGGACGGCATCCGGATCGACTCGGCCGCGCTGCTGATGAAGGACGGCGAGCTCGCCGACTTCGACCCGGACGACCTCCCGGTCCCGCACCCGTACACCGACCGGGACGAGGTACACGACGTGTACCGGGCGTGGCGCGCGATCGCCGACAGCTACCCGGAGCCGCGCGCGCTGATCGGTGAACTCTGGCTGCCGGACGCCGAACGGCTCGCCGCGTACCTTGGCCCGGACGAACTGCACACCGCGTTCAACTTCGCCTTTCTCGGCTGCCCATGGGACGCGAGCGCGCTGCGCCAGGTCATCGACGAGACCCTTGCGCTGCACGCCCCTGTCAACGCCCCGGCAACCTGGGTGCTGTCCAATCACGACGTGCCTCGGCACGTGACTCGCTACGGCCGCGCCGACACGTCGTTCACCCTTCAATACCGCCAGCTCGGCGCGCCCACCGATCGGGCGCTCGGTCTGCGTCGGGCCCGCGCTGCCCTGCTGCTCAATCTGGCGCTGCCCGGCTCGGTCTACCTCTATCAGGGTGAGGAACTCGGCCTCGAGGAGGTGGAGGACATTCCCGCCGCGCTGCGCCAGGACCCGATGTTCTTCCGCACCCACGGCGAGAACCTCGGCCGGGACGGGTGCCGGGTACCCCTCCCGTGGTCGGGCCAGGAGCCGCCGTTCGGCTTCAGTCCGGCCGATGCGGCACGCGAGCCGTGGTTGCCGCAACTGCGCGGGTGGCATGACCGTACCGTCGAGGCACAGACCGGCGACCCCGACTCCATGCTGGCGCTGTACCGTCGCGCGTTGGCCTGCCGGCGCGGGCAGCCGGCGCTCGGCGACGGCCCGTTCGCGTGGCTGCCCGCACCCGATGGGGTCCTCGCCTTCACCCGAGGGGCGCATCGAGCGTTCGCCTGCGTGGTCAACCTGTCGGGCCGCCCGATCGAGTCTCCGGTCGCCGGGACGATCGTGCTCGGCAGCGGACCGTTGGACGAGGGCTGGCTGCCGCCGGACACCGCCGTCTGGGTGGTGCCCGGATAGCGAGACGGGACCGATCGACGGCGTCGACATTCGATCACTCAGCCATCATGATCGGCAGGACAAGACCTAGTCGGGGGTCTCGTGCTGGCGGATCGCACGGTCGATGCGGCGGTCGGGTACGACCCACATGATCGCCACGACGACGAAACACGCCAGGGCTAGCCCAACTCCGACATGTCCGCTCCTGTCGATCAGCAGAGCGCTGAGGATCCCCGCGACGTAGAACACGGGCGAGGTCTTGCCCTTGATGTCAGTGCCAATGGCCCGCCTCAGCACCGACGCCGGCCCCTGCTGCCGAATGATCACTGTCTGGAGCACGAAATATGCGATGGCCGCGCTGAGCAGGTTCAGACCGTAGATGGCGACTGGGATCGGCTCAAACCTTGAGTCGTCGACCCAAGAAGTCGTTAACGGGAACAGCGACAGGCAGAACAGTAGCGCCAAGTTCGCCCACAGTACCCCGCCACTGACCTGCCGTACCAGATGGAACATATGGTGGTGGTTGTTCCAGTAGATGCCGACATAGACGAAGGTGAGGAGATACGTCAGCAGCCCGACGCCGGTCGTACGGGCAAGGTCAGAGAGGTCGTGACCTGCCGGGACTTTGAGCTCCAGCACCGTGATCGTGATGATGATGGCAAGGACGCCGTCACTGAACGCCTCCAGCCGGTTGGTCGGCACCGCACAACCCTCCTTTTTCCTCGGTCACGCGGTCGTGCACCGCGGCCTGGTAAGGGACAAACACAATCACGGCAGGCCCGTGAGGCTAGAGCGACCAGTCGGGGGCGTGCTGCATGTAGAAGCGGGCTCGCTGCACCTCGAGGCGGCCCGCTCCGTCATGGATGACCCACTACCTGGGGTGCCCATCGTCGTTGGTGTCGAACGACTGCGTAGTGAACTTCGAGAGGAACAAGCAATACTGCCCGTCCGGTAGGTACACCACCGTGCCGCCGTCCTGCCACGTGCCGTTCTCGGCGTACCACTGGCTACCCAATGGGTCACCCTGGTTCTGGTGAATGTTGTGCATGCCCAGCCCGCTGGTGAACGGCTCGCCAAAGATCGCGATTCGGGCACCGATCGTGAGGATCGACTCCAGCGCCGTGGCCGCCTCCAGATTCGACCCGGCGCGCCAGGCTCGGACAGCCGAGAGCCGCCCCAGAGAAATCTGTACGGCACGAGACAGCAAGCCGGAGAAGCAGCCTGCGCGGGTCCTCAGAGCGGGATGGCGCATGTAGTCCAGCGCCCCCGAGGTGGGCGTCGTGGCGACAGGGTGGTAGCCGGCAGAGACATCGAAGAGCGCTGGAAGTTGCGCCCGGTCGAGTGTCAGCACCCGCCACTGCACGCCGGTCGCCGACTGCTTGCTGTCCACGTCTACCGCGCACCGATACCGGCCCGCCGGTGCAGTCACCTCAAGGTTGACGTGAAACCACCGCCCCTGATCGTCCGGGGTGTCCCGGCGATGCGATTCCAGCGTCCCGACGAGCACACCGTAGCTGTCGAGCGCCATTACACCAGTATCGGCCACCAGGCGTTCCTGTCGGGTGTCAAAACTGGGAAACCGCCCGTGAAGGTGCCGGTCCAGGGTGTCGGGAATGATTCCTGTGCATGACGTGGGAGCGGGTGCGGGGCAACAAGGGAGGAATCGTCAAGACCTGTGGATGAAGTAGCTGTTATGCGGCCATGGCGTCCGTTGGCCGATCGACGAGTCGGCCGTCGACGAAGACGGCGCCGGCGCGGACCAGGGCGACCAGATGTGGGGCGTTGACCGCCCGCCAGCGGTCCTGAGCGGCCTCGATGAGCTTGACGCCATCGCGCAACCGGCGGCACCGGCTGCCCGGCCCGTTGGTCACGCGGGTGCGATGCAGCACGGTGGCGAACGTCGACTCGATCGGGTTCGAGGTGCGCGGGTGCACCCAGTGCTCGACCGGGTAGTCGTAGAAGCTCAGCAGAACGTCGAGGTCGTGAGTGATCTTCGCGGCGGCCTTGACGAACTTGGCGTTCGCCGAAGAGGCCCGGAGCACCTGCAGTACCCAGACGCCTGCTGACCGGCGAACCGAACGCCCACGCCCCTGCCAGAAGCCGACAGCCCGACGGACCGTCCCAGTTCGAAACGGACATGCGGCATGACGCCCGGTTTGCAGCGCGCAGCCCACGCGTAGACCGCCGACCCCCAACGTGCACATGCCCTCTGACCGGCCCATTCGATCTCGTCAGGTTCGGACAGATGCAGCCGCGATTCGCCAGACCTCACACCCCGCTGGCTAGTGCCTCGTGTGGCCCCCAGTCGTCGCGTGTGTCCTGGCAGAAGCGTACGCTGAGTCTCGTCGCTCAGATTTCGAAGAGCGTCTCACGCTGCGGCGGGTCGAGGACGTTCCGTAGCGCGATGATGTTCCGGCGCCACTGCGATCCATTCGAGGCGTCGCGCCATTCGGGGGCGCGCCAGGCAGACGCTGCGAGGACGTTATCGAGGGCGTCGATGGCCAGCTGCTTCAGCGAGCTCGGGAACTGCGGCATCGGCGTGGACGGGCCGTAGATGGGGCAGGTCGCTCTGCCTCCTGGGCATTGCGCAGCAACAAGAGCGGCCGCGGCTACGGCCCTCGGTGCATGCCACATATCGATGTCGTCGTGAGCCGTAACCACACGGTCGAGCACGCTGCCGACCATCTCGATGCGTACGTCCACCGTCGCGGCGTCCAGGTCGTCGGCGAAGTCGGCGGCGTCGTCGTTGTCGAATGGGCCTACGCCCCAGAAGCCCAAAGCCGCCACCTCCAACTGGCACTTTCGCGATCTTCGACCAGCGCGGTGCTAGTCGTCAACCTACAAGCCTCTCGGCACGACCGGGCGCCGGTCGCGCAGACGACTGTGACGCTGCGTAGCGGCTGCTCCGCGGCAGATCCGGGCGTTCGATTGGAACCCGCTATCAAGGAGTGCCGTGTTCCCTGCCGGTGGGTCGTCACCGGGTCTCTGACTCGCTGTGCCAGCATCGCCTCGTGCGCAACGAGCATCGCCTACGAACACGGACGCCCGAGTCACGAGCCTTCGCGGAGCGCGTACAACTCGTCATGAACCTGACCGCGCGCCTCAACGTGCTGCCGTTTGACGACCTCGACGCGCGCAGGATGGTCCTGACCGAGATCTTCGGCGAACCGATCCCAGACTCTCTGTCCATCCTGCCCCCGTTCTATTGCGACTACGGGCTTGGAGCATCGTTCGGAGAGCGCGTGTTCATCAATCAGGGATGCTTCTTCCTCGACTACGGGGGCATCACCATCGGTGACCGCGTCATGATCGGTCCCCGAGTGACTCTGAGCACGGCCGGACACCCCGTCGAACTCGACGAACGGTACGACTTCATCACGCACGCGCCCATCGTCATCGAGGATGACGTGTGGATCGGCGCCGCAGCCACGATCACCCCTGGAGTGACAATCGGTCGCGGCTCGGTCGTCGGCGCGGGCGCCGTTGTCGCGAAGGACGTGCCGCCGCTGAGTGTGGTGACGGCAACAAGCGTTGTCGAGCGAAAGCGCCTGAAGCCGACGTCTCCTGCAACCTCCTGAGGCCTGCGCCTCACCCGCGCATATCGGCAGTTCAGGAAGCTCGCTCGGCTGAAGGCTGTCTCGTAACTGGGTGAAGGCGTTGCCTGTAGCCGGGTTGGTGGTCACCAGGTCAGAGCGATGTTGTGCAGGTGGGCGATGCCGGAAGCGGTGTCGGTCAATGTTCGGGCGGCGCGGCGGTAGTCGCGCAGGACCGCGAGGCGGTGGTCTCGGGTCGGGATGAGGGTGCCGTCGACGATCGCGATCTGGTCTACCGGGCGCCGGGCGGACCGGGGCCAGGGCCAGCAGTGGGCCGAGGGTGTCGATGACCCGGTGGGCGGCAACCTGCGCCATTCCGGGGAGAGTGAGAATTGCTGGGTCGAAACCAAGTCCATGACCGACCGGACCGGTGCCGAGCCGGGCGACACCCGCTGACGATCGTGGTCGCTGCGACGCCGATTTCGTCCGCCGGCCGCTACCGTTACGGCACGAGTCAGGGAGGTCTATCAGTGCTCACGGTCGTCAGAACCGCGGACACACCGGCAGCCGAGCGGCGCGAACGGTGGCGGTCCATCGTCTGCGACACCCTCGGCCCGCTGGACATGCGGATCGACCCGGATGTGCCGTTGCACGGTGAAATCACGACCGGCCAGCTGGGCGACGTGGGCGTGGCGAATGTCCGTACCAGCACGCCCCATGGTGTCCACCGAACGCCCGGCCTGATTCGCAAGGGCGACGCGGACCTGTACCGTGTGGTACTGCCGATCAGCGGCCACCCGCGCCTGACCCAGGACGGCCGGGAGACGGTCCTCGCCCCCGACACGTTCGGCGTCTACGACTTCAGCCGCCCGTACGATCTGGTCTACACCGACGCGGTGGAGCTGGCAGTGATCGGGTTTCCGCGCGGGCTGCTCCCGGTCCGGCCGGGCATGGTTGCCGGGCTCACCGCGACGGCGGTGCCCGCAACCGGGGTCGGCGGACTGCTCGCCCCGATGTTGGGTCGCATCGCCCGGGAAGTCGGCCAGTACGATCCGACCACCGCGGCACGGCTGGCACCGATCCTGCTCGACCTGCTGGGCACCGCGCTCGCCGAGTACACCGGGTATCCCGACCCGGTCGAGTCGTCACAGCAGGCACTGCTGTTCCAGGTGAAGGCCTTCATCGAGCAGCACCTGGGGAACAGCGACCTCACGCCCGCGGTGATCGCCGCAGCACACCACGTCTCGCTGCGCCAACTGCACCGGCTGTTCGCTCCGGAGCAGACCTCGGTCGGTGCCTGGATCCGCCAGCGGCGCCTCGACCGTTGCCGCAAGGACCTCGCCGATCCGGCACAGAGCGGCGTGGCGGTCGGCGCCGTCGCGGCCCGGTGGGGTCTATCCGACGCAGCGCACTTCAGCCGGCTGTTCCGGGCCGCCTTCGGCGTGCCACCCAGCGACTACCGGCGCATGTCGCTCAACCCTGTCGCCGCCAGTCAACTCTCGGCGCGGTGCTCGCTGCCGCACCGGCAACCGGCAGGTGCGCTCCTCGCTCCGCCGCGCCGAACCGCGGTTCGGTGGACGCGTCGACATGAGGAAGGTGCCCGTCGACCACTACCGGACCGTCGGCCTGCGGGTGGTTCACGTCCATGCGGGTATCGGGGCCAGCAGGTAGTCGGCCCGGAGCCGGCGGCAGGACGCCGCACACAGGCGGTCGAAGGCGTTCGTGCCGCCGGCTCATTCGTACCCGTGGGTGACGCTCCGCCGCCCCGGGCCAAGCCGGCCGGCTCCGAACGTGGTGACGCTTTCGCTTCACCGGCGACGTCGTTCAGGCCGCCGCCGCAGCCGCGTCCTGCTCGTTGACCGGTGCGTAGGTCAGGACCACGACGCCGGACTGGAAGGTGGCGGTATCCAGCAGCCGGAACGACGCCATCCCGTCACCGCCGGCGAACAGGCGCGTGCCGTCCCCGATCACGACCGGGTAGGTCACCAGGCGGATCTCGTCAATCAACCCGTGTGGCAGCAGCCGGGTGACGAGCGCGTTGCTGCCGAAGACGAGCAGATCCCCGTTCAGGTCGGTCTTCACCTTCCCGATCCGGGCGGCCGGGTCGTCGGCGATGACGGTCGTGTTGTTCCAGGTGGGCTCGTCCAGGGTGGTGGACACCACGTACTTGGGCATCGTGTTCATCTTGCCGGCGTAGCCCGCTTCGTCGGTCATGTTCGGCCAGGACGCGGCGAACCCTTCGTACGTGACGCGGCCGAGCAGCAACGCCTCGGCGTCGTGCAACTGGCGCAGGCCCTGCTCCATCGAGTCGGCACTTGCGAACTGGAACGCCCAGCGATCCGGTCGCTCAATGACACCGTCCAGTGTCGTGAACATCGAGACGACGAGCTTACCCATAACGGTCCTCCGAGACAGTTGGCGCGTGTAGCGGGGTGACGGCACAAGTTTGCTCGCCGACGCCGGTCGAGTCTTGGACGTGCGCGCCAACGACTTGACCGACCGCGCCACATCGCGACCGTCCTCGGGGCCGGCAGTCGACCTGGCACCACTCCCTACCGGACGAACGACCTCGGCCCCGTCCGCGGAGGCTGGCGGTCCTTGTCCAGACGTCGCCATGCAACAAGGAAGACCTCAGCGACAACATCGCCGACGTCAGACGCGACGAGCCGCCGAGCGACGTACCGCCACA
This sequence comes from Micromonospora sp. NPDC002717, assembly GCF_040295705.1. Classification (NCBI taxonomy): domain Bacteria; kingdom Bacillati; phylum Actinomycetota; class Actinomycetes; order Micromonosporales; family Micromonosporaceae; genus Micromonospora; species Micromonospora sp. NPDC002717. The sequence goes on along the minus strand of NZ_JBEOVW010000006.1, from coordinate 118,588 downwards.
CGTCACCGTGATGACGCTCGTACAGCTCGGTGAACCGCTCCTTCGCAGCGTTCATCGCACCTCCGCGGCTCGGCCAGATTTCCGACGGCGGCGTCTGGCGCCACGTAGGCCGTAGCCAGGTCAAACGCAATCGGGAGGCGACCGAGCTCGGTGAGGCCGGGATGGTCGATCGGTCGTCGCGGCCGCAATCCGGCGGCCGTCTGAATGCTCGTGGACCGCGCCGTCCCGCAGACGGGTGCGGCTCAGCGCCCGGGCTGGAAGCGGGACAGCAGTTGGCCGGGGTCGCGCACGACGTCACCGACCGCGAACCCGCCGATGGACGTTCCGTCGAGCAGTTGCGCCCGCGCGTCATCGGCCCGCAGCTCGGCGGCGCGGATCGTCTGCGTCACCAGTTCGCCGAGCGTGAGGTTGTCGACGGTCCGTTTCGCCCGCCTGTCGATCCAGATCTCCAGCAGCTCCTTCGCCCCGGACACCCGGACGGTGACCTCGCCGTCCGGGGAGGTGGCCTCGTACTCGGCATGCGGCGCCCGTTCGGCGAACTCGGCGGCCCGGGTCATCGCCGCCACCATGTCGCCGCAGATGCGGCGCAACGATTCGACGTCCATCACCGGATTCGCTCGACGGCGAGTCGCAACTGGTCGAACGCCTCGTTCAGGTCCATGGGCGGCGGGATGTCCGCGTCGCCGGAGATCCCGGCCAGGCGCTGGGTCAGCCGCTCGCCCATGCTGGTACGGGCTGCGGCGATCGCCTCCTGGCAGGCTGCGCCGAGCTCCGTGGCGTCGAGCGCGGCCATCGCCTGCGGGCTGATGTAGACGTGTTCGACCCGGTAGTCGCCGGTGACGCGGGCGGCGACCAGCCCCAGGCTGTCGCAGCCCTCGGCCGACTCGTCGGTCAGCGCCGCGATCTCGGCGGCGAAGCCGTCAACCGTCTCGGTGACGCGCCGCATCGACTCCCCGGTGTAGCCCTGCCGCTGAGCCTCCCGCGCCGAGCCGCCGATCGTCCCCATCCAATCCGTCACTGCTGCTTCTCCCACTCCTGCGGCTTCGAGATCACGATCCGAACCGGTTCGGGCAGGGTGAGGCTGCCCGCGTCGATCTGCCCGTCCTTCTCGCCGAGCTTGTTGGCCAGCGCGTCGTACGCGTCGCTCACGGTCTTGGAAGTCGACCAGAGCACCGCGACGAACGAAACGAACAGGCCGATCAGGCCGGCGACGAAGGCGGCCCAGGCCGCGAATATCGCCATCTTCACCGCGGGCGAGGCCGGGCCGGAGGCGTTCGCCGCCATGGCCGCGACCGCCGCGCTGGCGGCGGCGACAAGGTAGGAGGCGATGACGCCCGTCACGCCGGCGCCCATCTGGAAGCAGGCGGAGTCCATCAACGCGCAGGTCTCGGAAAGTCTCTTCAGGATCGGCTGCAACTCGCCGGTCACGAACCCGTTGAACTCGTTGGCCGCGCTGTCCTGCCAGCGGCTCTTCGCCTCGGCAATCCTGCTCTCCAGGTCGCCGTGCATGCGGTCGTAGGCGTTCTTGAGCTCGCCCCACGAGCCCGAACTGCGGAACCACGCTTCGGGATCGACCACGTTGGGCAGGACCAACGCGTGTCCGACGGTGAACGTCGCCGCCGACGCGGCGATCGCATCCGGAAGGAAGGACGCGGCCAACACTCCGTTGACGTCGAACAGCACGGCCTGCCAGGCCTTGCTGTCGTCAGCGTCGTCGTCCAGCAGTTGTGTGCCCTCTTGCACGGGCCCCTCCCCTGTCAAGTACTCGTGGTCCGAATCTCAAGCCCCGCCGAACTCTTAACCGTCGCGGTAGCTGAATCCGCTGCCCTGCTGCTCTTCCATCTCCTCGTAGTGGGCAGCGACCCGGGTGAGCGCGACGCCGATGGTGTCGAAGATCTTTCCCATGGCGACGGTGACGTCCTCGACGCCGGAGCGCACCTGCTCGTAGTCCGTCGGCGCGCCCACCGCGTACGCCGGGAACACCTCGGAGGGAAGGGCCAGCCCGAGCAGCACCTGCCTGGTGTCCCGGTCCAGTTGGTCGGAGTGCTTGGTGAACGCCTCACCCAGCCCCCGCAGGGATGTGATGTGTATCGATGGCATGCCGCGCTTCCTTGATCATCGCCTGCCGGGGCAGCTTGGTAGTGATCTTCTCTGGGCCGGACGGGTGCCAGGATAGGGACGCGTGGTCGTCGCGAGCGCTGGTCCGGCCTGTCCGAATGTGGCCATGGCCGCAGCCGGACAGCTCGGCAGACCCCTCCGCCGAGGCCGACCGCGTTGCATACGCCCTGACATCCGTCCACCGACGGCAAGGCGAGTTGGCCCAGGGCCCGCGGTACCGCTACGCGAGCGCGGGGTCAGGTCCCACCGCGCAATCTCGGACAGCGGATGGTCCTGCCGCAGGGTGGCGGACCACCCTGAGTCCGACCAGACAGCCGCAGCGCTTCGGCAGGCCACCGGCCAACGGGGAGTCCCGCACGGGGAAAGCCGCTCAGGGCGATGTCGGCCTCGACGAACACCTTCGCGACCGTCTCAGCCGCCCGGTCCTCCGGCACGGCGTCGTGGATGAAACGTACCGAGACGTCGTCGATCCCGCGGAAGTTGGAGCTGTCGATTCTGAGTTGCCGTTCCAGCATCACGCCCAGGCGGTGCTCGGAGTAGGAGCTGGCGGGCTCGCCGGAATCACCAACCGTCCTCGTCCCGGTCGCGCCGCAGATTCTGGTCCTGGCACCGAAGGTGGCCGCTCGGTGATCACGGTCAGCCCGGGCGCGGCCTTGGACCTTGTTCATTCGTGACGATGCATCTTGCGTATTGATTGATGCACTCCGATACTGACGAAAGCGTGTCAGGAGGACGACATCGACTGACCAGCCGATGCGTCACCTAACGGCGTCTCACAGGGCCAACACCCATCTGGCCCTATCACCTCCGAGGAGGAGACAGTGAGCCTCAAACCCTCGCCATCCCGCCGCCACATCCTCCGATCCAAGCTGCTCGCCGTAAGCGTCGGTATGCTCGCCACCGCCGCCTTCGCGCCGGCGACGGCCGCAGCGGCCTCCCCCCAGGACTACAGCGCCAGTCAGCTCGCCACCGTGAACGACGCGGTGCAACGATCGGGCGTCGAAGGCATCGCCTGGCATGTGGACGAGGCGTCCGGCCGCGTCGTCGTGACCGCCGACAGCACCGTCTCCCGTGCCGAGATCGCGAAGATCAAGCAGAGCGCCGGAGACAAGGCTGGTGCGATCCGGATCGAGCGCGCCCCAGGCGTCTTCACCCCCCTGCTGTCCGCCGGTAACGCCATCTACGGCGGCGGGTACCGCTGCTCGCTCGGCTTCAACGTCGTCAGCGGCAGCACCTACTACTTCCTGACCGCCGGGCACTGCGGGGACGTGGCCGACACCTGGTACACCAACTCCAGCCAAACCACGCTCATCGGCCCGACCGTCGGCTCCAGCTTCCCGGGCAACGACTACGCGCTGGTGCGCTACGACAACACCTCGCTGACCCACCCCGGCGGGTTCACCGTCGCGGACGCCTTCGTCGGTGAGTCCGTCACGCGCACCGGGTCGACCACCGGCACCCACAGGGGTACGGTCACCGCGTTGAACGTCTCGGTCCGCTACGTCGGCAAGGGCGGCGGCACCGTTAGCGGCATGATCCAGACGACCGTCTGCGCCGAGCCGGGCGACTCCGGCGGCCCGCTCTACGACGGCACCAAGGCGCTCGGCATCACCTCTGGCGGCAGCGGTGACTGCCGCTCCGGCGGCACCACCTTCTACCAGCCTGTACGCGAAGCAGCCAACGCGTACGGCGTGACCGTCTACTGATCCACCAGACGAACGGAAGGGCCCCGGCCACGGCCGGGGCCCTTCTCCGATAGGTCGCGTTCGGCACGTCCCCGCCGGCGGATCCGACTCTGGTGGCGAGCACGCCGGCGCGTTTTCGCATGAGGTCCTGCATTCCCCAGAAACAGCCGCCAGCCAGGATCGCCTTCTCAGCCGTGTCGGTCACCGCTTCGCTCCGCCGTCCGGGTGCTCAAACACTTTGCGGTACTCGCCATAGCCTTCATGCTCGAGGTCGTCGCGCCGAATGAACCGAAGTGCGGCTGAGTTCATGCAGTAACGCAACCCGCCAGTCTCCGCGGGACCATCGTCAAACACATGGCCGAGGTGGCTCTCCCCGTGTGCCGACCGGACCTCGGTGCGGACCACGCCGAGGCTCGAGTCCTGGACCTCGACCACGTTTCTCGGCTCGATCGGCATGGTAAAAGTCGGCCAGCCGGTACCGCTGTCGTACTTGTCAACAGAAGCGAACAGGGGTTCACCGGACACGACATCGACGTAGATACCCTGCTCCTTGTTGTCCCAATAGGCGTTGTCGAAGGCTGGCTCCGTCCCGCCTTCCTGAGTGACTCGGTACTGCTCCGCCGACAGTCGAGAAATTGCCTCGGGGTTCTTGCGATACTCGTGTGACACCGTTGTTCCTCTCGGATGGGTCGCCGGCAAGAAACGGCCGGGTTCAACTGGCCTCCACACGCGTCGCGAGGGCGTACCCCGTCCTGGGGCTGACTAACGCGGTCGCTCTCGGCGGTCTTCTCCAACTGCGGAGAGTCGGCCTTGACGGAGTGGACCTCCCAGGGCTCGTTGCCAGGGCCACGTACCCAGACCTTGTCCTGGAGGGCGTAGCAGCACCCGGTGTTGCTCTCCTCCAGGGGGGGGTGATCAGGCGCTGAACACCTCGACGCCAGGTGGTGATGAAAGGATGGGCTCATCGCCGTACACGGTTCGCTCGCCCCGGCCGACGCCCGTGAGCGTCCCCACCTGCCCCGGCGTCCGGGGCGACGCCCCCACCCGCACGCCGGTATGCACGACGGGGAACATAGGGCATGCTCGAATGCCTTGATGACATCGAGTGGCGGCGGCTCGGCCACGCCTACGGGGCGGCCGACGACGTGCCCGGCCAGATCCGCGCCCTGCGATCGCCCGATCCGGCTGAACGAGACAACGCCCTCGGCACCCTGTACACCAACATCTTCCACCAGGGCAGCCGGTACCAGGCGAGCGCCTACGCAGTGCCGTTCCTGCTGGAACTGCTCGCCGACCCCGCCACTCCGGACCCGGCGGCAATACTCGCCCTGCTGACCTCCCTGGCGGTCGGCTACGACGAGAACTTCCTGCCGGACGGCTTCCCGGTGACCGACTACCGCCGGGCCGCCGAAGGCGGGCGAGAGCTGCTCGCCGCCAAGCCACCCCCCTGGACCGGCGAGGACGAGGCGAAGAAGGAGTACGTCGAGTACGCGTACGTCCAGTCCCTGACCGCCAAGGAGCAGAACCGGCTGTGGTCCTACATCGAACTGGCGGTGTACGACGCGGTACGGGCCGGGGTGCCGCTGTTCCGTAGCCTGCTGGGCCACCCTGATCCGGGGGTGCGAACCGGGGCGGCGCACGCCCTCGCCTGGTTCCCGGAGGAGGCCACCGGTAGCCTGCCCACGCTTGCCCACGCGATCGCGGCCAGACTGGAGCCCGACCTGGCGGAGGTCGTACCGGAGCCCGCGACGGTGGCCACCATGCTGGTGGCCTCCGGGTTGCTTGGCGCCGCGCCAGACGTCCGGTTGCTGGCCGACCCGCACCCGCTGGTCCGCTGGGCCGCCGCGATCGGGCGGGCCCGGGTTCTGGGTGCGGAGGCCGACGAGGCGACCGTTGACGAGCTGTTGGCCTGGACGGCCGTCCCGCCCGATGACACGGTGAACCCGCCGGCGGACGCGGGGTGGGTGCCGTTCCTCAATGGAGATCTGGGTGGGTACGCCGGACTCGCCCTGCGGCAGCTCGGCCCCCAGCACACGGACCGCGCCCTCGACGCGCTGCTCCGCCGGCTGCCCACCGTCAGCGGCGACCAGTCGTTGACAGTGCTGGGAGTGGCGTTGCGCCTCGCGTTCCCGGATGGGCCGCTGCCGGCGGCGACGCCCGCTGCGGCGTTGGCGCCGCGACAACGACGGCTCGTCGAGGTGCTGAGCCGGTCACCGAATCCCTGGCTGATCGACGGGCAGGACTTCGGCAACGTCGCCATGCTCGTTGACGAGTACGGGCTGCCGGACAGCCGCGAGGCGCTGCTCGCGTACTGCACGGGATCGTCCGGGGTGCCCCGGTGATGCGATTCCAGCGTCCCGACGGGCACACCGTAGTTTCACTTGACGTGGGCCGGGTTCTGGGCGGAGCCCCGAGGCCTTCACGCGGTGGGGCCGACAGCGAGCGGCGAGCCAACCCCACTGGCTCGCGCCCGCTGCGCCGTGCGGGCCGCCCTACCGTCCGGCGGCCGTCAGCTCGTCGACGCCAGGGAAGTCCCCCGACGATCTGCCGTACCGGCTCGTGATGCCGCCGCGTCACGCGCACGTAGACGTTCATGGTCGTGGTCACGCTGGCGTGCCCGGCCATCGTCCGTACCGCCGCAAGGCCTGGACGGTCCACCCGGCGTCGCACAGCATTCCGCTGAGACCGCCCTATTCTGGTCGCTCTTACGCCCCTGTTGTGGTGTCGAACCGGATGCCGCTGGAGCCTTCGCCGCGGCCCGGGCCCTTGCGGCGTGCCCGCCACAGGTGACTCCGGCCATCCGCAGACCGACCCAACGTCCACAGTCGGGTCAGTCTCACCCCTGTCCGTGGCACCTCCTCGTCATAGATTTCCAACGGCGTACCAGGTTCGAGGAGTCTTCCGCGCGGTGGGATGGCGGCGCCACCGTCTGGTTCGCGCATGGCGCCCCGCGCCAGCCATCGCCCGGTGACGCTACCGGTCCCGTCGCGGTCGAACCTGGGCAGCAGCGGAACCCAGTTGCGGGGTACCGGCGTCTGCAGCAGGTAACGCCGAGGGCCGTCGCCGTCGGGGCCCTGTCGCCCCGCCCGCCGGGTCACCTCGTTCTCGTGCAGATCCAGCGGGCGGCCGGTGCGGCTCTGGACGGTCTTCTCCACCGCCCAGGCCATGTTCGCCATCTCGTCGCGCAGCAGCAGGACATCCTCCAGCGGACGGGATTCCTGGGTTGTCGGCAGCGCGTCGAGCAGCAGCATGGCATTGCCGGCGTCCGCCGCGCCGTCGTCGCTCGCGAGCTCGAACATTCGCCAATCGGTGCCGGCCCCGTCGCCAAACGGGCTGATCGTTCTCGATACCCCGAACGCGTCGGTCACGGTTACCGACGTCAGTTCACACAGTGCCCCCACGGTCAATGCGTCCAGGGGCACAGTGAACCAGTCGTTGCCGTACACGGTGGCGAACTCGACGAGGACGAGAGTCAGCAGGTCGCTCGGCGCGGCCGCAATCGAGCCGAAGTCCACCCGGCCGTCCTCCAGCTCCCACCACCGGGGCATCGGCATTCCGGGATAGCTGACCGGATTCGGTATGGCTACGCGGGTGAACTCCTCCGGTTCCCGCCCCATCGCAGGTGCGCCCAGGGATGTCGCGGGTGTGGGGATTCGTCGGGAGAAGGAATACCAGTCGAGGTGCCCACCGTCGTGTTCCGGTGCGGCCAGCAGCAGATCGCCGGAGCCCGCAGCGAATGCGTACTCCATGCGCTGCCGGTCCCAGGCGGAGGTGTCCGCCACGGGTTCGCTGAACAGCTCGGCGCACCAGGCGTACCACTTCCGAACGGCGGTGAGGACGGCGACGCGGTCGTTACCGTTGATCGGTGGCTGGTTCGGCAGGGTCGGGTTCGCGCCCAGCGCACCCTGGTAGGCGGCATAGATCCGTCCACCGTCGGGTGCTCGACCGGCGGTGACGGCGAGAAAGCGGCGGCTGCGTGTGTCCAGCGCTGCCGGATCGGCCGGTGGCTGCAGCGGGAAAGCGCGAAGGAACCGGGCGCGGTAGTCGTCGCTCTTGCGCGCGTCGCGTAGGTTCGCGGTGATCAGACGCAGCAGGTGCAGACCCGCCTCAGCGGCCAGCCGCAGGTCGTCGAACGGGGCGGAGGCGGACCCCGTCGGAGGGATGACCCGCTCCCGTTCCACGACGGCTTCCAGGGGCACACCCGTTGGTGTGTCGTCGGGCTGGCCGTTGGCGGGCCGCCAGCGGGCCAGGGGGGTCGAGATGCCCTCCACCCGCACCGCGACCGGAGAGCCGGCGTCGCTACCGCGCAGTTCCCTCATCTGCCATTGCCTACCGAGCAGCCACAGCGCGTCGTACACCTGCGCTTGCAGCCCGAGCTGCAGCCCCTGTTGCAGGTCTGAGGTTCGGGCGTGCGGCTCGAGCCGGGTCCAGGAGGTGATCGAGGCACGGCTCTCGATCAGGATGCGGCTGGGTTGGTTCGGGAGGCTTGGTCCCCATTCGCTGGTGACGATGACGTCGCGGGAACCAGTGGTGAGCAGACCGTGCAGGTCGGGCAGTTCCGCCCGGATCTCGGTGTCGGTCCAGGACAGGATCGTCGGGGCGGTGGCATGTGGCGGCCGAGGATCAGGCGTGGCGTAGACGGCGACCAGGTCGAGGCTGCCGGCGTCGGCAGTTCCGAACGCCCGACCCTGCACGGTGATCGTGGCGCCAGGTGCCGGGATGGACGGAACCACGCCGGTCACCTGGGGCAGTTCGCCGAGCAGGAAGGCCGCCGGTTCGGTACGCCCCCACGCGGTGGTTATCACCAGAGGGCGGTCACCGGCGCCGTCGAGCGCGGTGAGGGCGGGGACCTGCACGGTCACCGCCGTCGGGGTCCACGCCTCGATGAACGCCGGCACGTCCCGGGGGCCCGGCGCCCGAAACAGGACCGTCGAGCCGGCGCCGCGCCGGCCGAAGCGTTCGCCGGTGACGGTGATGGTGGTGTTCTCGAGTCCGCGTGCCGGGTCGACGGTGGTGATCGCCGGTGGAGCCGCCTCCTCGATGACAAACGGCGCTGGAGCGCTGTCGCCCGCGTCAGTGTGTACGACAACCTCGAGCGGTCCGCCGGATCCGAACGACACCAGCGACGGAACGCGGACGACGATGCCGGTGGCGGACCAACTGTCGACCGTTCCGATCACCGGCGCGGCTGTCCCGTCGGGGACGCGGAACCGTACGGCTGAGGCTTCCGTACGGTCGCCGAAGGCGGTCCCGGCCAAGGTGAGCGGGGTCCCGGCCGGTGCCGACGCCGGGGTGACGGTATCCAGCCGCGGCGCGTCAGGCATGTTGTGGTCCCTTTCAGGCATCGTGCGGGTGAGCGGATGGGCGGTTGCCGGGGCGCGACGCGTGGTCAGGCCAGCGGCACTCCCCTGCCGGCCAGGAAATCGGTGGCAACGGTGACCCCCTTGCCGTTGTAGGCCAGGTATGTCGCCGGCAGGAACTGGCCCGCCTCCTGCAGCGAATCCAGGTCGACCATCCGCAGCTTCGCCAGGTCGAGGGTGTCCTCGACCGTCGCGCGCAGGGTCTGCAAGGTCCACTCCTCGCCCGGCCGTGGCGGCACAGCGACGACGATCGCCTGCGGTGGCGTGGCGTTGGGCTGGTCGTAGTGCAGCGCCAGACCCGTGGTCTTCGCCCGCGCGGGCAGCACCTCGCTGTACTGCTCGATCATCAGACCGGTCAGCGTCGCGGCCGGGCGCAGCTTGCCGGCGGGTAGCAGCGCCACGACCGAGACCTGCCCCTTCGGTGGTGTGGTCCCGAACGGCAGGCCCAGCCAGCGGTCTCCCGGCGTGGCGGGAAGCTGGGCAACCGCGAAGGCGAGCGGGTCGACGCCGCCGAGCGCGTCGGCGTAGAGCATCAGGTCACCCAGACGTTGGGCACCGTCACGAACCCTGGCGAGTTGCTGGAACCAGCGGGTGGCGGCGAACGGGTCGCCCGCCAGCAGCGTCTCGGTGGTGGGGAACCCGACGTCGACCTGGGCCGGGTCTCCGGCTGGCGGCGCGGTGTAGCGGGGCAGGGCCCGAAAGTCGCTGCCGAAGACCGCACGCAGCCGGGCGAGCGCGTCAGCAACGCTGCCGGCTGTGTCGTCGGGTGTCGGTGCGGGCAGCCCGTCGAGCTGGTTGAGCCGGCGGCGCACCTCCGTGGCGACGACCGCGGCCTGCGTCAGCAGATCCGTCCGGGCCGAGGGCGTGTCACCGGACGCGGACACCGGCACTGCGCCCGGCACGCCCAGTGCGCTGGCCGCCAGCAGCGCCGCCCGCATCGGCTCGCCGGCGGGCACGGCCATGGCGCTGGCCAGGGCGGTCTCCGCGGTGTGCAACGCGGCTACAGCCCCGTCGGCTCGGGCCCGCAGCTCGGCGAGGTCGACGACGGCGGTGCCGGGCCCTTCGGGCAGGGACAGGTCGTCCGGGGTGATGGGACGCGCGCCGGCGATGGTCTCCCGCACCGCCTGCGCCAGCTCCATCAGTTCGAGCAGGCCGACCTTGTGTGGGAGTTCGGGTTCCCGGCTTGCCGTCACCTGGATGCGGGCGTCCGCCGGTATGGTGGTGGGTCTCGTGCGAGCCGCGTGGTAGACGATGCGCTGCTCCAGTTCGGACAGCTGGTGTTGCTCGGCGGCCACGGCCGCGTAGACCAGGTCCAGCGGGGACAGCGCCGGCGTGAGCTGGTCGAGTCGGCGTTCCTGTTCGTCGAGCACGTCGCCGCTGGCCGGATCGAGGTAACGCACGCGGTAGTGGACCCGCTTCGGGTCGCCGAGCAGCCGGCCGGCCCATGCGTCCAGCCGGGGTTCCGCGGCCGCCCGACGGGCGTACCCGGCGTCCGGGGCCCAGCCGGGCGCGGCGGGGAGGTCACCGGGCAACAGCACCGCGAGCCGGTGGGTGGCGGCGGTGCCCGAGTGCGGAGTGTAGATGGCCTCCAGTTCCGGCAGTGCACCATCGGGGTGGGCGGCGGCGCGCAGGGCGGCGGCGGAGCGGTCGGCGTTGCCCCGGCCCAACTGGAATACGCCCTCGGTGAGGAGGATGTCGCCCAGGGCGTCCACGGCGTCGTCAATTTGCGCGAACACCGGCTGCAGGGCATCGCTGGCCGGCCAGCCGGGGGCGGGTACGCGGCCGGCGGCCACCCACCGGCGGTGCAGGTCGAGGCCGTCCGCGACGTTGCGGGTTGCCACGGCCTCCGCGGCTGTCCCGGGCGGAGCGGTGCCGGTGACCGGAAGCGGGGCCAGGGCCCGGAAGTCGTCGATGAACCGGGCCAGGCCGCTCTCCTGCAGCAGCCGTTCGAAGCGGTAGCCGAGCAGGGCGCCGAGTTGCTGGCCGGCGCGGACCCCGTCGAGGAGCGACAGGGCCGCCCGCACCCGTTCGGATGACAGGTCGATCCCGAAGGGGTGGCGTAGGCCGCTGCCGTCGGGGTGGGAGCGGTAGCCGCTGGCGAGGATCGCCGCTGCGGTGGCGTGCGCCGGTGAGGGTGTGTGGACGTAGCCGGCGCTGGTGCCGCCGTCGCCGCGGCGGATGTCCTCGACAATGCCGTACGCACCCAGGTGAACTCCCCCGGCGCCCTGGTCGCCCCGGAGGGCGTGCAGCCGGCGCTGCGCGAACGACGTGATCCACGCGTCCAGGCGGTACGCGCACAGGTCGAGGGTTTCCGCAGCGACCTGCTCCAGGACGTGCACGGGCGCGCCGGCGAGCCCTTCGATCGCCGCCTGGACGGTGGCCAGCGGCGGTTGGGGGTTGGCGTCGAGCAGGTCACCCTTCGCGACACCGGTCGCGGAGGTGGCGGTGAGCCGCTCCCAGACCATCCGGGGACGGGGCGCGGCGAGATTGTCGTCGATCTCGTCGATGCCGTACATGCTGGGTTCGCCGCCGTGCCATGGCTCGACCGGTTCGAGCTGCGCGGCGGCGAACAGGTAGGCCACCAGCAGGGAGTGGCGCAGCAGCAGGTACAGCAGAGGCCGCTCGTCCAGCGGGAACGCGTCCTCGCGCAGGTCCCGCCAGCCGGCCTCGCGGAGCAGGGTGAGCCAGTCGGTGGTCGGCGGCTGGGACCGGTCGCCACCGGATTGCACCAGCGGGAACGGCACCGGGAAGTAGTTCGCGGCGAACACCGTCTGCTCGAGGTTCGGGTGGGCCTCGGGCAGACCGTGCGCGTCGAGGGCGGCGCGGGCCAGCGACGCCTGTTCGGTGCGCCACTGGGTGGACAGGCGGTTGCCGATGAATCGCCACGCGGCGTCGACGAAGGACATGGTCAGTACGCTGCGGCCGCGGAAACTCACCGAGGTGGGCTGCGCCGACAGCACCGTGAGCAGCGGGTTCTCGCTGGACGTTCCGCCGGGGGGCTGGTCGCCGATGCGGGGCACCGACGCCACGGAGGCCCTCCAGACCGGACGCAACGAGTCGCGCAGGAACATCGCGAGGGTGGCGACAGGGGCAGGCTCGTCGCCCGGTGCCCACTGGTCCAGCGGCAGGACCGGCAGCAGACCGTACGGCTGCTCGCCGACGCGCAGCACCGGCTGGGGGCCGGCGCCACGTACCCAGTCGGTGAAGTGCTCGCGCACGGGTTCGACGGCGTCGGGCGGGACGACCGGCGCGAACATGTGCGCCAGGAAGTACCCGAAGGTCGCCGGCCACAGGGCGGTGTTCATGTCGCGTCGGGCGCGGCGCAGGGCGGCGCCGTCGTCAGCGGACGGCGTCGCGGCGAACACCCCGACGTCGTCCACGGCGAGTCCGAGTGTCCACGCGGTGGCGGCGGCGTTGCCGGCCTCCGCCACTGGTGTCGGGGTGTCCGGTGGGCGGGTGACGTCACCGGGGCCGGTGCCGGCGTCCGGGGTGAGGTTCGTCGGGGTGCCCTCGTTGAGGAAGCCGAGCCCTCGGGTGTACCGGTGCGCGGCGAGGGTGTCGGCGAGTTCACGGGCGCCCTGGTCGGGGGTGAGTGACGTTTCGGCGCCCACGACGACGAGTCGGGCGATCCGCTCCGGTGGCGGGTCGGGCAGCCGCAGCTTCATCGCCATGCCCCGGGCGTGTGCCTCGTCGAAGTCCACCATCCAGCTCATCCCCGGGTCACGGCTGGGGTCGCCGGCGGTAGCGGTCAGGTCCGGACCGATGGGCAGTTCGAACGGGATCGGCTGGCCGTGCTGCTGCGCGATGACGTTCCCCGCGTCGTCGTAGGCGGTCGCGTACAGCCGCCGGGGCAGGAGTCGGGTACGGGCCGGCCGCCCCCACGGGCTGTCCCGCACCACGACCGTCCCGGCCAGGGTGGCTCGGACGATCCATTCGGCGCGCGGCGCGCCGAACCGGGTCGTCAGGTCCATCCAGACGTCGTCGCGGTCGCCGCCAGCGTCGCGGTAGCGGCGTCCGAGTTGGGCCTCCTCCGCGGTGAGCCGTTCGTCGTGGCTGTTCACGTGCACCACGTCGGGCAGGACCCGTACCCACAGTTCCCGCCCGTCGGCCATGAACCGGGTCTGCACGCCCAGCGGCAGCAGCGACACCGGCGCGGCGGACAGCCGCAGGGTGTCCTCCAGCGTCACGCTCATCGCGGCGCTCGTGCCGTTGCCGGTGCGTACCCGCACCTGTTTCGGCCCCGGGGCTCCGGTGGCGTCGGGGAACGCGAACCGGATCTGCCCGTCGGCCCAGGTGATGATCCGTGCCGACATCGTCGAACCGCTGTCGGTGCTGACGAGCACGGCCGCCGCGGTGTCGGTGCCGGAGCCGAATCCGGTTCCGGTGGCGACGAGGTGGTCGCCGGGCAGTGCCTGTGCGGGGTCGGTGGGGCGGGCCGGCGCGCTGATCCGGGTGAGCGCCGGCGGTGGCGGAGGTGTGGGTTTGGTTGCCGGCGTCGGCTTCTGCGGCGGCCTGGTCACGGTGTCCTCGGCTTCTGCTGGCGGGCGTCGGCGGGCCGGGTCTCCCAGGAGTTGGCTGCCCCGGTCAGACGCGGCCCGACAGGCTCGATGATCATGGGTTGGGCAGGGCGGTACGGGCGTGGATCGCGACCCGCATCGGCCGCTGGTAGGTGATGGCGGCCATCTGTGCGGCGTCGGCGCCCCAGGTGGCGGTGGGCAGGGCACGACCGGAAAGGACGGGCAGAGTCGTCGGTGTGGTCGCCAGCGGCCCGGCCACCGCAGCGTGGGTGACGGTGGAGCCGGCGGGGCTCACGTGGGACCAGTCCAGGTCGGACCAGCTGTTCGGTGTCGTCGGCGACGGGCCGGGTGGTTCGTCGAGCCCGAACCGCGGGGCGGTGGGCTGTTCCTGGATGACGAAGAACCAGCCGAGGTCGCCGTCGCCGCCGCGTGCGGCATCGACGGTGAGGTCGAAGCCCAGGTAGGTGACGTCGGGGTCGATGGTGCCGCGGAACTGGGGGTAGCGCTGTATCGGGCCCGGGGTGGGTATGGGCCTGCCGTCAGGGCCGGGGACCGGCGCGCCGGTGGCGTCGATTTTCGGCACCGCCTTGGCGGCGTACACGACGGTGTGTGGGTAGCGCAGCAGCAGCCGACCTCTGATCATCAGCACGAGCATGCCGGGACCGCCGACCGCTGTGGCGTTGTCGCCGAGGTCCGCGGTCCAGCTCTCGATCGGTGATAGTTGCGACGGCGGGTCGCCGGCCTGGTCGGGGTTTCCCCGAACGTCCCAGAACCGGTCGGCGAAGGTTCCGCCCGGGTCGGTGGGCAATCCTCGCCACAGCAGTTCCCGGCTGAGTTCGTGGTTGAGCCCGATCATGTACGCCTCGATGAAGCGGGAGTTGCCGACCAGGACCGCCACGCTGTCGTCGGCGATGCCGTCGATCCCGGGCAGCATCATCTGGCGGTCCACGGCGGCGAGCGGTCCGCTCATCGGCTGTGGGAACCGGGGCGCCGCCGCGCGGGGCCGCAGCGGATCGCCGGTGGCGGGTGCCGCCGGTACGAGGCCGACCACCTCGCGGGCGACGCTCGTGTCCGGCTCCAGTTGTCCGCCCGCGTCCACCAGCGCCGCCGCGACCGCGGGGAGGCTGAGCTCGGGACCCGCCGCTGCCAGCGCCGCCACGGTGGTGGGCAGGTGCTGCAGCAGGAACTCCGCGGCGGCCTGGAACCGGTTGTTGATGCCGAGGAGCCGATCCCCACGCCGTCCCGGCTCGTCGATCTGCCACCGGTCGTCCGCCGGCAGCAGCAGCCCGGCCACCCGGTTCGCCGCCTCTGCCGTCAGGAGAGCAGGCCGCCCCTCGACGTCCCCTGCGCCTTCGGCCGGGTCGGCGTCGGGTGGTGGGGGCGGCGGGTAGGGGTCATCGCCGACGTAGAAGCCGCCATCGGCGTCGTCTCCCGCGATCTTCCGCCAGCCACCGGCATGCGGCACGTTCTCGCGCAGGTGCAGCATCCGCGGCCGGTTCTGGCCACCGGCCCGGTCGCCCACCTCGTCGAAGTCGGCGCCGCCCCGCGGTGGGCGGATCGGCACCCGCAGTCGGCCCCGGGACAATCCCGCGGCCAGTTCGGCGGTGGCGTCCCGGGCCGAGCCGGGTAGCCGGCGACCCAGCGGACCCGCCGGACGAACCGCGCGACGAAACGGCGCGGACAGCGCCGCCGGCGGGAAGACGCTGGCCTTCACGCTGGCTCGCAGGGTGTGCCGGGCACCGGGGTCGGGCGGGGACCCGTCGGGCGTGAGGCGGACCCGGCTGTGCACCGGCGCGGTGACCCGCACGGCCGTGTCGGGAGGCAGCCCGTCCAGGTGCTTGTCGCGGACCGCCGCAGCCGTCGCCCGGGCCAACTGCGCCTGGCGCAGCAGGCTGTTGGCCCGTTCCAGTTCGCCGGCCTGTTCCCACGCCGAGGCCATCAGCTGTTCCTGATTGTCCTGCACCACCCGGGCCCCCAGGGCCGCTGCCGCCCGCCAACCCGGGTCCAGGTTCAGCTCCCGCAGCCAAGGCCGGCCCGTCTCCGGCAGCACGTCCGGCGTGCCGGCCTGGTACGCGCCGTAGATGGGTGGGCGCAGCACGGTGAGGTCCACCCCGGGCGGCGCCTCGATCAGCTCCTCCAGCCGCTGCGCAACCGGTTCCTGCACGCCAGGCGGCCATTCCCGGGCCGGCAGGTCGGGTGAGGTGAGCGCGCCCTCGAACGGCAACACGGTCGGTACGGCCAACGCCAGGTCGGCGAGGTCGGGGCCGGCGGCGGAGATGTCGACCGGCAATGCGCCGACGTCCGCGCCGAGCGGACGGGGACGCAACCGCCGTACCAAGGTCTCGAAGTCCCCGACCTCGGCCGTGGTGAACTCCCAATGGTCGTACACCGGCAGTTCGACGTTCCCCGTCGCGTCCTGCCAGCCGCCCGGTGGCGGCCACGCCAACTCGGCGTCGGGGACGACCGGCTGGCCGAGGCCCGCCTGCACACCGGCCCGGTACACCGGCACGAGGCACGCCACGTACGCCGTGTGCGGCTGTAGCCGGCGAGGACACACCAGCCGGGACAGGGTCAACTCGGGTGACCGTCCGTCCAGCGCCTGCTGTGGCGCGGTGGCACCCCCGGCGATCTGGGCGTGGGCCCATGCCCACGACTCGGTCAGGTCCGGTAGCTCGTCGCGGGCGTCGCCTGCGGTCAGGCGCAGCGACGGCAGCGGCCGGCGCGGGTCCACCACGATCTGCGCGACCTCCCGCCGCAGCACCACCAGCGTCAGCCAGGGGCGCAGCCGGTCGCCGCCGGGCTGCGGGCTGAGCAACCACGGCAGCTCCGGAGCGTCGAACTCCACCAACGGGAAGTAGTTGGGCTCGAAGTCGGTGGTTCCCGGCCTTGGTTCCCGGCGGATGATCTGGCTGGTGTCCAGTCCGACCACGTCACCCGGGCCGTACAGGCGCACCGTCCGGCTGATGCCTTCGGTGCCGGATTGTCCTCGCGCGACGGTGAGGGCCACGGGCAGTCGCACCGCCGCGTCATGGGCCGGCGCGGCGTCCTGGGTGGGAATGGCCGCGGCCAGCCCTTGCCGGGACCAGGCGAGAAACCGGTAACTGCCCGCAGGGTCCGTCATGCCAGCTCCAGTTCCTCGGCCCGTACGATTTGCAGCTCGCCCCGGTCGGCCCGGCCGCGCAGCTGCTCCGCGGCAGCGGTGTAGCTGCCGTCCAGCCCGTCCAGCGGGACCGGGGTGAGCGTGTCCCGGTCGACCACCACGTAGGTGGGGTCGGCCACGACCGGCCCCGGCACGGGCGGCGCGAACTTCGCCCGCCCCTGCTCCCGGGATGGCGCCATGCCGGCGGGCCCGTGCTGGGCCATGGCGGCCACCTGCCCGCCACTCGGGGTGTAGTGCTCGTCAAGCCGTTCGGCGGTGGGCTCGTCGACGTCGAGGATGACCGACTGTTCGTAGTCCAGCGGCATGTCCTGGACGTATCCGACGGCGATCGCGGTGTCCGGGGCGAGGCGGACGCCGGAGATCATTCGCTCGTAGCCGGGGCTTGCCAGCTTCTCCGCGTCACTCATCTGCCGGAACTGCGCGGGTGCGAAATATTCGGTGGCCACGCCGACGATGTCCAGTCCGTCGGCGGCCACGATCGCGAAGCGGTCGTAGTCCTTCGGCGGGACCGAGCCGAACAGGCCCAGGGTCCGCTGCAGCGGCACCAGTTGCTGGGAGACCGTCAGCGTGCCCAACGGATGCGCGGTCAGTTCGCCGTCCCCCGCACCGTCGCGCAGCACCACCAGCCGGCTGCCTTGCGACGGCAACTGTGCGCTCCAGTTGGCGTCGGCGGTGAGGCTGTCGCGCAGGATCGGCCACACCTCCTGCCGCTGCACGGCCGGTACGTCCTGTACGCGGCCGAACTGTGCCCGGAACGGCAGCGAGAAACTCACGAAGAAGATCTTGAACGTGGCCTCGCCCCAGATCACCCACGGCGACGGTCCGGTCAGGTACACGTGGATGTTCAGACCCATCAGGGTGGTCGCGCCACGCTTGAGCGCGAGCTGCGCGTAGATCTCCGCGAGCAGCCGGAACGGCGCGAACTGGATCAGGGTGTCGAACCCGAGGTTGCCTTCGAGGCTGAACCCACCGACCTCCACAGCCAACTCGAGCCGGGCGCCCACCTGGACCGTGTTGGACGTCAACGCGAAGTACGTCTCCATCCGAAGCCGCGGGTTCTTCCCCGTCGAGAGGGCCAGGGTCAGGCGGCGCAGCGCCGGGAAGCCGGGCGGCGGCGTGTACGCCGGATGGAACCCGCCCAGCGCCATGGCGAAGTCCGGGTTGGCGCCCCAGTTCGCCCGCGCGGCCATGTCACCGGTCAGCGCGAACGGCCCGACCGTCGAGTCGTACAGGGTGGCGTCGACGGACAGCTCACCGCGGTCGAAGTCGACAACACCGACCACGTCGAGGTTGATGGCCACGATCGGGTGATCGGGATCGGGCAGCGCGGCCCGGATCCGGCCGAGAACGATCAGCCGCACCGGCGACGGCAGCTCCAGGATCAGCGCGAGCTCGATGGTGACCAGCGTGACCGGAGCGCCCCACCCGATCAGCGCCATCGGGCCGAACACGTGCTGGCCGCCCGCTGGCGGGAACACCGACTGGAGCGCGCTGACGATCTGGGGGGCGCGCGGTGTCGGGTCGTCCGGGGAGAACAGGATCGCGTCCAGGGTGCGGTTGCGAACCCCGGCGCGCAGGACGTCGACGGCCACGGTGCGGTTGATGCCCAGCAGGCCACCCACCGCGTTGAGGCTGAACCCGAAACCCAACTGGATCGGAGTGAACCCGGACGCCTGGACGATCACCAGCAGCGAGACGCCCCGCGATCCGTCCGGCAGGCGTGTGGTGAGCAGTCCGACCGCGTTGAGGGTGAGCTTCTCGAACTGCAGGTGCAGTCCGCCGGCGTACTGCTCTTTGACCGGGTCGAAGAAGAGGAAGCCGCCGCCGGAGACGGCGGGCGCCTCGATGGCCACCACGATCTCGGTGGGCGGGATGAACACCAGCGCGCCGTCGGCGCCCATGCCGAGGCCGAAGCGGCCGGCCCCCAAGGTCACCGGCCCGAGCCTGGCGACCAGTGTGTCCCGCACCCGGACACCGCCGGCCGGCAGGATCAGTGAGCCGTCGGAACCGATGCCGAACTCGTCGAACTCGACCGTCGGCCAGGTGATCGCGGGCGCACCGAACCGCACGCTCACGACTCCGGAGAACAGGAAGCGTACGACGCCGTCCGCGATCTCGACGCGCAGGGCCCGAAGTCCGAGCCTCGCCACGTCAGCCAACTCGACGGAGACGAGGTCCTGCGGATCGTCGGAGGCGCCGGGCGGCTGGGCCGCGGACAACGCACCGCTCACCTGCCGGCCGGCGGCGAACCCCACATCGACGGCGACCCACTTCTCCTCCCCGGCCTGCTCCAACGGCGTCAGCCGCAGGTCGACGCCGAACCGCGCGGTCCGCACCGTGTTGCGGTCGATGTCGAGCTCGAAGGTACGGAAGCGGTACCGGAAACCGAACAAGGTTCCGGTGACGGGATGCTGCGCGTCGGCGCTGGCGCTCAGCCGGCCCGTGAACCCCTCGGCGTCGATGGCGGCCTCGCTCAGCTCGAGCCGCAGCTCCGCCCCCGGGTCACTGTGCAGGTACTCGTCGGGCAGCGTGACGGAGAGCAGGTCGATCGCCAGTCCGTGGAAATCCGGGCGTTCACTCAGCCAGCCCGGCGGGTCGATCCCCCCGAAGACGGGCCGCACGTCGTGGGCTTCGACCACGATGTCGGTGTCCGCGACGTACGCCGGTGCCAGCGAGGCGCCCTCGAACCGCTCCAGAGTGAAACCGTCGCCGGACACCCGCACATCGGCGGTGATGGTGATCGACGCGGGGTCACCGGTGGCCACGTCACGCAGGATGTCGCCGCGCAGCCGCAGCCCCAGGGTCACCTCCTCGAGCAGGATCGACGGCTCGGCGCCGATGGTCACGGTTGCCCGAACCCCGGTCCAGCCTGCTCCGGCCGAGCCCAGGACCAGGGCGATCGCGTCGGTGCCCGGCGGGGTGAGCGCCAGCTCGCCCTCGAATGCCAGCTCGAACGCCACCACCAGCGCGGTGTCGTCGAACGCGGCGTCGGCGCTGAGGTAGTAGATCCCTTCGAAGGCGTCGGGCGGCAGCATCGAGACCAGCGGGAAGTCCGTGGCGGCGAGCGCCTCGCCGAGCGGGTACAGCGCCCGACCGTCCACCTCTATGGCCATGCTCATTCCGTCCAGTTCGCGGTGGTCCAGATGGCCTGTTCGGCGCCGTGCCACTCGATGCGCCGGCTACCGGCAGGTCCCTGGATGGCACAGTTCCGCTCGCCACCCTGATCGATGATCCGGATGGCGGTGACGACACCGCCGGTGCGTACGTAGCCGAGAAAGACCGGCGAATGTCCGTATTCGTTCATGACGTGAGCGGTGGCGCTGGTCTGGGTGGCCTTGATGCCCTCGAAGTCCGCATCGTCGTACCAGAACTGCAGCACCGCCCCCGGCTCCAGCCCGGTCAGCATGCCGCCAGCGATCCGGTCGAAGTAGGCGTCGTCGCTCTCGCCCGCGTTGCGGGTCGGATCGAGGTGGTAGCTGGCGGCCAGGCCGCTCGCCACCAACGCGCCCGCACCACCGCGTCCGATGTGGGCGGTGGGGAAGTTGCGTTTGGTGCCACCGGCGTGGAACAGATCGATTCGGCTCTGCCACAGGTGGTGGGCCAGCTGACCGCCGTCGAAGATCGTGGTCCGGTGGGTGCTGCCGCCGATGTTCTGGGCCGGAACCGGGTTGGGAAAGAACGCCTGCAGCACCGGGATCATCCGCGTCGCGCCGACACCCGGTTCGCTGTTCGGCAACGGCTGATTGTTCTGCAGAATGCTCGCTCGTGCATGCACCGAAGCGGGCAGAGCGGCCCAGGCGTCGTTGATCAGCCGGATCGTTTCCGCGTTGGTGGCGCTTCGCCCGAAGTTCAGCCGGCCACCACAGATTCGGTTGTCCACGAGCGCCCGAACAGAACGCCGCATCGACATGAACGTGCAGCGATATCCTCCGGGTCGGTCGCGCGGCTCGACCAGCATCGCCTCCCGCATCCGGAGCCGAAGCTGGATATGCGGGGCGGGCGTGGCGGCGAAGTCCACGGCGATCGGTGCGTCCGCCGCCGGCAACCGCCACACGTCCGAGGCGGCCCCGTCGATCCACCGCATGCCGCCCACGATCGAGACGCGGACGTCAGTTACCGGTGCGTCAGCGGGGTAACTCCAGAAGAACATTCCGTGCGCCGGCAGCCGCTGGGTCGCCAGCTCGGTGTCGGCGGCGTCAGCCACGCGTACCCGTTGGGCGGGGAAGCGGACCGAGCAGTCGGCGACCGGTTTCCAGACCCGGGTAAAGCGAACGGCACGATAGACCGGTGTGGTGCCGCCGGTCGCCAGGACCGCATCCGGCACGACCGCGCCCGCGGCGCCGTCGGTGAGCTGCGGCCGCAGCACCCGCAGCACGTGGCGGGCGGGGATGGCACCATTTGCGGCATGGGCGGGGTCGTCGAGGTCGATACCCGGGGTGAGGGCGTTGAACGCACTCGACAAGCCGTCCTTCGGGGCGGGCCGGCTGGCCATCGTGATCCGCAGCGCGACATTCAACTGCGCGTCGACGGGATGCACGGTCGGCATCGCGTTGGCGATCCGGTCGTCGGCTGCGGCCGACGCGCCGGGACGCAGGATCGGCTCGTAGCGTCCCTCGAGGAATCGCGCGACGGCGTGCTGCGCCCAGTTGGCGTGGGTCGGTGGGATGGACGGCGTGCCTCCGACTCGGCCCCGGTGCAGCGCCGTCCGTAGCGTATTGAAGAGGAATTCCTCGGAGATGCGGACCGGCCCGTACCACACGACGGCCGGCAGGATCTCCAGACCGCCACGCACGGCGGGGTCGTTCATCGCGGTGGCGGCTTCGAGATCCACGGCGACCCGGATCGTGCCGACGGTGCGCCACTTGGCGTACTCGGCGGAGGTGAACTGCACGGCGCTGGGCTCCGGCGTGATCCCCGGCGCCGCCGGATCGGGGATGAAGCGCAGGCGCCCCGGAAACAACGGCCGAACTTGCGGCAGTGGTAACCCGGCCGTCAGCCGGAACGCCAACTGCATCGCCTGCGGAAATGGGCCGCCGGCGATCGGGGCCGCGGCGAAGGCGACATCGGAGGCAGTGAGTGACGGGGCGCTGATCCGTCCCTGATCGGCCGCGGAGAACGGGAATAGAAGGAAGCCGCTCCTGATCGGCATGCGAGCCCCTTCCGTGCCACGCTGGCGTTAGGTGATCCCGTTCTGAGATCGTTCAGGTGGCCGAGATCTGCTGTCAAGACGACCGATCGTTCCGCAGAGATCCGACGCAACGGTTGTGCCTGCGGAGCCTGAGATGCGGCTCCGTCGCTCCATCGTCGACGTTCGGGCCCGAGCGGTCAGTCCCTCCCTCCGTCGAACAGCCATCTTGGAGGGACCGCGACCTCCGGCAATCCTGGTGCGGGCGGACGCCGCCTGCCGGGCCGGTTTCCGGCTGAGCCTACTGCCGGTCGCACCGGATGTGGTCGGGCTCGACGCCGAGGTCGGCCAGGCGGTGGGCCAGTTCCGTGACCATGGCCGCCGGTCCGGCGAGGTAGGCGTCGTGTCCGCCCCAGCCGCCGTAGCGGGTCACGACGTCCACCACCGTGCCGGATTCGTATGAGCCGGCGTCACCGTCGGAGACCGCCAGCACCAGGCGGAGCCACGGGAAGCGGTCCGCGGACGAGCGGAGCGATTCGAGATCGTACAGGTCGTCCCGGGTGCGGGCGCCGAAGAACAGCCAGGTTGTCGGCGGGCTGGCCGTACGGGCCAGCCCGCCCAGCAGCGCCTGGATCGTGGCCAGACCGGTGCCGCCAGCGACCAGCAGCACGCCGTTACCCGAGGCGGTTGCGAGGGTCGTGATGCCGCGCGCCGGGCCGAGCCGAAGCACATCACCCACGGCGGTCTTGTGCACCAGGACGTCGCTGAGCCGGCCGGCGCCTGTCGCCCGCACATGGAGCTC
Source organism: Micromonospora sp. NPDC002717 (assembly GCF_040295705.1). Lineage (NCBI taxonomy): Bacteria > Bacillati > Actinomycetota > Actinomycetes > Micromonosporales > Micromonosporaceae > Micromonospora > Micromonospora sp. NPDC002717. The sequence continues at coordinate 95,821 of NZ_JBEOVW010000006.1, read as the reverse complement.
CAGCACTCCGTCGCCGCCGGGAGGGTTGGCCATGGAGTAGGACCGCCAGGTGCGCGGCAGCCGCCCGGATCCGACCGTGGCGTACTGCCCGGCCCGGTAGTCGTACGCCTCGGCGGTGCGTACCCGCAGGACTGCCAGGTCGGGGCCGCGCAGCTCGTGGTGGACCACGGTGCCCTCGATGTACGGCGGCGCGGAGAGCTCCCCCGTGGCGGCGCTGCTCATCACGCCGGCCAGAAACCGGTACGCCCGTGACCAGGCGTCGTCGTGGTCGGGACGCCAGGCGGCGCCGGCGCGAGCCCGCAGCGTCTCCATCAGCGCCGCACCGAACGGCTGGTAGTGGCTGGCGCGTACGCCGAGCTTGCGGTGCGCCCGGCCAAGCTCCTCGAAGACCGGCACGATGATCTCCGGCTGGTCCAGCCCTTCGATGAGCTGCCGCACCGACCAGGCGAGCTGGTCGCGTTGGGCCGCGAGCGAGTCGGGGAACAGCGACCTCAGGTGCGGTCCGTCCCGGAACAGCGCCGCGTACAGGTACGTCAGCGTGTCGGTGAGCGGCTCCAGCAACGCGAGGCTCTCCCGTAGCAGCCGCTGGTCGTCCACTCGTTGCGGCCAGGCCGCCAGCAGCGCCCCGGCGGACGCCTCCCGCTCGTCCGGTGCCGGGCCGTCCCCACGCATTCTTCGGCGCAGCATCATGGAATGGTGCAGGCCGAGCAGATCGTGGTAGTCGTACGCGTGGTCCTTCTCCCTCATGATCACGCCGGAATGCTAGGCGCGGCCCGCTGGTAAAGCGCCTCTCATCAGGACAAATGTGCGATCTACCACCGCTTGTAGTAGTCGGGGCGGACGGCCCTTCCACGAACCGACCGGTCCGTGCTAGGCCCTGTTTTCGTCAACCTGGCGGCGGTCCGTGGGGCCGAGGGCTTGGCGTTACCCTCGTGAACCCCCGGCCTCCTGGATGGTGGAGGAGACCGGGGGCGCTCGGGTCGGCAGCGGTCAGGCGGTGATGCGGTTCTTCGTCGGCTCGGGAGCGGCGAACACCTCGGTGGCCGGGGTGCGGAAGGCGTGCACCAGGCCGGCGATCGACAGCAGCAGGAGCAGCCCCGCCCCGATGAACGTCACCAGAGCGGCCTGCCCGGCCTTACGGCCGAACTCACTGAAGCCGTACGAGGTGAGCAGCATGCCGCGCAGCGTCTCGCCCTTGAACACGGTCTCCCGCTGGCCGCTGACCTCCGCCAACTGCTTCTGCAGGTCGGCCAGGGCCGGGTCGTTGGTCTGCGTGGCCTGCTCGACCCTGGCCCGCAGCTCGCTCTCCGGCGCGCCGAGGTCGGCGTACGTCTTCCCACCGGCCATGGACTTCAGGTGCAGCCCGATGAACTCGTTGGCGTAGCACTCGGCCTGCTTGCCGGTGGTCATCTTCTGGCCGGCGTACTCGACCAGGCAGTCCGCCTTCTTCTCCTCGTCGGTCAGCTTGTCGGCCGGCTTGAAGGTGATGTGCTGCGCGCCGAGCTGGTCGCGTACGTAGTCGTTGGCGAAGTTCGCGTTCGTGGTGAGGACGAGGCCGGCGATGAGCAGCAGGACGGTCAGGCCCAGCCCGCCCATGCTGAACAGCAGGTCCAGGGTGCGTCGCTTCATGTCGGAACTCCCGTGAGGATGGCAACGTCCGTTGGTGTCGCGTTTCATCCTGGATCACATGGCGGCCCCTTGGCAGGGCCGAACCACCTGTCCGGTCCATGACCTTCGACTCCCCCGCCCCGGGCCGTCCGGCCACCTCAGGGCCATTCCTCGGCCCGGTCGCCGTCGCTCGCGGCGGCCGGTCGCCGGCGCGCGCCGGCGGGCCGCCGTGCGTCCACGGGGAATCCTCCGGCGTCGGGAACGCCCCGGCCGGCAGGAACACGTCGGACAGGGGGGGTGTAGCAGAGCCGCTCGCCCACCTCGGGCACGCTGCCCGGCGGTGCGGTCGGACCCCGACCCATCCCGCCGGAGAGCTCCGGCACCACCTCCGTCCTGCCGTCCGCGGCCGGGGTCAGGAAGATCATTCTCGCCTTCTGTGCCGGCCGGGTCGGCGACCACAGCGTCGAGCATGGCCGCCCTGTCGACACCGACGAGGTCATCCGCACCGAACGGGCCTGGGACGCGTGGAACTCGATGACGCCAGCAGCGAAGCGCTTGCTCCTCACGCGGCGTCATGCCACATAGTCGGTGGCGTGGAGGAGCACCTGACCGTGGGGCGTGTGGCGGAGTTGGCCGGTGTCAGCGTCCGCACACTGCATCACTATGACGAGATCGGCCTGCTGAAGCCGTCCACGCGGACTGCGGCTGGGCACCGGGCCTACTCAGCGGGCGATGTGGAGCGGCTCCGGGAGGTGCTCGCCTACCGGCGGCTCGGCTTCGGATTGCGGGAGATCGCGGATCTGGTTGACGATCCGGCGACCGACGCAGTCGCGCACCTGTGCCGGCTGCGCGGTCTGCTGATGGACCAGCGCGACCGCGCTGCTGCCATGGTGACGGCCATAGACAGGGAACTGGAGGCACGAGCAATGGGAATCAGGACGACGCCGGAGGAGCAACTGAAAGTGTTCGGCGCACAGTTGTACGACGCCATCGGATCCGCGTACCCAGCGACGCGGCGCACCGAGCCACGGATCGCCGCGCGCATCTGGGATGCGCTGGGGGACGCACGAACGGTGCTGAACGTCGGGGCTGGCACCGGCTCATACGAACCACCCGACCGCGACGTCACGGCGGTGGAACCGTCGGCGGTCATGCGGGCGCAGCGTCCCGTGGGCGCGGCGCCGTGCGTGGCCGCCGCTGCGGAGAGTTTGCCGTTCGAGGACCAGTCTTTTGACGCGGCGATGGCGGTCAGCACCGTTCATCATTGGCCGGACCCGGTCGCCGGGTTGCGTGAGATGCGGCGTGTGGCCCGCCGCGTGGTGGTGTTCACGTACGACGCTGATGACACCGGCTGGCGTCAGCGGTTCTGGCTCACCCGCGACTACCTGCCTGAGTTCGCAGACCTCCTCGTCGGCTGGCCGTCCCTGGCCGATCTGACCCGCGCCATCGGAGGACGTGCGGAGCCGGTGCTCGTCCCGTGGGACTGCGCTGACGGCTTCTTCGAGGCATACTGGCGCCGGCCTGAGGCGTACCTGGACGAACATGTACGCCGCGCGGTTTCGGTATGGACCAGAGTTGGACCGCAGGCTGAGCAACGGGCGGTCAGCATGCTCCGCGAAGACCTTTCCTCAGGCCGTTGGGCCGAGCGCAACCGCGACCTCGTCGCCCTCGACACGGCAGAGCTCGGTCTCCGCCTGCTCGTAGCCTGAACCACCGTGCAGTCAGCTTTCTGGCGGCATTGTCGTGCTTGGAGCTGTCGGTCCAGTTCATGAGGCAAAGCGATGCGCAGATCCGGTGCATGCTCATGGCGAACCCCTCCACTCCCAACGGATGCGCCAGCTGCACCCGGGCGTCGGCCGCGGTCAGCACATCCGCCGCCCAGTACCAGCCGTAGGTGGCTTTCAGAACCTTCTATTGCCCGTGTCACGTCGACAGACATTTCTGTTCCTTAGAGCGTGTCTCAGGTGGTGAGTTTGAGGTAGCGCTTGTGGCAGGTGAGTGCGGCGGCGAGGGTGACAAACGCGCAGTAGAGGCTGGCCGAGCGTTCGTAGCGGATGGTCAGTCGGCGGTAGCCGGTGAACCAGGCGAACGTTCTCTCGATCACCCAGCGGTGTCGGCCGAGGCGGTTCGGTCACTCGATGCCGCGGCGGGCGATGCGGGGTCGGATGCCGCGGGCGCGGAGCATGCGACGCAGGTGGGGGTAGTCGTAGCCCTTGTCGGCGTGCAGCTTGTCGGGGCGGCGTCGGCGGGGTCCGCGTCGGGAGCGGACGGCGGGGACGGCCTGGATCAGGGATTCCAGGCAGCGGCTGTCGTGGGTGTTCGCGGCGGACACGCCGACGGACAGGGGCAGCCCGTCGCGGTCGGACAGGGCGTGGATCTTGCTGCCGGGTTTGCCTCGGTCGACCGGGCTGGGGCCGGTCAGGTCGCCCCCCTTTTCGCCCGCACCGACGCCGCGTCGGCGGTGGCGCGCGACCAGTCGATCAAACCCTTCGCGCCGAGCTGGTCCAGGGCGGCGACGTGCAGCCTGCGCCACAGCCCGGCCCGGGTCCAGGCGACGAACCGGCGGTGCGCGGTGGCCTTGGAGACTCCGAACCCGGGTGGCAGGTGCCGCCACGCGCAGCCAGTGGTCAACACGTACACGATCGCGGCGAACACCGCCCGCGCATCGATCGGCGGTGTACCTCCGCCCTGCGGACGTCGAGGCGGCGGCGGAACCAACGGTCTGGCCAGGCTCCACAGCTCGTCAGGCACCCACTCAGAGATCAACCGCTCGTCCACAGTAGAAGTGATCTACCACCAAGGTCAGCCGACCGCCACCTGAGACACGCTCTTAGATGGTTTGCTCATGTCGCAGACACTCCCTGAGGCCATCGCGCACTGAGACACAGCGCGCACGGTCGACACGAGCGGATGTGGCTGTTCGCCGGAGAGAGGCCACGACTACGGTGATGCTGTGGCGGTGTGGGAGCTCTGGCGGCAGGACGACAACGGCAACCGGGTCCGGATGGGCACCTTCGCTGACCGGGTTGAGGCGCTGGCCAAGGTCCTGGCGCTGGAGTCTGGTGTGGTGCACAAGCAGACCTACTGGGTCGACGGGCCACCCGGGCCGGCCTGCCGCACAAACCGCGACCTGTACCGACGCCTTGTCCGGGAAGGCGAAGGTATGAACGCGACCGCGCGTAGTTTGGACGTGTTCCTGCGTTCGTGGTGGCGGGTTGCCCGGCCACTGTCGGATCGGGTCTCGCTGGACCTGGATACGGTTGCCGCGATGGTCGTGGCGGCGGGCATGGTCGAGCCGGCGCCGCTGCAGGCCTCGTGGCGCTGCGCCTCGTTTCGCTACACGGACGAGCCGACGTCGTATGCCGACTGGGAAGCCATCGTGCTGTCTCAGATCGCGGACCTGGCCGACTTCGCCGATCAGGGACCGCTGGACGAGTACGCCCGGTTCGGCATTGACGCCCCCCGTACGGCAGGATGTGCGCGAGCCACGGACATCCGCTGGTACAACTTTGATCCGCAGGCGTACCTGGAATGCGGGATGGCCGGAGCACTGGGCGGCTGGCACGAAGACGACGGCCTACGGAAACCAGTTCCTGGCCCCGTCGTGCCGTTGGTGAACGATCCGGAGCCGGGCGAGCACACCATCGGCTTCCTCGGCTGGGCCGATCTCGCAGAACTGGCCCGGTGCGGGCAGGAGTACGAATAGCACACCGCGGCCGAACTCAGCCCGACAGACCGCTTGCAACGCTTGCGGCAACGCCACCGGAGCGACATCAAGCCGCACCTCGTGCAGCACCCACCCTCGTCCCAACAAGCAGACGCACACGCTCACCTCGGCCAATGCACGTCATCGGCACGCCGCCCCACTATGCCCGGGCACGGCCGACGCGACGACCGCGGCGTGAGCCGATGTCAGCGAGGAATCTCCCATGATTCACGGCTGCGTGTTCGACTCGTTCGGCGCCGGACGGCATCGGGCGAGCGACACGCTTGCGTGAGTCACAGGCAGCACCAGCAATACTCGATGCCCTTGAGGTCAATCGCATCGACAGTCGCGCCGGCGCTGCTGACAACGACCGGCCCGCCACCGAGCTCCTCCATCAGCCTGACAGCCGCAGCGTCATCCTTTGCCCGGAAGTAGTCATACAGCACGCCCATGGCAAGCACTCCACCACAGGGATGTGACATCGCTCGAACACCCGGGCCGATGAGCGGACGATGTCGCGTGCGCTGCCGGTGTTCCGGCTGCCGCGGAATACTCGGCTGCGGGTGACGCAGACTCACCCTCAGGCTCCCGATCGGCGGGACGATCAGGGCGCGGCCCACTCCGGCCACCGGCCGGGGCACCACCCGCGCCCGACCCGGTTCAGGTCGTACTGACGCCGTCGACCGTCCGGGGGACGCGGAGCGGGTTGGCCTCGCGCAATTCCGGTGGAAGCATCGGATCCGGGACGTTCTGGTAGCAGACCGGGCGCAGCCAGCGCTCGATCGAGGTGCTTCCCACCGAGGTCGAGCCGCTCGTGGAGGCGGGGTACGGTCCGCCGTGGTGCATGGCGGGGGCGACCGTCACCCCAGTGGGCCAGCCGTCGACCACGACCCGTCCCGCGATCTCGCTCAACCCGGCGACCAGGTCCGCCGCCGCGTCGTCCCGCTCGTCGGCGGCCAGGTGCACCGTCGCCGTGAGGTTGCCCGGCAAGGCGTTGAGCACCGTGTCCCGTTCGGCCGTCGAGCCGTAGCGGACCAGCACGGTGACCGGTCCGAAGCACTCCTCGAGCAACTCCCGGTACGCCCCTCCGTCGAGCCGCGACGCCGCGACGGTCAGTACGCCCGGCCGTACGGCCAGCGGCACCGCGTCATCGCCAGCCTCGCCCGCCCCGAGCGGTTCCGCCACCCCTGGTAGCGCCGCGCGGGCGCGTACCCCGGCGAGGAACGCCTCCCGCATGCGCGGGTCGAGCAGTGGCCCGGACGGGACTGCCGCCGCGACGACCGTCTGGACGACGGCGTCACCCGCTGGTCCCTCGGGCAGAAGGACGAGACCCGGCTTGACGCAGAACTGGCCCATGCCCTGCGTGTACGAGGCCGCCAGCCCCGCTCCGATCTCCTCCGCCCTGGTCTCGGCTGCGCGTTCGGTCACCACCACCGGGTTCAGGCTGCCCAACTCACCGTGGAACGGGATCGGCCGTGGCCGGGAGGATGCGATGTCGAACAAGGCGCGGCCGCCACGCACCGAGCCGGTGAACCCCACGGCCGCGGTGAGTGGATGGCGTACGAGTTCCAGGCCGGCGTCGAAACCGTGGACCAGGCGGAGAACGTCCTCGGGCAGTCCGACCTCGGCCGCCGCCGACCGAAGAATCCGGGCGCAGAGGGCGGATGTGGCGGGATGGTCCGGGTGTGCCTTGACCACCACCGGGCACCCCGCGGCCAAAGCGCTCGCGGTGTCGCCGCCTGGCACGCTGAACGCCAGGGGGAAGTTGCTCGCCGCGAAGACCCCGACCACGCCCAGCGGCACCTTGTAGCGACGCAGATCGGGGCGAGGTACGGGCTGCGCCGACGGGTCGGCGTGGTCGATGATCACGCCCAGGTAGGTGCCGGCCGAGACCACGTCCGCGAACATGCGCAGCTGGTAGCACGTGCGGGCGAGTTCGCCGCTGAGCCGTACCGGGCCGAGCGCCGACTCCGCGTCGGCGGTCGCGATGATCTCCTCGCCGTTCGCCTCCAGGAGCGCGGCGGCTGCGCGAAGCAGGTCCGTACGCGCGGCGCGGTCCCGCAGTGCCGCACCGGCGGCTGCGGCCGTGCGCACCGCCTGGTCCACATCGTGCGCCGTCGACTCGGCCGCCACGCGCTCGCGCGGCCTGCCGGTACGCGGGTCGACGCTCAACACGTCATTCACCGTCTCGTCCTCCTTCTTCCTTCTCGACGGGCGTCGTGTCCTCAGCCAGGGCAGCGAGCTCTCCCAGGGGCACCGGCACAGCGAGGCTGCGGGTGGCCAGCGGGCGCAGGTCGTCCGTCGTGGTCTCACGCCCGGTCAGCCAGGCCGCGATCCCTGCGGTGGCATGGCCGCACACCCGTCCCTGGCACCAGCCCATCCCAGGCCGGGCCAGCATCTTCAGCGTGCGCGCGTCCTCCGCGCCGAGGTGGTCGTGCGCCCGGCGCAGGTCGCGGTATGAGACCTCCTCGCAGCGGCAGACCAGCGTCGTCTCCGACAGCCACTCGGGCCACGCGCCTGGCACCGGATAGGTGCGGTGCATGGCGGCGGCGAACCTGCGGCCCCGCCGGACGGCCCGTCGCAACCGCCTCATCAGCGCCCGGTCGGTCGGGCAGCCGCGCGCGTCGGCGAGGGCGAGCGCGGCCAGCCGCCCTTCGTGGACGGCCAGCGCCGCGCCGCCCACACCGGTCGCCTCACCAGCGACGTACAGTCCTTCGACGCTGCTGCGCTGACGGTCGTCGACGGCCACGACGAGCGATCCGTCGGTGTCCTTCGCCGTTTCGGCATCGAGCATGAGCGGCAGTTCGAGCGAGGGGGTGAAGCCCCAACCGAGTGCGACGAGGTCGGCGGCGATCTCCTCGTCCGGCCCGGTCGGGCGGCCGTCGCGGTCCACCCGGGCGACCCGGACCGCCTCCGCCCGGTCCTTCCCGAGCACCTCACGGATCACGGTCCTCGGCCGGTACGGGATGCGGTGTCGGGCCATCAGCATCGCGTACCGGAGCGCCTCGACGCCCTTGGCCGGCGCGGACATCGCGCCGAGCGGATCGCGTAGCCAGCCCAGCGTTGCGTTGGCCTCGATGACGGCTGCGACGGTCACTCCGGCACGCGCGAGGCCGGTGGCCACGGGGAGCAGGAACGGGCCGGTGCCGGCGATGACCGCACGCCGCCCCGCCGCCGTTCGATGCCCCTTGAGCAGGGCCTGCGCTCCCCCCACGGTCATCACGCCGGGCAGGTCCCAGCCGGGCACGGGTAGTTGCCGGTCGTATCCTCCTGGGCACAGGATCAGCGTTCGCGCGACGAGCGTGAGGTCCGCGCCGTCCAACGGGGTGACGGTGGACGTGGCAGCCGTCATCCGGAGCGTGAAGGTCCCGCCAGCGTCGCGGGTGACGAGCCAGACCTGGTGGCCGGGGAGGTAGCGGACCTGGCCAGCTGCGCGGAGGGCGTTCAGGCGGTCCCGCAGCCGGGTGAAGACCGGCCAGCCGTGGTGGCCGACGCGATCGTCGGGACGGGCGTGGGCCTCGTCGTAGTGCCGCCAGTACTGCCCACCGGGTTGCGCGGCGGTGTCGATGAGGGTGACCTCGAGCCCGGCCTCGGCGGCTTCTACGGCGGCGGCGAGGCCGGCTGGTCCCGCGCCGACCACGGCGACGTCAGGCACGTGCGGCATCGCTGTCCCCCCGGTCGCCGGCGTCTGGTGTGTCCGGCCCGGCGTCATCGCCGAGGCGCATGCCGTCGGCGGCGGCGACGAGACAGGCGCGCTGGTCGGGAACGCCGTCGACCGTGATGAGACAGTCGAAGCAGATGCCGATGCCGCAGAACAGTCCTCGCGGCGTGCCGCCCCTGCCGGTGGTGCGCCAGCTCGTGACTCCGGCGGAGATCAGCGCGGCGGCGACGCTCTGGCCGGGCTCGGCCGGCACGGCGGCACCGCGGAATGTCATCCGGTGCGTCATCGAAACGCCTCCTCGTCCTGCGCGAAGCGGTCCGGTGCGAACGGGGTGAGATCCAGGTCGGTCCGCTCCCCCACGAGCGCCTGGGCGATCAACTTGCCGGTGCCGACGGAGAGACCGATGCCTGCACCCTCGTGGCCGCAGGCGTGCCAGAGGCCGGGTGCGCGGGTGTCCGGACCGATGACGGGTAGATGGTCCGGGCAGTAGGGACGGAAACCGAGGTAGGTGCGCATCACCCGGATCTGCCGGAGCATCGGGAACAACGCGATGGCCTTGGCCGCGAGCGTGCCGACAGCGGTGACGGACATGGTCCGGTCGAGTCCGACGCGCTCACGCGACGCGCCGATGAGGATCGTGCCGGCGACGGTGCCCTCGACCACGGGCGAGGTTTGCAGTGCCGCGTCGGAGCTGCCCACGTCACCGACGTACTCGGCGGCGTACACCTTGTGGCGGATCGTCCGGGGCGGCATCGGCTGGGTGACCAGGACGAAGCCCCGTCGGGGCAGCACGGGGACACGCACTCCGGCGAGGCCGGCGAGGTCGCCGGCCCACGTGCCGGCGGCGTTGAGCACCGCGCTGGCCGGGATGTCTCCTCCCGAGGTGCGTACGCCCGTCACCCGCGGGCCGTCGCGGAGGAACCCCGTCACCTCGGTGTGCGTACGCACGCGCGTGCCGCGCTCGCGGGCCAGCCGGAGCAGGTGGGCCGCCACCAGCATCGGCTGGACCTGGGCATCCTGTGGGTAGTAGGCGCCACCGACGAGCCGCGGCGACAGATGCGGCTCGTAGTCGCGCAACTCGGCTGGCGGGACGTCGCGAACCGCGACACCGCAGCGGCGCTGGTGGACGGTGAGCTCACGCAGTGCGGCACGGCTCTGCTCCGATGCCGCTACGACCAGCCCGCCCTTGGCTTCGAACTCCCACAGATCGCCGTGCTCGGCGAGATCCTCGCGCCAGACCCGCTGCGAGTACAGTGCCAGGTCCAACTCGGGACCGGCCTGTTTGTCGGACACCAGCACGTTCCCCTCGCCGGCGCTGGAGGTGCCGCCGGCGATCGCACCGCGCTCGACGACGACCACCCGCAGGCCCGCCAGTGCCGCGAAGTACGCGCTGGCAGCGCCCACCACGCCTGCCCCGACGACCACCAGGTCCGCGCTCACGCCGTCGTTTCCCCACGGTGGACGGCACCACGCGGCTCGACCGCGCGGTGCCCGAGGGTCCGCTCGCTGCGCTCGGTCATGCCGCCCCGCTTCGCCTCATGGGGCGTCCTTGGCGCTGTCTGCCCACAGACCGCGAACGTGGCCGATGTGGCGGTGCATCAGCAGTTCGGCCCCGGACGGATCGCGGGCTTCGATGAAGTCCAGGAGCTCGTGGTGCTCCGCCGCCGAGCGGCCCAGTCTGCCGCTCTCCAACAGTGGGGTCAGGCCGAGCAACCGGGTCCGCGAGCGCAGGTCGGACACGACATCCACCAGGAACCGGTTGCGGCTGTAGCCGAGCAGGGTCAGGTGGAAGACGTGGTCGGCCTCGATGTAGCCGACCAGGTCGCCGCGCTCCGCCGCGTCGACGATGGCCTGCGCGAGTGCCCTCAGCTCGGGGAAGTCCGCCTTCGGGATCACCGCCACGACATTCCGCACGGTCGGCGGCTCGATGAGCAGCCGCACGGCGGCCAGGTTGTCGAGGTCCTCCTCGGACACCTCGGTGATGCGGAAGCCCTTGTTCGGATGAGGAACGGCCAGGCCACTCTTGACCAGGTCGAGCATGGCCTCCCGCACCGGTGTGGGCGACACGCCGAGCTGCGCGCCGAGCGCCGGAGCCGAGTACACCACGCCAGGCTCCAGCTTGCCGGAGATGATCGCCGCACGCAGGGCCTCCCTGATCCGGTCGCGGAGGTTCTCTCTGCGACCGATGTCAGGAAGGTCCGGGACCGGCACCGGGCTCACAGCAGGAATCCCGCGGGGAACGGGTCGGTGGGGTCGAGGTGGAGCTGTGCCGTCGCGGTGACCCATGCCCTGCCCGTGATCGACGGCAGCACGGCAGGGAGCGACCCGACCGTGGTCTCGCCGAGCAGCCGCCCGGTGAAGCGGGTGCCGATGAACGACTCGTTGACGAAGTCCTCGCCGATGCCCAGCTCGCCCCGCGCCCACAACTGCGCCATCCGGGCGCTCGTGCCGGTGCCGCACGGAGACCGGTCGAACCAGCCGGGGTGGATGGCCATGGCGTGCCGCGACAGCTTGGCGGTGGAGCCGGGGGCCTTCAGGTAGACGTGGTGGCAGCCGCTGATGTCGTCACGCTCGGGGTGCGCCGGCCGGTCCTGCTCGTTCACGGCATCCATGATCGCCAGACCCGCGGCGAGCAGGTCCCCGGCGCGGGCGCGGTCGAAGGGCAGCCCGAGGTCCGCCAGGTCGACGATCGCGTAGAAGTTCCCGCCGAAGGCCATGTCGTACTCGACCGCGCCGACGCCCGGCACCTCGATCTTCCGATCGATCGCGTACGCGAAAGACGGGACGTTCTGGATGGTGACCGACTCCGCCGCGCCGTCGCGCACCGTCACGGAGGCGACGACCAGGCCGGCGGGAGTGTCGAGCCTGACCGTGGTCACCGGCTCGACGAGGGGCACCATCCCGGTCTCGACGAGGACCGTCGCGACGCCGATCGTGCCGTGGCCGCACATCGGCAGCAGTCCGGATACCTCGATGAAGAGCACGCCGTAGTCGGCGTCGGGACGGGTCGGCGGCTGCAGGATCGCGCCGCTCATCGCGGCGTGGCCGCGCGGTTCGTACATCAGCAACGTGCGGACGTCGTCGCTGTTCTCCATGAACCACAGCCTGCGCTCGGCCATGGTCGCCCCGGGGATGGTGCCCATGCCGCCGACAACGACCCGGGTGGGCATCCCCTCGGTGTGCGAGTCGACGACGTGGAACGTGCGGCGGGATCTCATCGGTAGCCCTTGGCGAGCACCGCTTCGGTGTCGGCGGTGATCCTGACTGCCAGTTCGGACGGCAGCGGCAGGCGTGGCGGACGGCAGGCGCCGCCCTTGCGGCCGGCGACGTCCATCGACAGCTTGATCGACTGGACGAACTCGGTCCTGGAGTCCCAGCGCAGCAGCGCGTGCAGGTCCCGGTAGATCGGCAGGGCCTTGGCGATGTCGGCGGGGTCGCCTGAGGTGACCAGCCGGTAGAGCTCCACGGTGCTCTCCGGGATCGCGTTCGGGTAGCCGGCGATCCAGCCGACGGCTCCGGCGACACCCAGTTCGAGCAGCACGTCGTCGGCGCCGACCAGAACGTCCAGGCCGGGGGCCAGTTCGGTGATCTCGTACGCCCTGCGCACGTCGCCGGTGAACTCCTTCACGCCGACGATCAAGCCCTCCTGGAACAGTTCGGCAAGCAGCGCAGGCGCCAGGTCGACCTTGGTGTCGATCGGGTTGTTGTAGGCGACGACAGGCAGTCCGGCACGCGCGACCTCGCGGTAGTGCTCGACCACTGCCCGGCGGTCGGCGCGGTAGGCGTTGGGCGGCAGCAGCAGGACGGAGGTGGCTCCGGCCTCGGCGGCCTGCTCGGCCCAGCGGCGGGCCTCGAGCGCGCCGTAGGCGGCGACGCCGGGCATGACGCCGAATCCGGCGGGGGCGGCCTGTACGGCCGTCTCGACGACGCGCTCCCGCTCCTGCGGGGTCAGCGTCTGGTACTCACCGAGCGAGCCGTTGGGCGTCACGCCGTCACAGCCTCCAGCGGCGAGGAACCCGACGTGCTCGGCGAACGCGTCGTAGTCGATGGAGAGGTCGTCGTGGAAGGGCAGCGCCGTCGCGACGTGTACGCCGCGCCAGGGCCTTGCGGGGGTGGTCACTGCTGGCTCCTCATCGATCGTATGGGGAAAGCATCCAGTGCAATGTCACATCATCAAGTTGACGGCCATCCACTTCTCCAGACCGTCGGCCTCCAGCGGCAGCGCGCTGGACAACACCTCCTGACCGTCGGGCGTGACCAGCAGGTCGTCCTCGATACGCACACCGATCCCGCGCAGCTCCGGAGGCACGGTCAGGTCGTGCGGATGGAAGTACAGTCCGGGCTCGACCGTCAGCACCATGCCGGGCGCCATGACCGCACCCTGATAGGCGTCCTCCGCAGCTCGGCCGCAGTCGTGCACGTCCAGCCCCAGGTGATGGCCGACTCCGCACACCAGATAGCGCCGGTGGTGTTGCCCGGTGTCGGACAGCGCCTCGTCCACGGAGACCGGCAACAGTCCCCAGTCCGCCAGGCCCCGCGCGATCACCTCCATCGCCGCGTGATGGAACTCGGTGAACCGGCGGCCCGGACCAACCGCCGCCAACCCGGCTCTGTGGGCCTGTTCCACCAGGTCGTGCACCTGCCGCTGCGCCGGCGAGAACCGCCCGGAGGCGGGAAACGTCCGGGTGACATCGGCGGTGTAGTAGCTGTTGACCTCGACCCCCATGTCGAGCAGGAGCACCTCGTCCGGCAGCACCGGGCCGTCGCAGCGCACCCAGTGCAGGGTGGGCGCGTGCCGGCCGCTACCGACGATCGTGGTGTAGCCGGGGCCGTTGCCGTACGCCCGGGCGTACCGGTCGAAGGTGCCCTGCAGCCACCGCTCCCCGGGCCCGGCAATCGCGGTGGGGATCTCGCGGACGACCGCGGCGAAGCCCTCGACGGTGCGGTCCACCGCCTCCCGGAGCTGCCCGATCTCCCACTCGTCCTTGTACATGCGCAACTCGGCGAGGGTTCGCGCGACCTCCTCGTCCCGGGTCACGTCCTCGGTGAGTTCCGCGCGCGGCCGAACCTCGACGTCCAGCGCCCGCGCCCAGTCGGCCAACCCTGGCGCCGCGCCCACCCACAACTCGCCATAGCGGGCGTCGGCGAAGAACCCGGAGTCACCGGGCTGGGCCGGCGGCGGCAGGTAGAGAGTGGCGTCGCCGCCGCGCAGCACCACGACGGCGTTCTCGACCGAGCAGCCGGTCGTCCAGAAGAAGTCACTGTCCGGACGGAAGTCGTAGCTCGTGTCGTTGCTGCGTACGGGCGCCTCCCCCGCCGCCAGCACGACGGTGCGGCCCGGGAGGGCCTCGGCCAGGCGGGCCCGGTGGGCGGCGGCCGCCTCGGCGGCGCCGGGCACGACCGACGGGGTGCGGTCGGGCACGTCCCAGCCCGTCGTCATGTACTCCGTGAACGCCGCGACGTCGGAAAGCTTCGGCGGCCTGCCATCACGCAACGGAAATTCCCTCCTGCCGGGGAGCGGACGGGTTCCTGTCAGCTCCATCGATACCTCTGACTCCTGCGCCCGCCTCGCGGAGCATCTCGGTCAGCCGGGCGAAGACCCGGTCGTCCTCGCGTACGCCGTCGTGTTCGTACTCGTTGGTGATCCAGGTCCGGACGTTGCCCACCCGGGACGCCGTGTCCATCTGCAGACCCGCGTCCACGTACATGTCGTCGTAGTAGACAGCGGCCACCACCGGAATCTCGTTGGCGGCAAGCCGGTCGAGGTCATAGAGCGGCGGCCACTCATCCCGGACCGCCAACGCTTCCACGGCGCCGCGGAACGGACGCAGCTCGGCGATCTCCTGGAACATCCAGGGGTAGATCATCTCGCCGGTGAACAGCAGCGGCCTGGCCTCCTCGGCGAACTGCGGATGCCTCTCCCGCTCCGCCTGGGCCGCCCAGCCGGTGGCAGCGGCGCCATGTCCGTAGATGCTCTCGTGCAGGGCCGCGAAGAGCGGGTTGTCACTGTATGCCGTCCTGGCCAGCACCTGGTGCAGGAACGTCGCCGACAGCTCGTCCCCGGAGAACGCCTCATCGAGCAGCCAGTGCATGCGCTCGTGTCCGGGCTTCATGCCGAGGTCGACGCCGAGCGACTGCAACCGTCGGACCGTTAGCAGATCGCCGTCGGGCAGCAACACGTCGCCTTCAGCCAGCCGATCGGCGATCCGACCCACTTGCGCGGCCTGGTGCGGGTAGCGCCGGTAGAACTCCCTGTTCTTCGCCTCCACCCGCGGGTAGGTCCGCCGGTAGACCTCCGCCGCCGACGGGTCGAGACCAGGCAGGCCACCGGTGACGCAGCAGGCACTCAAGCCCTCCGGCGCCTTCGACAGGTACGTCAGCGTGACGAAGCCGCCGTACGACTGCCCGAGGGTGGACCAGCGCTCGCCGCCGAAGACGGACTTCCGCAGGTGCTCGTGGTCGGCCACGATCGAGTCAGCCCGGAAGCACGCGAGGAAGCTGGCGGCCTCCTCCGCCGTCGCGAACGCGCCCATCCGGCGGCCATCGACGCGGGTGCTGCGGCCGGTGCCACGCTGGTCGACCAGGACCACGCGGTGATCGCGCAGTGCCAGGCCAAGCCAGCCGGACCGGGTGAGCAGACGGGGGCCCTTCCCGCCGGGCCCGCCCTGCAGGTAGACCAGGCACGGCAGGTCCTCCCCGGCCCGTGTGGGATCGACGATCTCACGGGCGAAGACCTGGATGCCGCCGCGCGTCGGGTCGGACCAGTCCAGCGGCACCTCGCTGACGTGGTCCCGGATGCGCATGCCAGGGATCGTGTAGGTCGCGGTGACGGTCATCGACACCCTCCTTTCGCCGCCGCGGCCGGCTGAACCTCTGTCGCCCCTACGGCACCGAACACGATCACCACCTACTGCGGGCACGCACGCCATCAGTAAGGTGTGCAATTGCACTGATCGTAGATGGAGATCCAGTATCTGCCAAGCCGGACGCCGTACGACCCCCACCAACCGGAGCCGCCGGAGACGCTCGGTACGCGGACGATCACCACCGGGTCTTCGCCCAGAGGCACGGCATCGATGACTGCGCAGTTCAAGGCCGACGCGGCGGCGTTCAAGCTGGCGTACGCGATCCTGGACGGCACCTTGATCCCCGAGGATGTGGAGGTTCGCGTGCCGTGTGCCGCACCAGGACGGTCAGGGTGATCGTTGGCCGCCACCCATGAACCTTCTTGCCGCGAGGTGCGGATAACAGGTGATGCTTCCCTGCTCCGCGAGAGGCCTTGCGTGAAAGAACTCAGACCAACGTTGGACGCCGATGTCGGCGCGGTGACGGACGCAGCGATCATCGAGCGCTCCGTGCAGGACCCGGAGACCTTCTCGACGATCTTCGACCGACACGCGCCGCACATCCACCGTTACCTGGCACGGCGCCTCGGTGTGCCGGCTGCGGACGACCTGGTCGCGGAGACGTTCCTCGCGGCGTTCCGCCACCGCGACCGCTTCGACACCACCTATCCGAACGCGCGGCCGTGGCTGTACGGGATCGCCACCAAGATCGTTGGCCAGCACCGGCGAAACGAGGAGCGCGAGTACCGGCTGCGGCAGGCGTACGTCCCCGCGACGAGCGAGGCATCGCACGCCAACCGGGTCGCCACCGCGGTGACGGCGCAATCACTCCGCCGGCCCCTCCTCGAAGCGCTGGCCAGGCTCTCCGACGGAGATCGCGACGTGTTGCTGCTGATCGCCTGGGAGGAACTCAGGTACGACGAGGTCGCCGCCGCACTGTCGATTCCGGTCGGCACCGTGCGATCACGACTCAACCGGGCCCGCAAGCTGCTCCGTGAACGGTTGGGCGGCGCACCGGCCAGCACGATCGAGGAGGTACTGAGCAATGGATGAGATGCGACTGCTTCAGCAGCTCGGCGGTGAGACCGGGCTGCCGGCAGCCGAGCGGTTGGAGCTGGCCCGCAGCCGGCTGGAGACCGCCATGGCGGCGACGGCTGCTGAGCCCTTGCCCACGGTGTCCACCGCGCGCCCGACGCCTTCCCGCTCGAGGCGACCGGCCTGGCGGCTAGTGCTCAGCGGGGTGGCGGCGGCGGGTCTGGCGGGGGCGATCGCTTCCGCACTGGTGCTCGTACCGGACCAGCTCGGTGGCAGCACGCCACCCGCACGGGCCGATGCCACCCAGATCCTGCAGAACGCGGCGGCCGCCGCGCTGCGGGTGCGCGACGTCGATCCCCGGCCGGGCCAGTTCGTCTACACACGCCTGCAGCAGGGGCGTGATCTGCGGGAGAGCTGGACGTCGGTGGACGGAACGCGGGACGGTCTGGTTATCGAGACCTCTGCCGCCGGCAGCCGCACGGAGACAGTCGTTCCCGGCTGCCGGAATGGGCGGGCGGTGGTGCTGAAGGGCGGCCGGGTGGTACCGGGCGAGACGGAGCGGTGCACCCCAGCACCCGCCTACCGCGCCGACCTGCCCACCGACGCCGCCGCGATGCGGGCCTTCCTGGCCGAGAGTGCCAAGGGGGAACCGGGCGACGCCAATGCGGTCGGCAAGGAGGTCCTCTACTACCTCACCGACAGCTACCTACGCCCCCGGACCCTGGCCGCGCTCTACGAGGCCGCGGCGACGATGCCGGACCTGCAAGCCGTGAAGCCCGTCAAGGACGCCGCGGGCCGACCGGGCATCGGAATCACCTGGCCATCGACGCACGGCTCGGGCGAGATCGTGCTCGTCTTCCACCCCGAGACCTACACCTTCCTCGGAGTGGGTGGGCCGGCAGGCGGATCGGCGGTGTTGGCCCTCGCCATCGTCGACCGAGTCGGCCAAAGGACCTGACATCCGTCCCAGCGGCCGGCCGCACCCCATACCTGAACTGTCCAGCCACTGGATGCGGACAACGGATGACGCTCTTCTGTGAGAGGCCCACCATGCGACTCCTGCGACGACGGAGGAAGAACGTCGGCGACAGTGCATTGACAGACGCCGAAATCATCGCTTGGTCCGAGGAGGATCCCGAAATCTTCTCGACGATCATCGACCGGCACGCGCGGCGCATCCATCGCCACCTGGCGCGACGCTTCGGTGTGCCGGCCGCAGACGAACTTGTCGCTGAGACATTCGTCGCGGCGTTTCGTCTTCGGAACCGGTTCGACATCACCCAGTCCGACGCTCGACCCTGGCTTGACGGGCTCGCCACCGACCTGGCCAACCAGCACCGGGCGGCAAGGCAGACCTGAAACTCTGGATGGTTGGCGGCCGGTGCGAGGTGGGTGGGGCTCGCTCTGCTGGTTGCTCCGTGGATGCCTGACGTCGAGGGACTGACGCTTGGCAATCACCGTGCACTACCGGGAGAAGGGGTGGTCGTCCCGGCCGTCAGGTACGTGGGGTGGTGTGCACCGAGATCTCCCGCACGCCAGGCTTGCGGCGGCGGGCCTTGAAGTCCCGATGGAAGTTCCCCGGTCGATCGGCGTGCCGAGGCGGTGGCGGGCCGCGTCCAGGTGGACGGGAAAAGCAGCGGTGAAGCAGCGAGCCCTCCGACGCTGGCTGGTAGGAAGCACCAGGTTTCGAATCCCTTCGGGCGCGCATCTCCCCAGGTGAGCCGGGTCTCGGCGCCACGATCAAGGCCATCCTTTCGGTGGACCTCGTGCCGTGCCCGTGCGTCCATGTCCGCCGCGTCGTGGTGAACCAGGCGCCCCCGGCACGAGCGAGGCGGTCGCGCACCCGCGCCCATTCCGGCGGGCCCCGGGTCCTCCTCGCCGTACCGCGCGTCGTGCTCCGCCACCGGATCCGTCACCGGGTCAGCCATGCCGGCCGACCCGAGTGATGAGTTGTCGCGCCCGCACCCGTCACACCTACGACGGAACACGACAAGGCGGAAGGATGACGTGATGAGTGCGGACACGCGGCTGGAGGAGCTGGGCGGAAGCGGTCTGGGCGAGGTCGACGAACCGGCGTTCTCGGGGCTGACGGAGCGGCACCGGCGGGAGCTGCACGTGCACTGCTACCGGATGCTCGGGTCGTTCGAGGACGCCGAGGACACCGTGCAGGAGACCTTCCTCCGTGCCTGGCGGCGGCGGGAGACCTTCGAGGGGCGGTCGACGTTCCGGGCCTGGCTGTACCGGATCGCCACCAACGCCTGCCTGGACCTGCTCGCCAAGTGCCGCCCGGAGCCGGCGACCGGCGGCGAGGTGCTGTGGCTGCAGCCCTACCCGGACCGGCTGCTCGACGAACTGCCCGCGGGCGACGCGGACGAGCCGGAGACGGTTGCCGTCGCGCGGGAGACGATCGAGCTGGCGTACCTGGTCGCGGTCCAGCACCTCGCGCCGCGCCCGCGGGCCGTGCTGATCCTGCGGGACGTGCTCGGCTGGCCGGCGAAGGACGTCGCGGAGCTGCTCGGGGACTCCGTCAACTCCGTGAACAGCGCGTTGCAGCGGGCCCGCGCCGGCATGCGGGAGCATCTGCCTGCCGAGCGGCAGGACTGGACCGGCGGCGAGGAGGACGCCGGGACCCGCGAGCTGGTGCGCCGCTTCACCGACGCCAGCGTCGCCACGGACATCCCGGCGCTCGCCTCAATGCTGCGCGACGACGTCCGGTGCTCGATGCCGCCCACGCCGGGCCTGTACGTCGGCCGCGACGCGGTGGTGAACAACTGGGTCGACGACGGCTTCGAGGGCATGACGGGTCTGCGCGCCGTCCCCACCGCCGTGAACCGGCAGCCCGCCGTCGCCTTCTACCACTGGCGGAAACGGGAGCGCGCGTACCTGCCGCTGACGATCGATGTCCTGCGCGTCACCGGCGGGGCGATCACCGAGATCGTCATCTTCCACGACGACCAGTTCCTGCGGCTCGGGCTGCCGGAGCGCCTGCCGGCGGACGGCACGGAGTAGTCCCGGTGTGGACGCTCGCGCTGCGCGGTGGCGCGCGTGCCACGGTGGTCTCGGCGGAGTGGTGCGACGCGTTCGCCATCGTCACCCGGGGGCGGGTGCAGCTGGAGTTGCGCGACGGCGAGCCCGGGCCGGTCCTCGGACGCGACGCCGGGTTCTGGCTCCGCGGCACCGGCGTCCGCGCCCTGCGGAACCCCGGCCGTCGCACGGCGAGGGTGCGCATCGTCACCCGCAGGGCCACGGCCGTCACATGCCGGTCAACACACCCCGTACGCCAGTTACCGAATGACGGAGGAACGACATGAACAGCAGAAATGACACCGGGGTCGTCGCAGGCCCGGCGTCGGGCCAGACCAGCCACACCCACCGGCTCCGCGGACTCGCCGTCACCGGCTTCATTGCCACGCTCGCAGCAATGGTGGCCACCACCCTCGCCGCTGCGCTCGCCCAGGCCGTTGGCGTCGACTTCGAGGTGCCCGATGGTGGCGAGTCGATCCCGCTGTCCGGGTTCGCCGTGGTGACCGGCTTCTTCTCGATCGTGGGCATCGTCATCGCCGTCGCTCTTCTTCGTTGGAGCGCTCGCCCCACCGAGCGATTCGTGTGGACGGCAGTGGCGCTGACCGCGATCTCGTTGGTCCCGCCCCTCCTTTCCGGGGCAGACACCGCCACCATCACCGCCCTCCTCGGGCTACACCTCGTCCCTGCGGCGGTGATGATCCCCACCCTGACGCGGAGCCTCCGCACCCGGGCCGATTGACGATCCCGCAACATTCGGCTCCTGCACGGCGGCTTGAGCCGGAATCTGACCCGCTCTCGGGTCGACGTCAGGCTCAAGCCGCGCCAGGACGCGCTCGCAGCCGAGCCCTGACACCTACGCCTGCGGGCGGCTGCCACCCGTAGCCGTCGGGGGTAGGAAGCGCTGCTTGTGACGTGGAAGGTTGGAAATGGCTCAGCGGGTCACGGCGGTCTCCCGCTCCATGCGCGACAGCTTTTCCGGATTGCGTACGTGGTAGGCGCCGGTGACGTAGGCGTTCTCCACTCGCACCGCTACCACGCCGTCGATTTCGCCGTTGACTCGGACGAGCAGTCCCGGGCCACCATTGATCTGCACCAGCTCGACCGACCTCTCTGCGTCGCGTTTCCACCAGCCGAGGGCCAGCAAGCGAGCAACGTTGTCAGCCCCCACGATGGGCCGCAGCAGGGCATGCTTGACACCGCCGCCGTCGCTCAGGGCGACGACGTCCGGCGCCAGGATGTCGAGCAGGCTCTGCAGGTCGCCGGTTTCGACCGCTCGTTGGAAAGCCTGGAGCGCGGCTCGGTGCTCGGCAGGGGAGCCGGTGCCGCGGGGCCGGCGCGCGGCGACGTGTGCCCGTGCCCGGTGGGCGATCTGGCGTACTGCGGCCGGAGTCTTGTCAACGGCTTCGGCAATCTCGTCGTAGTCCACATCGAACACCTCGCGCAGCACGAACACCGCCCCGCTCGGTCGGCGTGAGCGTCTCCAACACCAGCAGCATCGCCATCGAGACGCGCGCTGGTCCAGCACCGTGCCGAGGTCGACGCCCACCCACAGCAGCCAGGTCTCCTGCACGACGTCCTCGGCGTCGACGGCGGAGCCGAGCATCTCGTAGGCGAGAGTGAACAGAAGGTTACGGTGAGCGACGAACGCCTCGGTGGCCGCGTCCATGCGACTGCCACGAGCTGTGGCCGTCGGTTGCTCACTTCGTTCGCTCATCGCTGGTTCCTGCCTGTTCGTTCGCGACCGTGCCATATCCATGCGATCCCGGTCCCCGCCGCTTTGTGACACCGACGACCCGTGGGCCATGTCACATAGGTCCCGCTGTCACAAAAAGCGGGTCGCCGGGATCTCTTGCACGTAACGACGCAACACCACGAGTAAGGAATTCCCAGCATGTCCACACCTACGGCGACCAACCTCCGGTCGCGCATGCCCAACCCTCTCCCGTTCGTCCCCGAGATGGCGGAGGTTGGCGCAGGCCTGCAAAGGTCTCAAGAACGGTTCGACTCCCCCGACGACCATCAGCCTGCTACAGCTGCGCGCCGGGCAGATCCTCGGCAGCACGTACTTCACCATCCGGGAGACCGACAACCTCCGCAGGATCGGGGAATCAGAGGAGCGCATCACCGCCGTGGCCACGGCACGAAGCCACCTACTTCACCGAGCATCACCAAGTTCGCGGTGGCGGGAGCGACCGGGCGGCTGGGCCGCCACGTCGTCGACGTCCTGGCTGAGAGAGGACACCAGGTCGTGCCGATGTCCCGAGCCACCGGCGTGGACATCATCACCGGTGAGGGCCTCGCCGAGGCCCTCACCGGGGTCGAGGCCATCATCGACGTCACCTCGTGGCACTCCTCCGACCAGGAGGCGGCGACGGATTTCTTCCGCACGTCGGCCCGCAATCTGCATGAGGCGGGCCAGAAGGCGGGGGTCGCCCAGATCGCCATGGCGTCCATCATCGGCGTCGACAAGGCCACCGCCGGTTTCGTCGCCGCCAAGAAGGTACACGAGGAACTCCTCCTGTCCGGCCCGCTCCCCGTCCGCATCCTGCGGGCCGCACAGTTCCACGAGTTCGTCGGTCAGCTCCTTGACTGGCAGCGGAGCGACGTCGCCTACATCCCGGCCCTGCCCACCCAGCTCGTGGCCTGCCGCACCGTGGCCGAGACACTGGTCGACCTTGCCCTCGACCCCGACGCACCCGCCCCAGGAAGACCGATCCCCGATGTTGCCGGACCCCGCAAGGAGACCATGTCAGAGGCGGCCCAACTCCTCGGTGCCCGCCGAGGCATCAAGGTCGTCGGCGTCGACGGCTCCGGCATGCCCGATGCCGAGATCGCCGCCAACGGCGGGTTCCTGCCCAGCCCGCACGCCAAGCTCGCCGGCCCCACCTTCCAGGAGTGGCTCGACACCCGACCCTGACCCCGGCCGGAGCCGGCCGAACACCACCGATCAACCAGCACATCACAAAGCGCCGAGTGAAGGGAAGGAAATCGGCATGCGAGGCGTACGCCGCGAATTGCACACCTATTTGTTCGCTTTGACCGACGGCGGCGGCACGGTGCCGCCTGAACTCGGCGTCGCCCGCCGACTGGTCGAACGGGGACACCGGGTTACCGTGCTTGGCGAGGACTCCATGGCCGCCGAGGTCGCTCGCACAGCCGCGGTATTCGTGCCATGGACGGAGGGGCTCAACCGGCGGGACCGCGACCCAGCCAACAACCCGTACAAGGACTGGGAGCTGGGGCCGATCGCCCAGGTACGCGCCATGGCAGACCACCTGGTCGCCGGCCCGGCCGCCGGATACGCCCGCGACCTGCTCGGCGCCATTGCTGATGAGCGCCCCGATCTGGTACTGACCTCGGTGTTCGCGTTCGGCGCCATGGCTGCCGCCGAGTCAGTGGACCTGCCGTTCGATGTGCTGCTGCCCAACATCTACCCGTTCCCCGCCGACGGCGCGCCTCCGATGGGGATGGGCCTCCGGCCAGCCACGGGACGACTGGGCCGGGCGCGGAACCGGCTGATCGCCGCAGTCAGCGTGCGCACAATGGACCGCTACGTGCTGCCCCGGATCAACGCCCTGCGCCGGGACCTGGGGATGACGGAGTTGGAACACGGCCCTGGACCAACCCGGCCGCGCCCGGCATCAACTCCTCATGACCAGCCCGGCGTTCGACTTCCCGGCCGACCTGCCGCCCAACGTGCGGTACGTCGGGCCAGTGCTCGACGACCCGTCCTGGGCCGAGGCCGCAACCGACGGCATCACGTGGTCACCCCCTCCGGACGACCCCCTGGTGCTGGTCGCACTGTCATCCACGTTCCAGGATCAGGGCGGAACCCTGCAACGGATCGTGGACGCACTCGCGGACCAGCCCGTACGCGGCCTGGTCACCACGGGCCCCGGACTCGATCCGGCCATCGTGCGGGCCCCAGCAAACGTGACCGTGGTGCGATCGGCACCGCACCGAGCCGTGCTGCCACACGCAGCCCTCGTGGTCACGCACGGCGGACACGGCACGATCATCAAGTCCCTCACGGCGGGAGTGCCACTGGTAGTGCTGCCGCACGGCCGCGATCAAGCGGACAACGCCGTGCGGGTGACCGAGCGCGGCGCCGGCCTTCGGCTGCCCAGAACGGCACCGCCCAAAAAGATCGCCCGGACGGTTCGACGTGTGCTGGAGGACCCTTCGTACGCACAGGCGGCGGCAGTACTGGGCGAGGCGATTCTGCGGGACGCCGAGTCCCAGGTGCTCCTCGAGACGCTGGAGAACCTGGCTACGTAGTGCCTCGTCCTTGCACGTTGATCGTGTGATTCGTCGGTCCTGAGGATCAGTCGGGCAGGCGGCAACCGCCACGACGTCACCCAACTGCTGCCCCTGGTGTCGTCCATGGGACGGGCGGTGCGGATCGGCACCGAGGGCAGCGGGCCGACGGGCATCCTCCTGCCGGTCTGGGTCGGCACGCCAGACGGCGCGGCCGGCTACGCGTACCTCACCGGGACGCCGGGTGACACGAGCTTCGACTGCTTCGCGGACCCCTGCCGGATGCGCTGGTCGCTTGGCGACGGCTGGTACTGGCTGGACTGACACCGGGGCGGGACACGGGTGCCGCCGGTGGCGCATCCCGTAGGCGGCGGGTGGTCGGGCCATGGCGGAAACCGGTCAGCCGCAGCGGGCACCGATACGCCACCGTGCTTCTCGACATGCACGCCCGACGGCCGATCGACATCCTGGTCCGACGGCACCGCCGCCACCCTCGCCGCCTGGTTGCGCCAGCATCCCGGCGTCCAGATCGTGTGCCGGGACTGTGGTGGCAGCTACGCCGACGGCGTCCGCCGAGGCATGTCGGCGGCGACAGTACTTCCCCAAAGGACCTACCTGTCCGCCCACGACCCCGAGTACCTGGCCACCGTCGCCGACCAACTCAACCGCCGCCCACGCAAACGCTCGGCTGGGAACCCCAGCCGAGCGCCTGCATAAACTCCTCGCGTCCTGATCAACAGACCACGTGTTGCGACGACCCCTAGATGCCGCCAGGGTAGGAAGGGCCTCTTGTTGACGCCCGTCGGGCGGCCTGCGGTCAGGCGCGCATGAACTGGCCGACCGGCAGCGGCCGGTCCACGATCCGGATGTCGCCGAGCCAGCCGTAGAAGCCCTGCTCCACGACGCGGTCGTAGTGGTACGCCCCCACCAGCCACGGCTCGTTGCTGCTGGCCAGCCCGGTCGCCGGGGTGGAGGGGTTGCGCAGCAGCTTCGCGCCGTCCACGTACATCGTCGTGGTCCGGCCGTCGTTGACGACGGCGACGTGGAACCACTCTCCGGCGCGCATCTCGTGGCCCCAGTTGGTCGAGATGCCCTCCTGGTTGAGCGGGAAGACCGCCCACTGCAGAGCCATGCCGTCGGAGAGGCTGAGTGTGGCGAGCGGCTCGGCGGGATCGCCGCCGGACTTGCCCGCGTCCCGGCCGCTTCCCATCCTGGACAGCACGCTCATCCAGGCGTGCTTCGTGGCCCGTACGTCCGTCGGTAGTTTGACGAACGCCTCGATGGTGTAGCCGGACCGGAAGGTCAGGGCGTTGATCGGTGCGCCGTCGGCGGTGCGCAGGTATGCCCCCCGCGCTGGTTGCTTCCCCCCGTTGAGGAAGAGGCTGGCGTGCGCGGGCTGGTCGGGGTGGTGCTCGTTGCTGCTGCGCAGCGCCGACGCGTCGCTGCCCGGGAGGGTGACCCGGGTCAGGTGGTTGCCGCGGCCGGACAGGTCGGGGATCGGTGCGCCGTCGGGAACGGGAGTCCCGTCGGGGCTGCCCAGGTCGAAACGCCAGTAGGCGACGGTGCCGGGGACGACCATCTGGCTGGCCGGCCTCGCTGTCCGGGGCGGGACCGGCGCGAAGCCGGCGAACCGCTCGGCGAAGTCGATTGCCACGCTGAACCGGTTGGTCGAATCGGTCAGCTCCACCTCCTGCTGCTCCAGGGCGTTACGCCGGGTCGGGTCCTTGTCGAGGATCCACGGCGATAGGGTTTCGACATCGATGGTGTTGCGCGCCAGGTCGAAGTGGTAGAGGCGCGCCATGGCGCCGCCGCCGTAGTAGCGGTCCTGGTAGTTGCTGATGTGCACGTGGACGTCGTGCCCGGCGGCGTTGCGCAGCATCGTGCGGCCCGATGGCCAGAAGTGGCCGTTCAGGGTCAGGAAGATCTGGTCGTGTTCCTTGATCAGCGAATCCCACAGCCGCTGGCCGTGTCCGGACAGCCGTGCTTCGCCCGTGCCGTCGGCGTATGCGAGGTCGTGGGTGGTGAGGATGGCGGGCAGTCGCGGGTGCGTGCGGAGCACCTCCCGGGCCCAGGCGAGCGTGCCCGCCGATGGGCGCCAGTCGAGGGCGAGCAGCAACCACTCCCGACCGCCGGCCGTGAAGACGTGGAAGGTGTTGTAGCCGTCCGGTGTGGCGCCCCGGAAGGTGGACATCTTGCGGAACCGGGCGGGTCCGAACACATCCAGGTAAGGGCTGGCACCGCGCTGGTCGTCGGTGCGGGAGTCGATGTCGTGGTTTCCGGCCAGCACGCTGTACGGCATCCGGTGCCGGTCGAGGATTTCGAACACCTCGCCCGCCTGGGCCAGTTCCGCGGCAGCGGCGTTCTCCACCACGTCGCCGAGGTGTGCGGTGAAGACGATGTTCTCTTCGGCGCGTGCCGTCACCAGGTACCGGAACGTCGCCCCGAGTGGGGCCGGGTCGCCCCGGTCGGCGTCGAACAGGTACTGCGTGTCGGGGATCACCGCGAGGGTGAACCGGGGTGCGTACGGATCGGGCCGTCCGCCCGACCCCGGCGTCCCGGCATCGGCCGCGTGTGCGCCGGCTGGGGGCAGGGCCGCCCCCACGGCCGCGCTGGCTCCCAGCAATCCTATGCCCTGCAGAAGGTGGCGCCGGGTGGGGCTGTTCGGCATGTCTCGTGCTCCTCGTTCTTCATCTTGGATGCAGAGACATTGCGAGTGAGCAGCGAGAACAAAGATCGTTTGGCGAGGTAACCCGGTTTGAACAGGGGATGAAACCTCTTGCCATGCAGCGTCAGGTGGTGCTCGTGGACCACGCCGGAGAGTCGTCGTCGGCGCCGTACGGGCATGTTCATGGGGATGACGACGGCCGGGTCATGGTGGGGTGGTCGCTGCTGTCGTCCTTGAAGTGGTCGGTGGTTGTCGAAGTGGTCCACGTACTCACCGACTACGGCCAGCGCGTGCCCCTCGTTGTAGATGAGCAGGTGGTAGGTGCACTCCTCGCCGAGGCTGCGGCCCAGCGCTCGATGAAGCAGTTCGCCCGCGGGGCGCAGGGCGGAGTCTTGATTGCCGTCATGCCTTCGGCGACGAAGACCGGCCAGTGGCGGCACGCTCTTGAAGTGCCACCCCGAGGGCGGCAAGGGGTATGCGAGCCAGTGCCGACCGGCGCCCTGACGCTACGGGCTGCAGACCCGTGCATCTGCCTCCAGTAGACAAGTCAGGGATTTGCTCGGCTCGAAGTAGCGTTGCCTCCCGGCTCGACAACCCAGGTGGATCGAGCATCGGAGGACGCGCTGCGGCGTCGGGGTCGAGTCGTCGGGACAGCCCGCTGTCGGGGTCGGTGGTTACTTCCAGGGGCGGGAGACGGCGCTCCGTTCCGGGCGGTCTGCCCGGAACGGAGCGGAAGCGATGGGCCGTACGGGCCGAGCCGTACGGCCTCGGGAGCCTTACCGGTGACGGCGTACCGGCTCGGACGCGTGGCTCAGTTGAGCTCGTCCGGGTGTGGGCCGGTGCGCAGTCCGCGGTCGGTGGCGGCGATCGAGGCCATCTCCTCGTCGGTGAGATGGAAGTCGAACACGTCGAGGTTCTGGCGGATGCGGGACGGGGTGACCGACTTGGGGATGACGATGTTGCCCAGCTGCAGGTGCCAGCGCAGCACCACCTGGGCCGGGGACTTGCCGGTCCGCGTGGCGATCGCGGTGATCGCCGGGTCGTCCAGGACGGCACCCTGGGCGAGCGGGCTCCACGCCTCGGTGGCGATGCCGTGCTGGGCGTGGAAGACGCGCAGGTCGGCCTGCTGCAGGCCGGGGTGCAGCTCGATCTGGTTGACCGCCGGGGTGAGCGCGCTGCCGTCCAGCAGCCGCTTGAGGTGGGCGGGCTGGAAGTTGGAGACGCCAGCGGCGCGGATGCGCCCCTCGGCGGCGAGGCGTTCGAGGGCGCGCCAGGAGTCCAGGTAGAGGTCGCGGGCGGGGGTGGGCCAGTGGATCAGGTAGAGGTCCACGTAGTCGAGGCCGAGCTTGGCGAGGCTTGCGTCGAAGGCGCGCAGGGTGGCGTCGTAGCCGTGGTCGGCGTTCCACAGCTTGGTGGTGACGAACCGCTCCTCGCGCGGCAGCCCGGAGGCGGCCAGGGCCCGGCCGACGCCGGCCTCGTTCCCGTAGATCGCGGCGGTGTCGATGGAGCGGTAGCCGGCCTGAATCGCGGCGGTGACGGCGGCGGCGGTCTGGTCGTCGGGGACCTGGAAGACGCCAAAGCCGAGCTGGGGGATCTCGACGCCGTTGTTCAGCGTCATGGTGGGGATGGTCATGGGTGGTTCGGTTCCTTACGCGTCGCGGTCGGTGAGGGTGTAGCGGACGGTCTGGGCGCTGATGAGGCCGTCGCGGAAGACGAAGGTGTCGGTGCCGTCGGCGACCCGGTGGGCGTCGGTGGTGGCGCTCCACTGCAGGAACAGCACCTCGCCCGCGAACTGCGGGGTCAGCTGCCAGGCGGCGTCTGGGAGGTCGGCCAGCAGCCGGCCGATGGCCTGCCGCACCCCGTCGTGTCCGTGAAACGACCCTTCGGGGGTGATCAGGACGGCGTCCTCGGTGTAGTTCCCGGCGATCAGGTCGAGGTCCCCGGTGCCGAGGCGGCTGCTGTGGTCGGCGAAGACCTCCTGCGGGGTGCCGGTCATCGGGTGAGTTCCTCTCGTGCGGTGGTGGCGAAGGCGTGGTCCTGCTCGGGGGCGCCGCCGCCGACGCCGATCGCGCCGATCAGGCGGCCGTCGCGTTGCACGGGGATGCCGCCGGCGATGAACAGCAGCGGCCGGTCGAGCGCGGTCGGCAGGGAGTGGAACGGCCCGTCGGGCTTGACGAGGTCGACCAGGTCGGCGGTCGGCGCGTTGAGCTGGAGGGCGGTGTAGGCCTTGCGGGTGCTGGTCTCGCCGGAGATCAGCACGGCGCGGTCGTCGCGGTGGAAGGCGAGCAGGTGCCCGCCCGCGTCGAGAACGGTGACGCTGACCGGGACCCCGGCCGCCTCGGCGGCGGCGCGGGCGGCCGTGATCAGGGTATCGGCGTCGGCGGTGGTCAGCGGAGTGACGGCGGCGGTGGCGTTCATGATGCGTCTCCTGAGGTGAGGCGGTGTGGAGGAACGGGAGGTCAGCGGTGGACGAGGGTGGGGGCGGGGACGGCGGCCGCGGCCTCACGCGCGGGGGTGCGGCGCTCCAGGGCGGCGGACCGGAAGGCGAGGACCAGCGCGGCGGCCGCGAGGACGGCACCGACCCAGTTCGGAGCGGTGTAGCCGAGGCCGGCGGCGATGACGAGACCGCCCAGCCACGCGGCGAGCGCGTTGCCCAGGTTGAAGGCGCCGATGTTGACCGCCGAGGCCAGCGTCGGCGCGCCGTGGGCCTGGTCGAGGACACGCTTCTGCAGCGGCGGCACGGTGGCGAAGCCGAGCGCCCCGACGAGCAGGATGGCGATCGCGGCGAGGATCTTGTTGTGCGCGAACACGGTGAACAGCGCGAGCACCACGGCGAGCCCGCCGAGGGTGGTGTACAGCATCGGCATCAGCTTGCGGTCGGCGTAGCGGCCGCCGAGCAGGTTGCCGACGAACATGCCGACGCCGAAGAGCATGAGCAACCAGGTGACCGCGCCGTCGGAGTAGCCGGCGACGTGGGTCATCATCGGCGCGACGTAGGTGATCGCGGCGAAGACACCGCCGAAGCCGAGCACCGTCATCGCCATCGCGAGCAGTACCTGCGGATTACGGAACGCGATCAGCTCCCCGCGTAGGCGCGCGCCCTCGGGCCGGGGCATGGCGGGCACGAGCCTGGCGATGCCGAGCAGGCCGACCACGCCGAGCGCGGCGACGACGGCGAACGTGGTACGCCAGCCCACTGCCTGCCCGATGAACGTGCCCAGCGGCACGCCGACGATGTTCGCGATGGTCAGGCCGGTGAACATGGTCGCGATTGCACCCGCCTTCTTGTCGGGGGCGACCAGGTCGGCGGCGACCACCGAGCCGATGCCGAAGAACGCGCCGTGGGCCAGTGAGGCCACGATGCGGCCGGTGAGCATCACGCCGAAGCTCGGCGCCAGCGCGGAGAGCAGATTGCCGACCACGAACAGGCCCATCAGCAGGATCAGCATCGTCTTGCGGCTGATCCTGGTGCCGAGCACCGTCATCAGCGGGGCGCCGATGACAACGCCGATCGCGTAGCCAGTGACCAGCAGGCCGGCGGTGGGGATGGACACACCGTAGTCACCGGCGATCTCGGGCAGCAGACCCATGATCACGAACTCGGTGGTACCGATCCCGAAGGCCCCGATGGCCAGAGCGAGAAGTGCGAGAGGCATGGCGCCACCTTCCGTGCGGTTGCTAGTGCGCCTTACACGCGCCAACAATAGTTGCACACGCGCCTAAATGCAAGGGCGGGCATTCCGCCTGAGCCTTGGATTCCGGTGGCGCTCGGGATTCAGCGGCGCGCAGGTGCCGCCCGTTGCTCCGGCCCCGGCGAGAAGCGGCCCGGGTCGCACCCGAGCCGCATCGGCGGGACGGCGTGTGGGATGCGGTCCGCGTCGCAGCGGCCGCCCACTCCTCGCCGACACCGGGCACCCCCATGGCTGACCTGCGGCAGGTGCCGAACGCCCCGCGGGGCACCGCCTCGAAGTGGTGCGTCGCCGTCGATGCCGCCGCGACGAGCACCCGGTCGCCCCTGGCGACCCGTGGGCGCTGGCGGCGCCGGAGTTCGCGAACAAGGATGCTCGGCCGGGCGGACCGAAGAACCGGAACGCCGGGAGCGTGCCCGCCCACGCGAAAGGCGGGGCCGGAACGCGATCGGCCCGGCCTCGCCTGCCGTCGGCGCCCCGGATGGGTGACGGCCGACGCCGCCGGGCGGGCCGGCGGCAAGGCCCTGGACCGCTAGCTGGCGAAGCCGCCCTTGGGCTGGATGATCTCCAGGTTCGTGCCGTCCGGGTCGTTGAAGTAGGCGACCCTGGTGCCGAGCGCCGCGTCAGGGGTGACCTCGCCCGCGATGAACGTGTAGTCGTCGCCGAGGAAGTCGTAGCCGGCCTCCTTCATCCGCTGGTACACGGCGTCGAAGTCGTCGACCCTGAGGCACAGATGCATGGAGCCGGGGCGGTTCGCCTTGCCGTTCGTGCGTTCACCGACCGGTTCCTGGAACTGGATGAGGTCGATGCCGAGGCCGTCCAGGTTGATCGTGGCGTACCGCAGCTTCGCGGCAGGCAGCCCCTGCGCCTTGCCGAACGGCACACTGCTCATGGTCCCCTCCGCGACGGGCTCCCGCCCGGTGAGAGCCGTGTAGAACGCGATCGAGGCGTCCAGGTCCGAGACCGAGATCCCGACATGGGCGGCCGGGTGAGGTTCATCGGAGTGGTGGAAACGGTCATGACGCAGCCCTTCTCTGTGTGCCCTGCCACCTCGGCGAAACGCTCGCGAATGCAGGGCGGCTCCATGAGGAACCAGACGGAACGACTCGGCGGTCGGGCGGCGGAGGGCGCACCCTCGCCGACGGTCCGCCCGACCCCGCACCGGCCGTCCCACAGATGCTTGCAAAAGCCTTATGCAGGCTCTGGCTGATATTTTCAGAAGGGCGTATCCTGGACTCCAGTCGTATCCGGAAGGAGACCCGGACCCATGACCGCCACGGATCCCGCGCTGACCGCCCTCGCCAACGGATGGGCAGCCCTATACCTCCTGTACGGCAGGATCGAGGCGCACATCGAGCGCGCCCTGCAGTCCGAGCACGACCTGAGCGTGCGGGAGTACTCGCTGCTCGACGTGCTCAGCCGCCAGCACGACGGCGAAGGCGGCCACCTGCAGATGAAGCAGGTTGCCGACGCGGTGGTGCTCAGCCAGAGCGCCACCACCCGCCTGGTCACCCGCCTGGAGGACCGTGGCCTGCTCTCCCGCTACCTGTGCCCGACCGACCGCCGCGGCATCTACACCGATGTCAGCGACGCGGGCCTGAAGCTCCTGCAAGAGGCCCGGCCGACCAACGACACCGCCCTCAGAGAGGCGCTCGACGAAGCCGCCAAGAACCCCGAGCTGGCTCCCCTGGTCGCGGCAGTGGAAGCGATGAACCCGACGCCTCGGCACCCCGATTCCCTTCCGGCACGGTGAGACGAAGCGGTCTCCTGGCCTTCGGGGTGAGGAAGGGAGAGATGCGAGCCGTTGATCTGGTGACGCGGACCCTCGACCCTCTTCGTGCTCCGGTGCCATGAAGTCAAGGTTAACGGCGATTACGGTGGGTCACTTGCAGAAGTGAACAGATGCAATGTGCGACTACGTCGACCGGCTCTGAGAGGACGCCAAGGCCCACAGCGACCGCGGCAGCGAGTACGCCTCGGCCGACTTCGCCCCGGCCTGCGCCCGATGGAAGGTGCGCCAGTCGATGGGGCGGGTCGGGTCGTGCTTCGACAACGCCGTCGCCGAGGCCACCTTCTCCACCATCAAGGTCGAATACGTACACCGTCGTCATTTCCGTACCCGCACCGAGGCCCGACTGAAGATCGCGACCTAGATCACCGACTTCTACAACCAGCGCCGCCGGCACTCCGTCTGCGACTGGCGGTCACCCATCGACTACGAGCGATCAGACACCCACGCACCGGAGGCCCGGGCCGCATAACGACGCCCTCCACGATTCCAGGGAATTGACACACCGACTTCGCCCGTAGCCTCAACACCCGCCCCGCAAGACCCTCGGCAACATGACACCATCCGAGAAGCTCGCCGAGCTCCTTGCGCACACCCCTTGAACCCGCCCACTCGCGTCTCACCTGATGCCCGACATGATCCTCAAGGCGCTCGCGGAGGCCTTCACGCTGGGCGACGCAAGAGGGCGCACAGTGAGGGACAATGCGCCGATGGATGATCACCGACGCTGCCGTCTCTCCGTCAGCGACGACGAGCTGGAGCTTGCCGGTCCGCCGGCTGCGCTCCGCGCCCTCAGCCGGCTGCTACGCCAACATTCTGAGCCCGTTGAGGTGGCGGTCGCCGGCGGGGTCGTCGGTCAGGAGGCGACCGCAGGCCCGCTGCTTGTCGGTCTGCAAGGCGGGACCACGCTGCATTTCTCCGGCGGGCGTGAGTATCTCGGCATCATCTGGGACGCGCTCGATGGTGTGGCTGAGCAAGCCGAGACCGCCGATGACCGGGCAGTCCACCGGCATCTGCACATCGAGTACTTTCCTGGTGACGACTACCGGTCGCCGGACTCAGTCCCTTTGGTCATCGTGGCTGACTGGCCAGAAGCGTAGGTGCACGACTGCCGCGCGGTGGCACAAAATTAGAGGACGTCTGACTCACGTATTCGGCGAGTGGTAACCATCGTGCCCGGCATCAGCGATGGCGGTCCTGCTTCCTCGCCAGCAGGACGGCGATGGCCGGGCTCTGACGCCCATCGATGTCTCGGAAGGATGGGCGCCAGAGCCACCGGTGTCAGTAGATGATCAGGTACGGCTGCCGGTCGCTCTCCCGACTGTCGATAGCGACAAGTCGCCCAGCGGTCGTGTCGTCGGAGAGTCGAAGCGTCAGGGCTCCGTCGGCCAGGTTGGTGTTGACCGCGCCGGTGACGTCAACCGAGTACCAGCCGGGGCGATCCACCCGGACGGTCCCGAGCACGCTTCCGCCCGCGCTGGACGGGCGGCTGTTCCAACTCACGCCGCTCTCCGACCATGCGTCGTCGGCCAGCGCCCGCACCGTCACCGGTACGGCGCCAACGCCCGGCGACACCGAACTGACATGGAAGTACAGCCGGGCGGAGACAGTCGCCGTGCCCGGATAGCCGCCGAGTCCGGCCTTCAGGTAGGCCATCCGGTCGCCGTCCGGACTCTGCGTGTCGGGGACGTCGGCGATCTCCAACTCGCTCGCTGAGCCGTAGGCGGTGTCCGCGTACGCACCGGCGCGTACGAAGGCGTCGGCGACCACCGGCGTCGTGGTCTGCCACCTGGTCTCCACGTTCCGGGCCCGGTCGTGAGCAGATGCCCAGTAGTAGCCGGGTGCGGTGATCCGCAGTGGTTGGAAGCCCACCTCACCGGCCCGGAAGCCGATCGTCTCCGAGACGCCCGACGCCTGGCCGTCCGAGTTCGCGTTCATCGTCAGGTACCGGCCCGCCATCTTGGTGAACCGGCCGTGTACGGCCGCCGCCACCGGCGCCCCGGTGACCAGATCGGTCACCCGGAGCCGCACGGTCGCCGGACCGCCCGCGGCGGTCACCGTCAGCTCGGAGACGATCAGTGGCCGCAGGTGGGTGCCGGCGGTGGTGGCGGAGACAGCCGGCGAGGCCGGCCCGACGTTGCCGTGTACGTCCACGGCGGCGACCCGGTAGTGGTGGGTGGTGTCCGGCAGCAGGCCGGAGTCGGTGAAGGTCAGGCCGCGCGACTGCCCGGCGAGGTTCTCCGGGTCGGGCGTGAAGCCCGGATCGGTGGACCGGTAGATGTTGTAGTGCTCCACCTCGGTGTCGTCGAAGGCCCGGCCGTAGACGAGATCGATGCTCTGGTGGTCGAAGGCGTTCGCCGTCGGCGGCGAGCTCACCACGCCGGGCGGGCCGGTGTCGGCCGGCAGCGGCGCGTACACGGCGTTGGGTCCCCACACCGACGGGAGCCAGCGGATGGAGTCGTAGTGGTGCATCGCGATGCCGCCGAATGCCGGACTGCCGGCGAAGGCGTCGTACACCTTCCGCAGTTCGCGCTCGGCGACGGCGCGCCCCTCCTCGCGGAAGGTGATGGTCTCCGGGTCGCCGCTCCAGGCGATGTCCAGCGTTTCCACCCCGATCACCACCGAGTTCGGCTTGCCGATCGCCTCGGCGTACGCGATCTCGGACTGGGCCTGGGCGATGATGCCGACCGACCCCTCCGCGGTGTCCCGGTAGTCCATGATCGAGATGTAGTCGCTCATGTCCTGGATGTGTTCGCTGAGCGGTTTGGTGGCCCCCTTCCAGGTGATGCCGGTGCAGCACGCGTTGACGTCCAGCCAGCGCGGGATCGCCGGGCCGAAAGCCAGTGGCGAACCCGCCGCGTTCCTGCGCTGGATCAGCTTCTCCAGAATCTCGAGCCACTGCAGTTGCAGCGCCGGCTTCTCGGCCGCGAACCCGGGATAGATGTAGGGTTCGATGTCCACGTTGACCCCGTCGAACCGCTCCGCCGGCCGTGAGGCGAGGTTGTAGTTGAGGATCTTCTCCATCTCCCGGACCGCGCGGGGGTGGTAGCGCTCCAGCCCGCCGAGGAACGGCGGTTGGGTGCCGCCGGCGATCGTGGCGTACACCGTGAAGCCCTGCGCGTGTGCCCAGCTCACGAAGTCCCGCACCTCGGCACGCTTGTCGTAGAGCATGTCCAGGTCGCCGTACCGGTCCACGCCGACATAGAGCGTGGTGATCGGCCGCGAGCCGAAGGTGTCGGCGTCGCGCGCCGTCGTCGCGAGCAGTCGGCGGGATCCGGGGTTGAGGATCAGACCGTACGACGCCCGCTCCCAGATCCACATCGCCCGGTCCTGCGAGCCGACCCGTACCGGCTCGGCAGCGCCCGCGCCGACCGCGACGTAGACGGTCGGGCTGTACCCGGTGTTGCCGTGCGCGTCGATTGCTCTGGCCTCGATGCTCACCATGGCGTCACCGAGTTCGCGGGGATCCCACAGATGGGTGTAGGTGCCCTTCTCCCCGAGCGCCCGCAGCCAGGCTCCGCCGTTGACGCGTACCGACACCTCACGCACGGTGTTGTGCGCGGCGACCGAGACGCGGACCGGTGTCGGCTGCCGCACCGTACCGCCGTCATCGGGACTGGTCACCGTCACGACCGGGACGTTGGCAGCCGGGTTGTCCACCCGCAGGGTGACGAACGGGGACCAGACACCGTAACGGTTGTCGGTTCGCTTGGCGCGCACCGCGACCTCGATCTCACCGTCCACGCCGGTCGTGTCCAGGTCGTAGTACCAGGTGCCGGTGTCGTCGCCGTCCGGGTCCACGGTGTGTACGCGGGGAGTGCTGCGGCCGTCGAGCACGACGGTCAGTTCGTACGCGTCGGTGTAGCCGCCCGACAGGCGGATGGTCCCGGCCGGCACCACGTCACCGCTGGTGTGCGAATCGATGGTGACCGAGGGCGCGGCGGCGGAGGCGGGCTGCCCGGGCGGCAGCAGCAGAGCGGCCAGCACGGCGGCAGACAGCGTCAGCCGCGAGCGCCAGGACGTGCTTCGGATCAGGGACACGGGGGTGCTCCTCTCGGGGGTTCAGGAGATGAGGAGGTACGGCTCGGTGCCCGCGCCGTACTCGCGGGAATCGATGACCACCAGCCGGTCGGCGACCGATTCGTCGGCGAGTCGGAAGGTGATCTGGCCGTCGTTGAGATTGCTGTTCACGGCACTGGTGACATCGATCGCGTACCACCCGGGTGTCGTCACCTGCAGGGTGCCCAGCAGGGTCGCTCCCGCGGTAGGCCGGTTGTTCCACGTGATCGTCGACTCCGACCAGCTGTCGGCGGTGAGCACGCGGACGGCGATCGGGACCGGACCGGTCCCCGGGTGGACCGAACTGACGTGCAGCCAGAGCCGGGCGGAACTGGCCTGTGTGTCGGGAAGGTTGGCCTTCAGGTAGGTCAGCCGATCCACGTTCGGGTCTGCGGCGTTGGGGGCGTCCTTGACCTCCAGCCGGGTCGTCGACCCGAATTTCGTGTCGCTGTACGTGCCGCTGCGCACGTGTGCGTCGGCGGCGACCACGGTCCGCGGCACCAGGGTGTCCCGGCGCGGGATGCCGCCCGCGCGGAACCCGGCGATGGCGGACTCCACCTCGGTGGTGGTGAGGGAGGCGTCCCGGGCGTGGTAGACCCAGTCGACGTCGAGGACGTACCTGCGGGACGTCGACGAGGAGACCAGGCCACCGTTGGCGAACCACACGGCGTACTTCAGGAACATGAACGCCTCGGGGACGTGGTCACCGCCGTGACTGGCGACCAGCACGCCGTCGACGTAGTACCGCACCTCGCCGCCGGTCACGTCGAGTTTGAGCATGTGCCATCCGTCGTGGCTGCGGGACAGGACGGTTTCCAGCGCGCGGGGATCCCAGGGGCTGTCCTGATACGTCTCCCAGGTCACCATCTGCAACGTGGTGCCGGCCGACCCGAGGCCCCCGTTGGGGACGTATTCGTAGTCCAGTTCGCTGTAGTTCGGGTCGAGGGGGTGGTTGAGCTGCGAGATGGTGTAGAAGGTCTGGACCACCTGATCGCCGTCCGGCCCGCTCTCCGGTGCGTCGGTGAACCGGATCCGGGTCGCGTGGGTGCCCTCGAAGAACCGTTGCCCCTGGGAGACCGACGCCTGGGTGGTCGTCTGGCCGGTGCCCTGGCTGGTGGCGGCGAGCCGCATCACCCGGTCGGCGCCGGATCCCGCCATGGAGACGTTGTCGGCGCTCCAGGTGGCACCCGACACCCCGGGCCCGCCACCGCCGGTGCGCACCGTCCAACCGAACCCGGCGAACGCCGGATCCGCGGGACCGGCGTAGCTGAAATCGTCGAAGAACTCCTGGGGCTCCGCGGCGGTGCGCGCCGGCGCGTGCACCGTGGACGGTGTCACCGCCAGCGGGACCGACGCCACCGCCAGCGCGGCGGCCAGGACGGCGTGGGGGACGTTCATGGCTCCTCCTGCTATGTGTCGAGCCAGCGGTCCAGCTGCGCGGCGACGAACGCGTCGTCCTGCAGGTCGGGGTACGCCCGGATCACCCGGTCGAGCTCCGCCGCCTGCCCGGGCGAGAGCCGCTCCTGCTCGTCGAGCAGCCGTACGTTGTCCAGCAGGCCCTGGCGCCGCAGCACCTCGTGGATTCCGGCGACGCAGCCGGCGAAGCCGTTGGCGACGTCGAAGACGGCCGCGTTGGCGTCGGTCAACCTCGCGGCCGTCGTGAGCAGCTCCTCGTCGAGCTGTCCGGTCCGTGCCGCCTCACGGGCCCGCTCGAACAGTTCCACGGCGCGGCGGGTCCACACGGCGTACTGGCCGAGCAGCCCACCCACGATCCGCTTGCTGACCTGGCCGCCGCTCACCGGGAAGCGGTACGTGGTGAGCAGGTCGACGATGATGTTGTCGTCGTTGCCGGTGTAGA
The DNA here is from genome assembly GCF_040295705.1 of Micromonospora sp. NPDC002717. NCBI lineage: Bacteria > Bacillati > Actinomycetota > Actinomycetes > Micromonosporales > Micromonosporaceae > Micromonospora > Micromonospora sp. NPDC002717. The sequence goes on along the minus strand of NZ_JBEOVW010000006.1, from coordinate 57,625 downwards.
GCGCGATCTCCGCCGCCCGTGAGGACTCGCAGACCGCCCGGACCACGTCGAGGGTGCGGTACCGGTCGAACGGCGCGATCTTGACCGCCGCCAGGCAGGGCAGTTCGGCGAGCCGGGCCCAGAAGTCGAACCCGAGCGTCCGACCGCCGACCGCGGGCTGGAGGTAGAAGCCGAACACCGGGAGCACCTCGCCGACCGCCGCGATGTGCGCGATGAGCTCGTCGTCCGTCAGCTCCGCCAACCCGCGCAGGATCACCATGGCGAGGTGGTAGCCGAGGTCGGCGGCGAGCTTGGCCTCGGCGACCGCCTGGTCGGTGGTGCCGGAGACTCCGGCGACCAGCACCACCGGCCGGTCGCGCGGCGCCTCCCGCACCGTGTCGACGGCGATCCGTAGCACCGGTTCGAGCAGCCCGGCATCCCGGATCGCGAACTGGGTGGTGTGCACCCCGACCGCCAGGCCGCCCGCCCCGGCGTCCAGGTAGTACCGGCTCAGTGCACGCTGTCGGCGCTCGTCGAGCCGCCCGGTGGCGTCGAGCGCGAGCGGGTGAGCCGGGATCACGACGCCTTCGCGCAGCGCGGCGCCGACATCCAACGGTAGTGCTGCCGACATCAGAAACGCCCCTCCCGCTCCGTTTGGTGCTCGGCGCCGTCGGTGCCGAACTTCCGGCCGGCCAGGTACACGATGTTCGCCACGTCCGGCAGGCCGGCGAGCGCCGCGTCGTCGAGCAGGTCGGCGCGGAGCAGCTCGACGCCCCCGCCACGCAACCGCTCCACCAGCTCGGGCCCGGGATTGCGGGCCACCCCGATGATCCGGGCCTGCCGGCCGGCCCGGTCCAGGGCGCGTCGCGCCATCAGGGCCAGCTCGGGTCCCAGCTTTCCGGCGACGCCGAGGAGCATCAGGTCGCCGTCCACCCGTGCCAGGCTCTCCACCACCTCCTGGCTGGGCGTCGAGAGGGCCTCCCGGAGGGCGGCCAGGCTGCGCGGCGGGGCGTCAGCCACGTGAATGGGCATCGGTCGGTGCCTCCTTGAGGGATGGCTGTGGCTCGGTGCGGGGCGACGGGATGGCATCGAGCGGCCGGTACGTCGCGCCCGCCGCGCCGAGGCGGGGCAGGTGCGCCGTGACCCGGTCGCGGAAGCTGGCGAAGGGGTGCCGGGGCGCGGTCGACCAGACGGTCTCGCTGAACGCGCAGAGGCGGGGAAACGCCATGCGCTCCACGTCCTCCGGCCGCGGCATGTACTCGGTCCACAGTTGGCACTGGGCGCCGAGCGCCCCGACAGGCTGGTCGGCGTCGAACTCGTACACCCGCTCCAGCGGCGTGTGCCCGCCGATCGCGAGCGGTTCGATGTCCCGGTCCTGGCTCTGGTAGTAGTCGAGGTAGAGGTGCTCGTGTGAGGCGAGCACCACGTCGTGGCCGTCCTGGTGGGCCGCCATGGCCGCGCCGTCGCCCCGCCACGGCATCGCGATCGCGTTCGGCACCCGCAGCGCGGTTTCGGTGTCGTACCAGAAGACGGGGCGGCGGCCGCGGTCGGTGACGAAGTTGGCGAGCTCTCCCACGTACCAGCCGAGCAGTGCTCGCTCGTCGGGCAGTCCCAGCTCGGCCAGGCGTGCCGTGACGGCCGGGTTGGCCCGCCACTGCCCGGTGGGGCACTCGTCGCCGCCGAGGTGCAGGTACTTCCCGGGGAAGAGCGCCATCACCTCATCGAGCACGTCGCGGTAGAACCCGAGCGTCGTCTCGGAGACGTCGAGCACGTGCTCGCTGATCCCCCAGTCGGTCCAGACGTCGAGCTGCCGGCCGGTGTTGCCGAGCTGCGGGTACGCCGCTATCGCCGCCTGTGAGTGGCCAGGGCTGTCGATCTCGGGCACGACGGTGACGAACCGTGTCGCGGCGTACGTCACGATCTCCCGGATGTCCTGCCGCGTGTAGTAGCCGCCGTGCCGCACCCCGTCGTACCGGCGGGGGGTGTGGCGGGCGTGTCCGACCAGGGTCTCGGCGCGCCACGCCCCGATCTCGGTCAACCGCGGGTAGCGCGGGATCTCCAGCCGCCAGCCCTGGTCGTCGGTGAGGTGCAGGTGCAGCACGTTGAGCTTGTGCAGCGCGAGCAGGTCGATGAAGCGCAGCACGAACTCCTTGGGCATGAAGTGCCGCGCCACGTCGAGCATCACGCCGCGCCAGCCGAACCGGGGGGCGTCGACCACCTCGAGGTAAGGAAGGCTGACGGTCCGGCCGGACGCGCCGTCCGGCAGCAGCTGGCGCAGCGTCTGGGCGCCGTAGAACACCCCGGCAGGCGCGCCTCCGGTGATCTCCACACCGCGCTCGTCGACGGTGAGCCGGTAGCCCTCCGGTGCCAGGCGATCGTCGAGGGCCAGGCTCACCGGGGCGTCGGACAGCACGGCGCGGGTGAACCCGGGCACCTCCGCGAGCCAGTCGGCGACCCCCTCGGCCTCGGGCACGGCCACGACCGGCACCGGCCCGGCGACATGCAGCGCACCGGAGTGCCGGCGAATCGCCGCGGGATACGGGATCAACGAGGTCATCACGCCGCCCGGTGCGCGGCGAGTACCGCTCGGAACGCGCCGAGCGCGTCGGCCAGCGGCGGCGCCTCGGGGAACCAGGCCCGTTCCCACTCCAGGGACAGCCAGGCCCGGTAGTCGAGGCGTTCCAGCTCGCTGAGGATCTGGCCCAGCGGGACCGCGCCGTGCCCCGGCAGCACCGGAGCCAGGTCGTCGGTCGCCCGGACGTCCTTGAGCTGTACGTGTCGCAGCCACGGCGCCAGCGCGTCGGCCGCCTCGCGGGCGCTCTCCCCCACCCGCCACGGGTTCACCGCGTCCCACAGGGCGGCCACCACGGGCGAATCGACCTCGGCGAGCACCGCCGCGACGGCGCGTGCCGAGCAGAACACGTCGTGGGTCTCCAGCAGGATCGTCACCGGCCCACTCTCGATCCTCCGGGCCACCTCGCCGAGCCGCTGCACCGCCACCGGATGCGGGTCGGCCTGGCCGTCCCGGCCGCCGAAGACCCGCACGTAGCGGGCGCCCAGGTGCTCGGCGATCTCGACGTGGTGCAGCAGGTCGGTGACCGGGTCACCGTCCGGTGCTGCGATACGCACGTACGAGGCGACGCAGATCGGCTCGACACCCGCGTCCGCGAACCGCTTCCCGGTCTCGCGCAGCATGCCGGCCGGGGTGTCGGGCGCGACCGGCTCGCCCTCGGCGCAGCGAAGCTCCACGCCGTGGCAGCCGGTACGCCGGGCCAGCTCCAGCACCGATTCGACCGGCTCGGTCGAGCAGCCGAGGGTGCTGAACGCGAGTCGGCCCGCTGCCCACGTCGGTACCGTGTCGACGCCGCTCACGCCGCCAGGCGCCACGCTGCTGAGCCGAATGGTTCGCTCGCTCCGCTCGCTCACGCCGCCACCTCCACGGTCAGACCGGGGATCCGCACCGTGTCGGCACGCTCGGCCGACTCGTACAGCGCGAGCGCGGTGGCCACGACCGACTGCCCGTACGCCGCGTCGACCGCCGGCACCCGCCCGTCGCGGCAGCTCGCGACGAAGTCCGCCAACTGCTCCCGGAACGCCGCCACGATGTCGTCCTGCTCGGGCGTGACCACCTGCACCGCGTCGTCCCCCTGGTACGTCCACAGCCCGTCGCGCCGGGACAACCGCAGCGCGCCGTGCTCGCACACCACCTCGGTTTCGTCGTGGAACGGCAGGCCGGTCCCGGTGACCGAGAGCATGACCCGTACCCCGTTCGCCAGTTCCAGCAGGCCGACCGACTCGGTCTCGACCTCGACGCCCGGCTGGTGCCAGACGTACCCGTGCACGCTGACGGCGGGCGCGTCGCCGAGCCAGTGAGCTTTGTCGATACTGTGTGTGCCGACGTTCATCACGATGCCGCCGCCGGCGAGCGTCGGGTCGAAGAACCAGTCCGGCCGGGAACCCCGCTCGTACCGCGCGGTACGCCGCTCGGTGATCACCACGGGCCGGCCGAGGCTTCCCGACCGCAGGGTCCGCCACGCCTCGCGGACCGTCGGCAGGAAGTGCAGCACGTGGCCCACGGCAAGGCGTACCCCGTGGGTCGCGCAGGCGTCGATCATCCGCTGGGTGTCCTCGACGCTGGTGGCCATCGGCTTCTCCACCAGGACGTGCAGTCCGGCCGCGGCGGCGTCCACGGTGATCGGTGCGTGCAGCGTGTGCGGCGCGGTGATCAGCACTCCGTCCAGCTCGCCGGCGGCGAACATCACGGCGTGGTCGGCATACGCGCGGGCGCCGAACCGGGCGGCGAGCTGCTCGGCGGCCGGCAGCCGTACGTCGCAGACCGCGGCGACCTCGACCTCGGGCAGGCCGGCGGCCGCGTCGAGGTGCAGGGCGGCGACGCCGCCCGCCCCGATCACGCCGACGCGGAATGGTCGATTCCCCCATGTTTCGGTCACTGCACGTTCCTTTCGATCAGGACAGGTGTGTCGGTAGGGCGAGGGTGGTCGGGGGCGCTCGGGGGCGGCCCCTCCCCACGCTCGTGGTGGCGGGGCGGCGGGCGACCGCTGATCAGCCCTTGAGACCGCTGGCCATCGCGCCGCGAACGAAGTAGCGCTGGGCGAGCAGGAACAGCAGCAGCATGGGCAGGAGCGACATCAGCGCGGCGGCGGTGACGAGCTGGTCGTTGCCCATGAACTGGCCCTGCAGGCTCATCACCCCGATGGGCAGGGTGTAGTTCTCCGGCGAGGTGAGGTAGATCGTGGGCTCGAGCACGGCGCCCCAGGACGCCATGAAGGTGAAGACGCCGAGTGTCGCGAGTGCCGGCTTGGCGAGCGGCATGTGGACCCGCCAGAACACCTGCCACGGGTTGGCTCCGTCGAGCGCCGCCGCCTCCTCGAAGTCGCGGGGGATCGCGAGGAACGTCTGGCGCATCAGGAAGATCCCGAACGGCGTCGCCAGCCAGTACGGCACCACCAGCGGCAGCATGGTGTCGAGCCAACCGAGGTGCTTGTACAGGATGAAGTTGGGGATGATCGTCACGACGGTGGGCAGCATCAGGGTGCCGAGAGCCGCGGCGAGCAGCACGTCCTTGCCCGGCAGTTTCATCCGGGCCAGCGCGTGGCCCACCATCGCGCTGGTGACCACGTTGCCGACCACGGAAAGGCTCGCGATGAGGAAGCTGTTCCAGGCGTACAGGCCGAAGGGGGCGCGTTCCCACACCTGCGTGTAGTTGGACCACTCCGGCGGGTCCGGGATCCAGATCGGCGGCACCGCAACGTACTGCGCGAAGCTCTTCAGCGAGTTGGCCACGGAGGCGACGAACGGAACGACCATGATCGCCGCACCGAGGCCGACGAACAGGTACGCGGCCGGGTGTCCACGTCGGTCTTGGCGGCGCCGGACCCGGCCGCGCTGACCGGTCTCAGGCATAGTGCACCCACTTCTTCTGCAGGCGGAGCTGGACCAGCGTCAGGAGGAAGATCAGCGCGAACAGCACCCACGCGACCGCCGACGCGTAGCCCATGTTGAAGAACTCGAAGCCCTGCTGGTACATGAAGAGCACGGTCATCTCGCTCGCCCCGTTCGGCTGGCCGGCCGGTTGGCCCCGCATCGGTCCGGTCATCACGTAGACCTGCTCGAAGGCCTGCAGGGTGGTGATCGTCGAGAGGACCAGGACGAGGAACGTCGTTCCCGATATCCCGGGGAGGGTGACGCGGCGGAACCGTTGCCAGGCCGATGCGCCGTCGATCTTGGCGGCCTCGTACAGCTCCTCCGGGATGTTCTGCAGCCCGGCGAGGAAGAGCACCATCATGTAGCCGACGCCCTTCCAGACCGCGACCAGGGCGAGCGTCGGGATGACGAGCACCGGACTCTGCAGCCAGGTCGCCTGGGGCAGGCCGAGCCACCCCAGTACGGTGTTGGCCATCCCGAACTGCGGGTTGAAGACCGCGTCGGCGACGTACGCCACGACGACCCACGACGAGATGACCGGCACGAAGTACGCACTGCGCAGTAGCGAGATCCATCGCAGGCGTTGGTTCAGCGCGACCGCGAGCAGCAGTGCGAGGATCGTCTGGGTGGGTACGAACAGCACCGCGAAGTAGGCGGTGTTGAGCAGGCTCCGCCAGAACGCCTCGTCACCGAGCAGGCGGCGGAAGTTGTCCAGCCCGACCCACCTCGGTGGGGAGAGCGTGTCGTAGTCGGTGAGGCTGAAGTAGAGCAGGGCGAGTACGGGCCACGCGGTCAGTACCACCAGGTGCGCCAGGTACGGGAAGGCGAACACGGTCGCCCATGCCCGCTGACCGAAGCCCGGCCGTTCATCCCCGGTTCTCCTTCCGTCCCGGGGGGAGGGGCGACGCCCCTGTTCCACCCGGTCCTCGATGGTCGTCACAGCGCCACCTCCTCCCTCCGTCTGGCGGGACTGACTCATTTCTTCGCGTAGAAGCGGTCGATGATCTGTTGCGCCTCCCGTTGCGCCTCGGTCAGCGCGTCACCGACGGGCCTCTCCTTGGCGAGCGCCCGGTCGACCTGGTTCGCCACGGCCGTGGTGTACTCGGTCCACACCGGGTTGAGGCCGAGGTCGTCGGCGTCGGCGAGGGCGTCGAGGAATGCCTGCCGGTCGGCCGGCGGGGTACCCGGCTTCAGGAACACGTCGGACGCGGCCACCTTCTTGTTGATCGGGATCGCCTCGCCGATCCCGGCCCAGGTGGTCTGTGGTTTCTCGGAGGCAAAGTACGTGATCCACTTCCAGGCGGCCTCGGCCTTCCGCTGGTTCGCGGCCTTGTTGATCACCCAGGAGTTCGCGATCGCCACGTGGCCGCGGCCCGCCGGGCCCTTCGGCATCGGTGCCACGCCGAGGTCGATCTTCGCCGCGTTCGCCGGGATGGTGCGGGCGTAGATGCCGAACTGCATCGCCACCCGGTTGCTGGCGAACATCGTGTGCGGGCTGCCCAGCGCCTTGGTCGTGACCACGTCGGGGCCGGCCTTCTCGGTGTACATCGCGTTCAGCATCCAGTCCAGCGCCGCGCGGCTCTGCGGGCTGTCGACGACGACCTTCCGCCCCCCGTCGGCGACGACGTCCCCACCGAACGCCTTGACCATCGGCCACCAGCTCTCGGTGAAGCCGGGCGAGTAGACGCGCATCCCCCACACGTCGGGCTTGCCGTCACCGTTGGTGTCCCGGGTCAGCTTCTTCGCGGCCGCGGTGAGGTCGTCGTACGTCCAGTCTCCGGTCGGCTCGGCGACGCCCGCGTCGGCGAACATCTTCTTGTTGTAGAAGAGCACCGGGGTCTGCGCGCCCTGCGGGAAGCCGTAGATGTGGCCGTCGGAGTCGCGGTTGAGGTCCACGCCGTAGTAGTCGTCGGTGTTGACGGTCTTCACGAAGTCGCTGAGGTCACGCAGGCTGTTGCGGCCGGCGTACTCCTGCACCAGCACCCCGTCGGAGAGCCACACGTCAGGCCCCTTGCCGCCGGCGAGTTGGGTGCGCAGCCGCTTGAAGAAGTCCGTGTACGGCGCCGATTCCAGCTCCAGCTTGACGCCGGAGTTCGCCTTCATGAACTCGTCGGCGAGCGAGCGCATCGTCTTGTCGGCCGGGCCGCCCGCTTCCGCGTAGTAGCCCAGCCTGATCGTCACCTGGCCGCCGCTCTCCTCGTCGCTCGCGCCGCAGCCGATCATTGTCGCGGCGAGCGCCGCGACGCCTGCCAGGGCGACGAGACGCCGGCCTGGCGAGAAGCGTTGCATCCTCATCGTGGATCTCCTTGTGTTGGTCGCCCGGCGGGCAGCGGTCTCGGGTCACCGCCTCGACGGTGCGCCTGGCCATCGGCCGGTCACGGACTACCGGTCGCGGGCGGCGCCGCACGAGGCTCGGATCGCCAGGCGTGGTTGCAGTTGGGTCTGGTGCACGGGGGCCGAGGCGCCCTGCTCGATGCGTCGCAGCAGGACCTCGGCGGCGAGCTTGCCCACCTCGGTCTTCGGAGGGGAGATGGCGGTGAGCGGCACCTCGCCGAGGTCGGCGACCTCGTCGTCGTAGGCGATCACCGCCATCCGGTCCGGCACGGTCAGCCCGAGCCGGCGCGCGTGGGGCAGCAGTCCCGCGGCGTCCCGGTCGCCGAGGCAGAACACCGCGGTGATCTCGTTGTCCCTGCAGATCTGTGCGTACGCCGCGAGCTGGTCGGACGTCCATTCCTCACGTCGGACCGCGGCTGCCGGGAGACGAGGCAGGCCGAAGTCTGCGACCGCGCGGTCGAAGCCCTCCGCCACCATGTCGGCGGTTGCGGTCCGGATCCGGCCGAGGTGGCCGATCCGCTTGTGCCCCAGCTCGACGAAGTGCCGTACCGCGGCGTAGCCCCCGCCGAGATGGTTGGTGCAGACGTACGGCGTCGCGTCGTCCGGCGCGGGAGCCGGCGGCCGCCGTTCCACGAGCACGTACGGGACCGGTAGCCGGTGCAGTTGGTCGACGTACTGCTGGGGCTTCTCGATCAGGTGCAGGTTGGGCACGAGCAGCAGGCCGTCGACGTCTGCGGCGAGCAGTTGGTTGATCTGCTGCGCCTCCAGATCCGGGTCGTACTCGGAGCTGGAAAGGATGATCCGGACGCCGGCGGTGGTCATCACCCGCTCGATGCCCTCGATCACCCGTGGGTAGAAGTACGAGGTGGACGGTACGAGCACTCCGACGAAGCGGGCGCTACGCCCGACCTGCGCTGGTATCGCCACCACGTAGGTGCCGGAGCCCTGGCGACGACGTACCAGCCCCTCGTCCACCAGCAGGTTGATCGCGCGGCGGACCGTGTTGATCCCCACCTCGTGGGTGTGGGCGAACTCCTGCTCGGTGGGCAGGCGTGCGTCGACCGACCACCGACCTTCGGCGATCTGTTGCCGGAGGTAGGCCGCCAGGGCTCGGAATTTCGTCCCATGAGGGAATGAATCCAAACCATCAATGCCGGTCATGGCTGAGGATTCTTGAGCAGCAGACACACCTCCGTCAATCCCTCCCGGCAAGAATTTTCCCTGCTTTACGCGGCTCGCCGGGCAGGTATGCTCCGGATTGCCATCGACTAGCGGGAATGAATTCATTCCCAAATAGATGCCACGGAAGGTGGGGTACGGCATGCCGACTCTTGGGTCCGAGCGCACCGGGGCACTGAACGGTCTCGTCGTGGAGCGGGTGGAGACCTTCGTGGTCGAACTCCCGACGATCCGTTCGTTCGAGATCGCCGGAGGGACCGTCGCGACCGTCGGGCAGCCCAGCCGGCGGGTGCTGGTGAAGGTGACCGCGGGCGGAGTCGTCGGCTGGGGCGAAGCCACCCCGACGCCGTCCTGGACCTACGAAACCACCGAGAGCATCGTCACCACCATCGATCGCTACCTCGCGCCCGCGGTCCTCGGCGCACCGGCGTGGAACCTCGACGCGGTCACGGCAACCTTCGACCGGGTCATCAACCGCGGCTTCACGATCGGTGCGCCGATCGCGAAGTCCGCGATCGACATCGCGCTGCACGACCTCGCCGGACGGGCGGTCGGCGTCCCGCTCGGAGTGCTCTGGGGGCAACGTCGCGTCGAACGGATCCCACTCGGCTGGATCATCTCCGCCAAGACCCCCGAGGCGGTCGCCGACAGCGTCACGGAGGGCCACGCCCTCGGGTACACGGCCTTCAAAGTCAAGATCGGGCTGGCCGATATCGACCAGGACCTCGCGTTCGTCGAGGCGGTACGGCGAGCGGCGCCGAAGGCGGCGATCTGGGTGGACGCCAACCAGGCGTACCAGGTCGACCAGGCACTACAGGTGGCCCGCCGGCTCGCCGAACTCGACGTCGCCGCGTTCGAGCAGCCGGTGCCGGCCAACCAGATCGCCGGGCTACAACGGCTGCGGGACCACTCCCCCGTGCCGGTCGCGCTCGACGAGAGTCTGCGCCACCCCAGCGACCTCGCCACCCTCGTACGCCTGAACGCGGTCGATGTCGCGATCGCCAAGGTGCAGCGCAGCGGCGGCCTCACCCTGTCCCGGCGGATGTGCGCCCTCGCCGAGGACAGCGGGGTACGCCTGATGGGCTCCGGCCTCACCGACTCCGACCTCGGCTTCGCCGCCTCGCTGCACCTGTTCTCGGCGTTCGGCATCGACACGCCCGTCGACCTCAACGGCCGGCAGTTCATCGAGTCCGCCTACGTCGGCGGGCACACGGTCGAGGTACGCGACGGGGAGGCCGCGGTACCCACCGGCCCCGGCCTGGGCGTTGACGTGGACGAAGCCGCGGTACGAGCCCTGGCCGTCGACGTGCTCCGCGCCGATCCGCCGGTCAGGATCCCACCGAAGTCGGGCAGGTGATGCCGAGTAGGTCCAGGCCGGGTCCGACGACTTGGGGTGCCCGCGCCCGCCGGCCACAGCGCCGCCCAGGTCCGCGACGCGCTCATCACCGCACCTGCCGGTCGGCCGGGCCATTACGGCGTCTCGATCGTCCAGTCCAGGCGGCCGCCGGCATTGACGACCGGGCGGTAATGCTGCATGTAGGGATCGCCGGTCTCCAACGACCGCGCCACACCCTCCAAGAGTTCCGCGATCGACGCGGGCCAACCGTCGAAGCCGGTGCCCTCCTCGGGGTAGAACTCGCCCACCCTGCCATGCCCGCCGGGCCGCACGTCGACCAGCAGACAGCCGCCGTCGCCCCCAGGGGGATCGCGGTGTCGAGCACGAGCAGGATCCCGCACAGCACCCTGCGGTCATCGAGCGGCTTGCGGCCCAGGAACCGATGCCGCCGGCGCGGACGGGGTGGCAGCAGCGGTGCGATCTCGACCCAGAGTTCGTCCGAGACGACCCACGGCGGCTGTTCACCCCTCCTCACGTTCGGACAGAACGGTCCTCCACGTCCCGAGGACACGCCCAACATGATTTAGTCAGGAGCGCATATTTGGGCTGACCAGCCCTGTTTGGTACGCGATGACAACCAGTTGCGCGCGGTCGCGCGCACCCAGTTTCGCCATCGCGTGGCTGACATGGGTGCGCGCCGTGGCTGGGCTGAGAAACAACTCGGTACCGATCTCGTTGTTGCTCAGGCCCCGCCCCACCAGGGCTAGCACGTCGCGCTCGCGCTGGGTCAGCACCGCCAGCCGGTCCTCCGCAGCCTGGGTGGCGGCTCGTTGCGCGGTGAACTGGCCGATAAGGCGTCGGGTGATCCGCGGCGCGAGCAGCGCGTCTCCGGCGGCGACCACCCGGATGGCATGCAGGAGTTCGGCCGGTCCGGCGTCTTTGAGCAGGAAGCCGCTGGCACCGGCTTGTAATGCCTCGAAGACGTACTCGTCGGTGTCGTAGGTGGTGAGGATGAGGACGCGGACCTGCTCCAACCCCTGCATCCCGGCGATCTGGGCGGTGGCTTGGATCCCGTCCAGCCTTGGCATTCGGATGTCCATGAGGACGACGTCGGGGCGGGTCGCGCGGGCCCGCTCGACGGCTTCGGTGCCGTTGGTGGCTTCTCCCACGACCGTGATGTCGTCCTCGAGGTCGAGCAGGACCTTGAACCCGGATCGTACGAGACCCTCATCGTCGGCGAGCAGCACCTTGACGGGAGCGTTGGTCGACGGTGACTCGGCCGCGGCGTTCATGGGCGCGACCCTGTCGGTACGAGGGGCAGCCGTGCCGTTACTTCGAACCCTCCGGTCGGGGTCGGTTTGGCGTCGAGGTCTCCGCCCAGCAGTTGACAGCGCTCGCGCATTCCGAGGATTCCGTGGCCGGGCCTGGCCGAGCTGCCGGTGCTGGGCCGATGCCGGGCCGGAGGTTGAGGATCCGTGGGGGCGTCACCTGGGGCGGCACAGCGGCCCTCGTCCGTCACGCGGATCTCCAAGACGTCGTTTCCTTGGTGTAACGCTACCGTCACCCGAGTCGGGCCGACGTGGCGAATCACGTTGGTGATCGACTCCTGCAGGATTCGGTAGACGGCAATCCCCACTGCGCTCGGCAGCGGTGTCGCGGGCAAGGACTGCTCGAGTTTGATGTCGAGTCCGGCGTCGCGTGCCTTGGCGGTGAGTTCGTCGACCTGCTCGAGCCCGGGATACGGCACGCGTCCGTTGTTGTCGTCACGGAGCACTCCGAGGATGGTTCGCATCTCTCGCAGCGCCCGGGAGCTGGTCTGCTCGATGGTCTGCAGCGCCTCGCGTGCCACTTCCGGCCTCTTGTCCAGCACGTGCGCGGTGACCCCGGACTGGACGTTGATGATTGCTATGGCGTGCGCAACGGTGTCGTGGACCTCGCGCGCGATCCGGAGCCGTTCTGCGTCGACCCGCGCTCGCGCTTCCTCCTCGCGAGTCCGTTCGGCCAGTTCAGCACGCACCTGGGCTTCGGCTGCGATGACCCGCCGAGATCGGACGGACTCGCCGAGGGCTGCGCTCATGACCGACGCACCGATCCGGAAGAACACCCAGCCGATGGCGGCGCGTGGCTCGATGTCGGCCGCGGCGACCAGCCACCCGACGGCGAGCACCGCGATACCCACACCGGCGACCACCAATGACCGGCGCCCGTCACCGTAGGCGGTGAGGGTGTACAGGGCGACGAAGAGCCCGAGCCAGCCGTAACCGTCCGGGAACTCGAGAGCGTAATACACCAAGCTGGCGAGCGCGGCGGTGACGAACACCGGAACCGGCCACGAGCGGCGGACCGACACGACCAGGCCACCTACCACCAGCAGCGCGAATCCGAGGTATCCGAAGTCGGCGAGCGACCGCTGTTCTGTCCCCCTGGCGGCGGCGAGAACGACCGTTCCCTGCACCTGCATCACGGTGATGAAGAGCGCGAGCACCACGTCCTGCGCCAGCACAGGCAGGCGAAACGGCATCGCGCGATGTTCCATGCCGCGATCCTACGGTTCTCACGCCGAGAAGCGTTCCGCGCAGACGCGCGACCTGCTACGCCGACCGGCGTAGCGAGACGGTAGCCGGCTACGCCCAATTGCGTAGACGGAGCCGTCCGCTGTCGGATGCCAGGACCGCCGCACCGGCGCGACGATCTCGGCCATGAACGATCACCGTCACCGACCTCGAGGAGCGCGCCGTGCGTAGAGCTTTCGCCGGCCTGGCGGCCCTGCTGATGCTGGCCGTTGTCGCACAGTTCTTCCTGGCTGCCAGCGGCGCCTTCGACACGGCACCCAACGATGAGTCCTTCCAGCCGCACCGCGCGCTGGGCGGCGGAATCGTCCTGATCGCGGTCCTGGTGACCGTCGTCGCCGCGATCGCCCGGATGCCCGGGCGGCTTATCGGGTTGAGCGGCCTGGTCGCCGGGCTCGCGGTCGTCCAGTTCGTGATCAAGGGGATCGCCGCGGCGTTCGACGGCACCGGCGGCAGCACGACCGCCGGCGAGCTGGTCTTCGGTCTGCACGCGATCAACGGTCTCGCCATCCTGGCGGTGACCGGGATGATCGGCCGCCAGGCGAGGCAGCTGTCGAGGCCGGCCGCACCGACGCCACAGGCGCCATGACCACCGGGCTGTGGATCATCCTGGACCACCTCGTCGCGCTGCTGAGCATCGCCACGTGGTTCGCGGCCGGCGTCACCCTGGCGCTCCGGCACACCCGGCTGGCACTCGCCGCCCTCGTCGCGGCGGTGCTCGTGACGCTGGTCCGGGTGGTCTCGGTGGCGATGCTGGCCGGCCGGGGCTGGTGGTTCGTACAGGAAAAGGTGCTGCTCGGGCTGCCGATGCTGGGGGCCGCCGCGGCCGCCGCCGTGCTGCTTGCCGGCCCACGACTGCTCGCGGCGAGGCGGGGGCGAGGCGACGGTAGGTCGGCAGGCGCCGTGGTCTCGGTGCTCACCGCGGGCTATGCGGCACTGGCCGGTCTTGTGGTGACCTTCCTGGTCGGGTACCCGCTCACCCCGAGCACGGCCTTGATCACGATCTCGCTCGTGTGCGCCGGCGCGTTGCTGACCGCGCGAGCGGTCACGGCTCCCGCTCGAAACACCGCTGATGCGGACCTCGTACAGGCGCCGAAGGCCCGACGCGCCATCTCGCGCCGCCGGCTCATCGCCTGGACCGGTGGCGCGTTCGTGGTGACCGCGACCGGTGCCGGCACCGGGCTGTCGTTCCTCCCCGCCGCCGAATCGGTGACCTTGGGAGGGGGCCGCGGCCGCTCCTCCCGCGCGGCCCTGTCGGTGGCGCACCTACGGGGCGCCAGCTCACCAGCACCGGGTGGCACCGTGCGGCGGCACGTGCTGACCGCGAAGAAGGCCACCGTACGGCTACCGTCCGGACGAGAGATCGACGCGTGGACCTACAACGGCGAGGTCCCGGGCCCGGCAATCACGGCGAACCAGGGTGACCTGATCGAAGTGCGGCTGCGCAACGCCGACATCTCCGACGGCGTGACCCTGCACTGGCACGGCTACGACGTGCCGTGCGGGGAGGACGGTGCGCCGGGTGTCACCCAGATGACCGTGCGGCCCGGTGAGAACTTCGTCTACCGATTCCGCGCCGACCAGGTGGGCACCTACTGGTACCACACCCATCACGCGTCCCACCTCGGCGTACACAAGGGGCTCTACGGAACCCTCGTCGTCAGACCGCGCGACGCACGGCGAGCCGACGAGCACGCCGCGGCGGAGCATCTGGATCTGACCCTGCCCGTGCACACGTTCAACGGCACCGTCACGATCGCCGGCAGGGACGGCCAAACCGCACGCCCCACACCACCCGGCACGCCCACGCGGCTACGACTGATCAACACCGACTCGGATCCACACCGGATCGTCCTCGCCGGAACCCCGTTCCGGGTGGCGGCCGTCGACGGCCGGGACCTCAACCAGCCCGGCGAGGTCAGCAATGTCGGGCTGCACCTGCCCGCAGGCGGGCGATACGACCTGGTGTTCCTCATGCCGGACACGCCCGTGGCACTCGTTGTCGACGACGACCGCAATGGTGGACTGCGCCTACGCCCGCATGGTGATGTTCCCGATGACGCGCACATTGAGGACACGTCCGACTTGCCGGAGCTCGACCTGCTGCGGTACGGAGTTCCAGCCGCCGTACCCTTCGACATCCGCGACGCCGATCGGCACTTCACCATGGTCCTCGACCGAGGAGTGGCCCTGGTCGACGGCCAACCGACGTATGCGCACACCGTGAACGGCCGAGGCCACCCCTCCATCCCCGACCAGTTGGTCGTCGACGGCGACCTTGTCCGGTTCACCGTCGTCAACCGAAGCCTGGAAACGCACCCCTGGCACCTGCACGGCCATCCCGTGCTGGTCCTGTCCAGGGACGGGACGCGGTCGACGGGCAGTCCGCTGTGGGTGGACACCTTCGACGTCCGGCCAGGCGAGACGTGGGAGGTCGCCTTCCGCGCCACGAATCCCGGAATCTGGATGAACCATTGCCACAACCTGCCCCACGCGCATCAGGGCATGATGCTGCGACTCCACTACGACGGCGTCACCACGCCCTTCGCCGGTGCGCATGGCGGAAGCGCGGGCCATGGCCACTGATCTGGCCCGGCCCGCCCGCCAGTCCGCGCGGACGATCTCACGTCGAACCTCCTTGCCCTGGTCCATCGGCACACCCGGGCCATCATCGACGCCGAGCTGCATCGGCTGGCCCCGTCGAGCCCCGTCCCTCTCCCCCGCCGACCTGGCCCTCATCAACGGCGTGCTGGAAGACCTCGCCGAGTCGGCGGTTCTCGTCCCCGAGAAACGCACCAGGAGGCAAGGCGCCACTGCTGACGCGCATTGTCGTCGTGGCGCCGAAATGAACACCGATGAGCTCGGAACGGAAATTGACGGTTCGCGGCGAACGGTGGGGAAGACACCGGCCGCACGATCGAGCGCAACGCTCGACCATTTGAGGAGAAGATGATGACATCCGAGGCTCCCCGTACGGATGGAGCTCTGGCGGGACTGGCCCGGTTCTGTTACCGGCGCCGTCGCCTGGTCCTCTTGACCTGGATCGTCGGCGTGATCGCCGTGGCGATCGTCGGCTTCGGGTACGGCGCTGCGCCCGACAACAACTTCACCGGCGGAGACTCCGAATCCGCCAAGGCGCAGGCTCTGATCGAGAAGCACTTCCCCGAGCAGCAAGGGGACAGGCTGACCCTCGCGATCAAGGCAGGGAAGGGAATCGACGACCCCGCCGCCCGACAGAAGATCGAGAAGGTCATCGCCGATCTGGACGCCTCACCCATCACCGGACCGGTGACCTCCCCCTACCAGGGCGAGAACCTGGTGACGGAGGACCGTCGTATCGCCCGTACGACCATCCCGCTGAGCGACAAGGACGTGACCAAGACCGAGGTCAAGCCCTTGGTGGACATGGTCAAGGACGCCTCCGACAACAGCGTCATGCTCGGGCTCGGCGGATACATGGCGGAAAAGGCCGAGACACCTCCGCAGGGTCCGGCCGAGAGCGTGGGCATCCTGGCGGCAGCAGTGATCTTGTTCATCGCCTTCGGTTCGCTGGTGGCAATGGGCTTGCCGATCGTGACCGCCCTCCTGGCAATTGTGAGCGGCCTCGCGCTGACAAAGGTGGTAGGGCATCTGGTCCCCGCACCGGATTTCACTCTGGCCTTCGGCGCGATGATCGGGCTTGGCGTCGGCATCGACTACGCGCTGTTCATCGTGACCCGCTACAAGGACAGCCTCCGGGACGGCGACGAACCCGAGCGCGCCACGGTCAAGGCCGTCACCACCGCCGGTCGCGCGGTACTGTTCGCCGGCACGACCGTCGTGATCGCGTTGCTCGGCCTGGTCGTCATGGGACAGCGGCTGATGACCGGAGTGGCCGTCGCCACGTCGGTGATCGTGCTGGTGACGATGATCGCC
The DNA here is from genome assembly GCF_040295705.1 of Micromonospora sp. NPDC002717. Lineage (NCBI taxonomy): Bacteria > Bacillati > Actinomycetota > Actinomycetes > Micromonosporales > Micromonosporaceae > Micromonospora > Micromonospora sp. NPDC002717. The sequence continues at coordinate 40,867 of NZ_JBEOVW010000006.1, read as the reverse complement.
GCGGTGACGCTGCTACCCGCGTTCCTGGGCTTCACCGGATACAGGATCAACTCGCTGCGCCTGCCTCGTCGCGCGTCCCGCCGGACCCGGCCCGTCAGTGCCAATTCCCAGGAGCGCCGTACGCTCGCCGAGCGTTGGGCCGGCGTGGTGCAGCGCAGGCCACTGGTCGCCGCACTCCTCGCCGGCGTGAGCCTGCTGGTGCTGGCTGCCCCGACGCTGTCGATGCGGCTGAGCCAGCCCGATGCCAGCGTCCAGCCCCGCGACCGGAGCAGCTACATCTCGTACGAGATCCTCTCCGAGGGCTTCGGTCCCGGCTACGGAGCACCCCTGATCTTCGCCACCCAGGTCGACTCCAAGGACGCCGACCTGCGTCCCGTGGTCGCGGCGGTCAGCAAGGCCGAGGGCATCGCCTACGCCACGCCACCCCGAGTCAGCAACGACGGGCAGGCCGTCACCTTCACTGCCTTCCCCACGACCGGGTACCAGGAGGAGGCAACCGCAGACCTGGTGCACGAGCTCCGCGACAACGTGCTGCCCACCGCACCCGGCGGCCAATGGGTCCACGTCGGCGGACCGAACGCCAGCACCATCGACCTCGCCGAGGAGTCCGGCTCGCGCCTGCCCCTGATGATCGCGGTCGTCATCGCGATCTCCATGGTGCTGCTGATCGCGCTGGTCCGGTCGGTCACGATCGCCCTGCAGGCCGCCGTGATGAACCTGCTGTCGATCGGCGCCGCCTACGGCGTGATCGTCGCGGTCGTACAGTGGGGATGGCTCGGCCCGGCCTTCGGGTTCCCCGCCGCCATGCCGGTCACGACCTGGGTCCCGATGATGATGTTCCCGGTCCTGTTCGGCCTGTCCATGGACTACCAGGTCTTCCTCTCCTCACGGGTTCGTGAGGAGTACGAGCGAACCGGCGACACCCGTACCGCCGTCGCCCAAGGGCTGGCGCGGACCGCCAAGGTCATCACGGCCGCGGCCGCCATCATGATCGCCGTCTTCACCACCTCCCTGCTCGGACCCGACATCGCGGTCAAGCAGGGAGGCCTCGGCATGGCCGTCGCCGTGCTCATCGACGCCACCATCGTCCGGCTGATCCTCGTCCCCGCGGTGATGGAACTATGCGGCAAGGCCAACTGGTGGATGCCCGGACGCCGGACACCGACGACGGCCTCGGCTTCACCGGCCAGGGTCGGGGAAGAGGCCAGAGTCTGACCGCTTGCACGGGTCGAGTGCGGGGAACCCTCGGGTGGGATTACCCGCACTCGACCTGCTGCCCGCCACGAGGCGCCCGGGACGTCCTTCGGGGGTCGGCTCACCAAGCGACAGGTCTGGAACAGGCAACGCACCGACGAGGTGCTGCTCGACGTCGACGACGTCGCAATGGGGCCGCACCAACGCCATGCGAAGGAACGCCCACGACGAGGGGGTCGTTACCGCCCCGACCTGCTCACACCCTCCCACCAGGTCACTCGGACGGCGCTCGACGTCCGTTGGCGCCACTGAGCACTCCGCGTGGAAGGGGATCGCCCCACCGGCTTGCTGCCCTGAGCAGCGACTCTGGGCCGGCTCAGCAGGCTGTCTCAGCTCACCGGGTCGTCGAGCCGCCCACATCGGGCAGCGCACCGCGCACGATGGCGCGGGCGAGCGGCTCGACGAGCTGCCTGTTGATGCAGTCGACCGGCGTGGTGACCAGGACGAACAGCGTGCCGCCGTAGAGCGTGACCAGCGTCGGAATCGCCTCGGCGGGGATGGGCAGGCCGAGGGCGCCGTGGTGGTCGGCCGTCAGACCGATCGAGCTGTCCTGCAGACCGGCGAGAGCCGAGGCGAGGGCCGGCCGGCGTACCGCCTCCAGCTGGAGTTCGTAGATCGCTCGGTACCGGGTCCGATGCGTGGTGGCTGCGGTGAGCAGCGCGTCGGTCAGCAGGGCCGCCAGTCGGTCCGCGAGGCTTGCGCGCGTCGCCGGGGCTGCCGTGTCGGTGTGGTGGCGTCGGCCCGATCGTAGTGAAGGTGAGTTCGTGCGAGTCGTGGTGGTAGGCGGTGGCCTGGGCGGGGTGTCCGTGGCGGTCGGGCTGCATCGACAGGGACACGAGGTGACGCTGTACGAGCGCGGCGCCGAGCTTCGCGAGGCGGGCACCGGGGTGGTGCTCATGCCCAACGGAGTCCGGGCGCTGGATTCGCTCGGCCTGGGTGACTACGTGCGCGGCCAGGCGATGCGTGCCACCACCGGCGGATTACGCGACTGGCGCGGACGGCCGCTGTTGGTGACGGACGCGGTCCACGCCAAACGGACGGTCGGGACCGCGCACGTGGTGAGCCGAGCGGAACTGCACCGCGCACTGCGTGCACCACTGCCCGCCCACCTGGTGCACACCGCCGCGCCAGTGCAACGGCTGGAGCCTGATCCGGCCGGAGTGGTCGTCGTCGCCGACGGCCAGCCGATGACCACGGCGGATGCGGTGGTCGTGGCCGACGGCATCGGCAGCAGTCTGCGCCGTCAGCTGTTTCCCGTCCATCCCGGAGTACGGCAGATCGGCCGGTTGGATCTGCGCGGCATGCTGCACACGCCCCCGGGGCTCGACGTCACCGAACTGCTGGCCAGCATCATGATCGACCGCCGGACCGGCGCCATGTTCGGACTGTTCCCGGTCGGTGAGCGCGATCTGTACTGGTTCACCGACACCGTGCTGCCCGAAGCGCGGCCCTCCGCGCACGACGCGCGGCAACAGGTCCTGGCTCTGATGGCCGACTGGCATCCGGCGGTTCCGGCGCTGATCAAGGCCACGCCGCTCACCGCGATCTACGTCGACGCGATCGCACGCCTAGCCACGCCCCTGCCGTCGTTCGCGGTCGGCCGAATCGCGTTGCTCGGCGACGCCGCCCACGCGATGACCCCCGATCTCGGACAGGGCGCCAGCCAAGCATTCGAAGACGCGGCCGCACTGACCCGGCACCTCACCGAGGCCGACCCGGCCGATGTTCCCGAACGACTGCTCCGCTACGACGCCGAACGCCGGCCCCGTACCAGTCGACTGATGGCCGCAGCATCCCGACAATCACGGATGACCTCGCAGACCGGCGCCGTCGCGTGGCTGCGCGACACCCTGCTGCGCGCGACACCGCCCCGGCTCGCCACCAAACTGCTCGCCGCCACCTGGCACGCACAATAGGCGGCGCTCAACCACAGGCCGATCCGGTTGCGGATCCTCACCGGCTGCGGAGCCTTGAGACCGGCGGTCTACCAGGCAGAGACGGGCGTGCCCAGGTGCCTCGTGCCTTGACCAAGTTCACGGACGGCCGGCGAGAGACCCGGGGACTGATTCGATCCGGCCTCCGTCCGAGCACTACCGGCGCGGATCTCCGGCACGACTGCCTGCGGTACGGGTGTCGAACCGTCGGCGGTACTCCGACGGCGAGGTGTCGAAGGCCGCGGCGAAGCTCCGCCGCAGCGTGACACTGCTGCCGAAACCGCATTCGGCAGCGACCTGATCGATCGACAGTTCCGTCGACTCCAGCAGTCGACGGGCCTCGTCGAGGCGCTGACGCTTGACCCAGACGGCCGGGGTGACGCCGGTAGATGCCTGGAACGCCCGGATGAAGGTGCGCCGGCTCATGTGAGCGACGCCAGCCAGCCGCTCGACCGTAAGGGGTTCCGCCAGGTGCCGCAGAGCCCACTCCAGCACTTCGGTGATCGGGTCGTCGGAGGAGTGCGGGGGTAGGGGCCGCTCGATGTACTGCGCCTGCCCGCCCTCACGGTGCGGGGCCACCCCGAGGTTGCGAGCCACCCGGTTGGCCGCCGCTGCGCCGAGCCTGCTGCGGACGAGGTGCAGGCATGCATCGATCGCCGACGCCGTCCCGGCCGAGGTCAACACGTCACCGTGATCGATGTACAGCACGGAGGCATCCGTGTCGACATCGGGGTGTCGGGCGGCGAGCAACTCGACGGCCTGCCAGTGCGTTACGGCCGCGCGTCGGGACAGCGGGCCTGCATCGGCGGCGGCCGGCCCGAACTACACCGGCCAACCCACCGTCAGCTCCCACTACACGCCAACAGGGTCACCGTCCCTCGATGAGACCGCTGGCGAGGGACAGGGCGAGGAGTCCGTCGTCGTGCCCGATCATCAGCACGTCACCAGCGCTGAGCAGGCAGCGCGGTCGGATGTCGAGTGGCACGAGGGCAACGCTGCCACGCAGCGGCTCCCACACCCGTAGGTTGCGGTCCGCCCGGCTCGCTGTCACCACGGCGATGCCGTCGCCGGCCGCCGGTAGAGCGACGATGCCGACCACGTCGCGGTGGGCCAGGTCGGGCGGCAACGGGTCGCCCAGCCGCACGCCGAAGGTCTCCCAGATCGATACCGCGCCGTTGCGGTCGGCCAGCAGGACCGGCTTGCGATACCCGAGCCGTTCAGGTGACACGGCAACGCCGATGAGGCGTTGGTGGCCGATCGCGACGAGCTTGCGCGAGTCGGGTGCCATCGTCGAACGGCCGCCGTGAACGGCTGTCGACCCCCACACGTCGACGGTGCAGTCGCCGTACACGGTGACGACGTCGGTGCCGCTCCACGGCGGCTGATTGACGAAGTCGACTGCCGTCATTGCGGCCACGGGGCGGCCGGCACGATGGAACAGCTCGGTCAGCGGGTTGCGGGTCACCGGGTCCCACAGCCGGACCGCGCCGTCGGTGTCGCCGACGGCGAGCACGGTACGGCCGTCGCGGAGTCTTGCCAGCCAGTCGACGGTTCCCGGATGTGGGTCGGTCGGCATGAGGATTGGGGCGAGCGACCCGATCTGTGCCGTGCCGGCGGCCACCGGGCCGTCCAGTGGTCGACCGGTCGAGGCATCCCACCAACGCAGAGTGCCGCCGTCGCCAGCTACGACTATGACGGCACGGCCGTCGGGCAACGCGACCGACGCCACCGCCACGGCCGGGCCGTCGAGCGGCGGCCCGATCGGCGACCCGGAAACGACGTCCCACAACCTGGCCGCATCGCTGCCAGCCGCCGCGATGACTGACGGTCGGCCCGCCACCAGCGTCAGCGCATCGACCGGGCCGGCATCGGAGCGCCACATCGTACGCACCGCGACCTGCGTCCTGAGCAGTTCCCGATCGGGGGGCGCCGGGAACCCTGCGACCCCGTCGGCGATCGTCGCCGACGAGACACCCCCGCAGGACTGCGGCTCGTCGACCTCGTCGTTTCGGTCCACCGTGAACAGCACACCCTGCGCGCCCGCGTACTGGCTCTGCGCATCGTCGGCGACGTCGACCGGCTCGGCGTCATTCGCATCGCTCATGACGTCGGCGATCGCCCACACCACGCCGCAGTCCAGGCAACGCACATGCCCGGCCAGCCGGGCGAGCGTTCGCGCCCATGGCGCGGCCTCGGCCGACCTGGTCGCCACCATCGCGGCAACCAGGCACCAGACCGCGCTCGGCGACACCTGCAACGGCACACCTGCAACGGCGAGTCGCCGGGCGGTCTCGAAGAAGCCAGTCCAGCCCGAGCCCAGAATCTGGTCGTGGTGTGCCCGTTCGATCGCGTCCGCCACCGCCTGCCACGGCCCGGCTGTGTCGGATTCCGAGGCGACCGTCGGCGCAGCGCCTCGACACCCGGGTCCCGCCCCGCTCCCCGTCGGGTGGGTCAACGGCACACGGCATGGCAATTCACTGGCGCTCGATTGAACGACGGGGGGACGGGGGAATGGCGGTCTGAGGTCACCACGCCTGCAGCGCGGGGCCCGTGATCATCCGGTCGTCGAGACCTCTCCGCCGATTCCGGTCTCGTTGCCGTCGCGGTCGTGGAAGACGTACTTCCAGACCGAGTCGTGCTTCTCAACGTCGACCGGCTCCAGGCCCTGTCCGGAGATCCTCGCAACCTCGGCGACTGGGTCGTCGACCCAAATCATGCTGACAGCTCCACCGGCCCGGTCGGGATCCTGGATGATGTACACGTACCGATCCTCGGCCAACCGCCAGACCGCCTCGATCTCGTTCGGATAGAAGGCCGGTTCAGCACCGAGCAGCCGCTTGTACCACTCCAGGGCGCTGCCATAGTCACGCACCGGGATGCCCGCAAACACTCCTACCGCCATGTCTGTCTCCTCAGTCGATGTCGAGCCCGACCGGCGCCGGGCCCTGAAGGAAAGACCAGACCTGGCAGCGAAACCTAACGGGGTCGACCCGATCGCCTTCGGACGGGTCCCGCGCCCAGGTTACCCCTTGCAGTGACGGTGTGCGCGGTGCTGGCTGGCGCAGTCACGTCCGTCGCGATCGTGGACTGGGCACGGGATCTGGACCGGACCATCGGATACCACCGCAGCAACGGTGAACCCATCCTCGCCACAGCCACCAGACGCGCCAACCGCCGAGCCCACGACCTCATCGACACGGTGACCAGGAGTAATCCGACTGCGCAATGCCCCTGGGGCTGTCCCGACGCAGCCGCACCCACTCCGCGTCGGTGTGAAAGGGCACCGCTGAGGTCGTCGCGCTGTTGTAGATCGTTCCCTCCAAGTCTGACCGTGAGCGACTGCTGCTGGTCACACCGGAACTGGCCAGCGTCCTCGCCGCAATCATCGCCCGCCTCCGCGACCACACCGGCAGCATCCCCCTGGTCGCCCGCTACGACGCCCACGAGCGCACCATCGGCCCGATGCTGCCTCACCTATTCCAACACGTCATCGACGCGAGGTCATCAGCGCTCGCCGTGCTCAAACCCTGCTCACCGCCCCCGCGCTCACCGGTCTGCACGACGCCGTCAGCGTCGGTGGCACGACACAGGCTTGTCGCGTGGCTTCATCCAACGACCGCCAAGTAATCCGAGTAGAACAGGCCCAGGCCGACCGCCACGCAGACGCCAGCCACGATCCAGAACCGGACCACAATATTGATTTCGCTCCAGCCGGCCAACTCGAAATGGTGGTGCAACGGCACCATCCGGAAGACACGTCTACCGGTGGTCCGGAACGAGACGATCTGGATCACCCAGGTCGTCGTGATGATGACGAAGAGCCCGCCGATCATGATCGAAAGCAGCGTGGTGCGGGTTGCCACCGCGAGCCCGCCGATCAGGCCGCCGAGCCCGAGCGAGCCCACGTCACCCATGAAGATCCGCGCCGGGGACGTGTTCCACCACAGGAAGCCCACGCAGGCAGCGGCCGCCGCCGCCGCGATCATGGCGATCTCGAGGGGATCACGGACCTGGTAGCAGTAGTCGTTAACGCGGGCGTACGCGTCGTCGGCGCACCAGTGCCGGTACTGCCAGAAGCCGATCAGCGCGTACGCGCCGAGCACCAGGATCGACGCGCCGGTGGCCAAGCCGTCGAGGCCGTCGGTGAGGTTCACGCCGTTCGACATCGCCATGATCACGAAGACGAAGACCATGACCGCGCCCACCTTGCCGACGTCCAGCCAGCTGATGTCGCGGATGAGCGAGATGTGCTCGCTGGCCACGGTCTGGCCGTTGGTGCTCGGCACGTAGAGCGCGGCGATGGCGAACCCGCCGCCGACGATCGCCTGGCCGAGCAGCTTGCCCTTGGCGGACAGTCCGTCGGAGTTGCGCCGGCGCACCTTGAGGAAGTCGTCGAAGAAGCCGACCGCGCCGCAGAAGACGAACAGCCCGAGCAGCAACAGGGCCGTCATGGTCGGCCCCTCCTGCGCGAGCTGCCGCTCGGGCAGGGTGGTCAGTGCGATATGCCCGGCGACGTAGGCGAAGACAGTCGCCACGATGAAGACGACGCCGCCCATCGTGGGCGTGCCCTTCTTGCCCTGGTTGCTGGCGAGCCCGATGGATCGGATCGGCTGGCCGGCCTTGAGCGCGGTGAAGACGCGAATCGCCACCGGCGTGCCGAACAGGGAGATGATGAACGCGACCGCGGCCGCGACGATGACCGCCCTCACGGGCGAACCTCCACGAGATCCGGATTTCTCACGGCGTCCCCACCGGGCAATGCGTGTCGGACAGGTCGGCATGATGCGAGCAGTCGGCCGCTTCCTGCGCAGCCCGCTCGATCTTCGCCCAGTACGCCTCCCGGGCCGCCGTGTCGATCTGCTCCTCGTACTCAGCCATCACCCCAGTCCGGCCATCGAGTTGCTCACGCAGGATGTCGGCGTGTCCGGCATGCCGGGTGGTGTCCTGAAGGACGTGGATCATGATGTTGAACAGCTTGACGTTGGGGCGCGGCCACCACGGCACGTGGCCAGGCGCGTCGATGGAAAGCTCTTTGATCGTCGCGTCTGCATGTTCCCAGGCACGCTGGTAGAAGTCGATGATCTGCTCGCGGGTCTCGCCCGGGGTCGCCCACAGGTCGCTGCCGTCCGCGTCCTGCCACCGCGGCAGCGGTTCCGGGAACGGGCGGTCGAAGATCTCGCCAAGATACCTGGCCTCCCAGGTCGCCAAGTGCTTCACCAGACCAAGAAGGTTTGTCCCCGTCGCTGTCAGAGGACGCCGGACGTCGTACTCGGAAAGGCCGTCGAGCTTCCAGACCAGCGCCTGACGTGTAGACCTGAGCTGGCCATGCAGGTAGTCCTTCGCGACGTCATCGATCATGGGACACGAGCATGCCATCCGACAGCGGGCGGAGCAGCCCCGGACCTCAACGCGCCGTGGTTCGCGACTCGCCGGCACCAGTCAGACGACGATCTTGCAATGCCAGGCCCGATGTTCAATCTGCGGCAAGCTGTGAGCTGGGCCCTCGCGGAGTTGAGACACCAGATTTTGCACCTCACAGCCTAGTTCACCCGACTGCCGTGCACCTCGATCGGCTTTGCGAGAGTGGTCTTGTCGACGAGCATCCTCCGCCCCGCCGCGGTCGGACCGACACCACCGGCGCGTTGGCAGGCAAGACCACTTTCCAGCCTGCTCGTGCTGGTCGTCGTTCCAACAGACCGGCGGCACTGACGGCTCCGGACACGGAGACGTCAGGGTGATCGATGATGCGGACGTCACCGCGTGGGCACTCGCGGCCGGCCGCGGCGATCGGAACGCCGCTGCCCGCTTCGTCGGCGCGACGCAGCACCGTGTACGTCGCTTCCTCGCCGCACTGGCCTCTCCGGACGAGGCCGATGACCTGGCGCAGGAGACGTATCTGCGGGCGATGCGGTCGCTGCCGTCGTTCGCCGCGCGCTCGTCTGCGTTGACGTGGCTGCTCAGTATCGCTCGGCGGGTCGCTGTCGACCATGTCCGGGCGGCGTCGGCCCGGCCCCGTACGGTGCCGATGTCGGACTCCTACGACACACCCGATGTCTCGCAGAGTGATTTCGATCGGCGGGTGGTGTTGGAGCGCCTGATCGCGGCGCTGCCTGCGGGCCGACGGGAGGCGTTCGTCGCCACACAGGTCCTCGGGCTGTCCTACGTCGAGGCGGCGGAGGTGTGCGGTTGTCCGGTCGGCACGATCCGCTCCCGGTAGGCCGGGCCCGCGAGGATCTCGTGACCGCGATAAGTACTCAGCCGGTCAGCCGACGGCAGAACCCGGGCGACGCCGCAGGCTGAGCCGGGCTCTACCTGCGGCGACGCGACCCGGGGCGCCGCCAAGACGGTCGCACGGAAAATGAGCGGCGAACGACGCTGAGGGCCGACCCTTGGCCGTTGCTCGGGTGCCTTCGGCGTTGGCACCCGCACGAACGACGTCTCCCCCGAGCCCAAGCGCCCAGCATGACCTCGGTGCTGGGTGCGTAGGGCAGGTCATGCCTCTTGCGCCTCGTGCTTCTGGTCAGCGGACGCGGTGGTGGCGTCGTTGTGGGTACTGGTGCGTTTGTGGCGCACCTGCATGAGGCTCCATGCGGTCAGGGCGGCGGCGATGACGATGGTGACGACGAGGAGGTCGGGGACCCTGTTGGCGCCTTGCAGAACGGCGCCCTCGAGGCGGGCCTGGTCGGCTGCGTCGAGGATGCCGCCGAGGACGGTGGTGCCGCCGGTGGCCAGCAACAGAATTCCGACGGCGACCGTGAGCGCGCCGCCGATGATGCCGGTCCAGGTGTTCCACCACCGGCCGATGGTGATCACGCGCGGGCGGACGAGGCGTTTCACGTACGGCAGTCGCCCCCACAGCAGGGCGAGCACAAGTAGGGGCAGCGCCATGCCCGCGGCGAAGATCAGCAGGACGATTCCGCCGGACAGCGCGTTGCCGGCGACGGCGGCGAACGTCAGCACAGCGCCCAGCAGCGGCCCGGCGCACACCCCGGCCAGGCCGTAGACGGTTCCGAGCGCGTACACGGCGGCGACCGACGTGCCCTCAGTGGCCTTGCGACCGGGCAGGAACGGCATCGGGATGTTCAGCAGCATGATCGCGCCGAGGACGATCACCACGATCGCGGCGACGGTGACCAGGACGAAGCGGTGCTGGTTCACGAACGCGCCGAGGGTCCCGGCGAGCACCCCGAGTGGGACCAGGGTGGTGACCAGCCCGAGATAGAACACACCGGTGCGGGCGACAAGCGCGGCGGGACTGCTGAACGCATAGGAGAAGAACGCCGGTAGCAACATCGCCGAGCACGGGCTCAGCAGCGTGAGCACGCCGCCGAGGAAGGCACCCAGCAGACCGAGATCCATGGCGATCTACTTCGCCTGCGTCAGCGCCGTGTCGAGGAACTCGCGGAACGTGCCGAGTGGCTGCGCGCCCGACAGCGCGGTGGTCCCGGCGACGAAGAACGGCACGCTGTTGACGCCGAGCTGCTGTGCCGATCGGGTGCTCTCCTGCGCGGCCGCGCGAAGCTTCGGGTCGTCGAGATCGGCCGTGTACCGGTCGATGTCGGGCACACCCGCCTTCTTGGCGAACGCGATGAGCGTCTCCCTGGGCAGTTTCGGGTGCCCTCGCTCCGGTGCGGCGTCGTACACGGTGGTCACGAACTCCATGAACTTGCCTTGCTTCGCCGCCGCCCGCGCAGCGACCGCGGCATCCTCGGACTGCTCGCCGAAGAACGCCACGTCGTGGAACTCGACGCGCACCTTGCCCGTGTCGACGTACTCCTTGATCAGCGTGGGCAGAGCGTCCCTGCTGAACACCGCGCAGTACGGGCATCGCAGGTCCGTCCACTGCGTGAGCACGACCGGTGCGTCGACCTCGCCGATCGCCATCGGATCGTCGGCGTCCCGGCGTACAAAAACCGGGTCGCCTGTCGCTTCCTCGGACCGTTCCGATGACGCCGATTTCGAAGGTGCCGATGCGCTGGTCGGGCTCTGCCCGGGCAGCGACTGAGCTGCCACCACTACCCCGAGGAACGCGGCGATCACGCCCAGCGCGAGGTTGAGCCGTCGTGAACGGCGATACTTCGCCTCCATCACCTGCAGTGAGGCCTTTGTCGAAGAGGTCACCCCGCTAGGATACAAGATGGATCCAAAGGGCGGCTGGCACCCCGTGACCGGCGGCAGGGCGCGAGCGCCGCGCTCACGATGCCTTCGGGGCGAGTGCGCGGGTGGCCATGAGGACGGTGAGTGGGATGAGCGTGATGATCGCGAGGATGGACAGCGCCGAGAAGCTGGTGAGAGCGAGCAGGGGGCCGGCGGCGAATGCTGCGGTTGCGCCGCAGAGGTTCGAGAGCGCGTCGACGCCTCCTTGGGATGCGGCACGTGTCTGGGTGGCGACGGCGGTGCTGAACAGTGCCGATCCGGCGACGTTGACGAACGACCAGCCGACCCCGAGCAGGATCAGCGACACGATGATCCACGCGGTGTCGTCGGGTTTCACGGCGCCGATCACGAGCGAGGCGAGGAAGATGACGATGCCGGTGCTGATCGTGAACCGGTGACCGCGCCGGTCGGCGATCAGGCCCACGAGCGGGGAGAGGCCATACATTCCGGCGATGTGCAGGCTGATCGTGATCCCGATGATGCTGATCGATCCGCCTTGGTGGGCGACGTGAACCGGGGTCATGGTCATGACCGAGACCATCACCACCTGGGCGGTGAGAATCGCGATCATCGCCACTCGGGCCCGCCGGTTCGTGCGGAGCTCGATGAGCACCTGGCGGATGCGGCCGGGGCGCTTGCCCGCGGGAGTGCTCAGTGGCGTCTGAGCAGGCTGATCGAGCAGGAGGAGAGGGTCGGGGCGCAGCCACACGAACACGACGAGGCCGGCGAGGGCGAGGCAGATCGCGGCGATGAGGAACGCGCTGGCGAAGATGGTGAGCCCGGTGGCGGCACCGACGAGCTCGCCGGGCACGCCGAGGTTCGGGCCGAGGACGGAGCCGAGTGTTCCCACCCAGACGACCAGGGCGAGTGAGCGGGCTTTGTGTCGGGGTTCGGCGAGATCTGTCGCAGCGAATCGTGATTGAAGGCTCACCGCGGAGCCGGCGCCGATCAGGAGGAGGCCGATGAAGAGCGGGACGACCATGCTCCACTGTGCCGCGGCGACCAACAGTGCTCCGCCGGCGGCGGCCATCCACCATCCGCCGCTGAGGGCGACGCGACGTCCGCGGCGCGCGGCGAGGTTCCCCAGTGGCAGGCCCAGGAGCGCCGCACCGAGTGTGCTGGCGGTACGGGCCAGCCCTGCCCAGGCTTCGTTGTCGGTGACCTCTCCTGCCAGCAGCACACCGATCGAGGGTGCGACGCCGACGCCGACGGTGCCGATGATCTGCGCGATGACGAGCACTGTCATCGTGCGTCGTTGGACGGCGTCGATGGTCGGACCCGTCCGGGTGAGGGAGGCGCTGTCGGCGCGGGCCGAGCATTGGGGTTCTAGCACGTGCTTCCTTGTCTGCGTGACGTTCTGGATTTCCGGGCGGGGCAGCGGCTGGATGCGGTGCCCGCAGGTGAGACGCGGCGCCGGTCCGGTGCACGACGTCGTTGAGGTCGGCGATCAGGTCGTCGACATGCCCGAGTCCGACACCGAGCCGGATCAGGCCGAGGGCGATACCGGCGTCGAGGAGCTGATCCGGGTGAGCTGCGAGTGGGCGATCGATGCCGGATGGATCACGAGGGATCGCACACTTCCGAGGTGGGGAAGCGGCTGAAAAGTGTGAGCTTTCGACTGATGCTCGGCCGGCGTCGATGCCGCCGGTGATCTCAGAGGAGAACGCGGCACCGACGCCGACACCGTGCGGCGCGTACGTGGTGGCGGGCGTGCCACGGGTTGGAGGGCAGGCCCGCGTGGTCGCACCGCCCCGTATCAGGCGAGAACGTCACCCAGCAGTTGCGATTCGATGACCCGCTTCGGTGCCGCTCCCACCATCTCCTTGGTGACCATCCCGGCGGAGAACACCTTCAACACGGGGATCGAGGTGCTGCCGTACTCGCGGCGGTCGCAGGGTTCTCGTCGACATTCAGCTTGAACACACTCAGCTTGTCGACGTGCTCATCGGCGATCTGCTCCACGATCGGGCTCAGTGCACGGCAGGGCGGACACCATGCAGCCCAGAACTGGACCAGGACCGGCTTGTCGGCGGCGAGGACATCCGCCTGGAAGGATGCGTCGGTGACGGGACGCGCAGCGGACATGGGTGTTCCTTCTTCCTCTAGACGACCGCGGCTTCGCGAGTCGGGTCCGGTTCAGCTCGGCTGGAGGCATCCGCGCGCGCTTGCACGGCACGCGAGAGGACAGCATCGGGCATAGAGGCCAGGAAGTGTTCGGCGTCCAGTGCTGCTGTCGCGCCGGAAGCGGCGGCCGTGATCGCCTGCCGATAGTGCGGGTCGATGACGTCCCCGGCGGCGAAGACCCCGGGCAGCCCGGTCCGGGAGCTGCGCCCCTCGACGGCGATCGTGCCCTGTTCGGTCAAGGGAAGCTGCCCGTGGACGAGGTGGACGCGCGGATCATGGCCGATGGCCACGAACACTCCGGCCACAGCCAGGGATCCCTCCCGGCCGGATACGGTGTCGCGCAGTCGCAGCCTCTCCACGGTGGCGTCGCCGGCAATGCCGACGACCTCGCTGTTCCAGACGAACGAGATCTTCTCGTTCGCGAACGCTCGTTCCTGCATGATCTTCGACGCCCGAAGACTGTCGCGCCGGTGCACCACGTGAACCTTCGACGCGAACCTGGTCAGGAACAGCGCTTCTTCAATCGCGGAATCGCCGCCGCCGATCACGGCGATCTCCCGATCACGGAAGAACGCACCGTCACAGGTCGCGCACCACGAGACGCCGCGACCAGCAAGCCGGTCCTCATCGGCGAGGCCGAGCCTGCGGTACGCCGACCCGGTGGCGATGATCACTGCAAGCGCCTCGAGGGCCGCTCCAGAGCTCGACCGTCTTGACCTCGCCGGCCAGCGACACCGCCGTGACATCGTCCAAGATCACCTGCGCGCCGAACCGTTGCGCCTGGGCCTGCATCCGCGTCATCAACTCCGGGCCCATGACCCCCTCGGGGAACCCGGGGAAGTTTTCGGCCTCGGTTGTGTTCATCAACTCACCGCCCACCTCGACCGAGGAGGCGACGACCAGCGGGCGCAGGTTCGCGCGGGCCGCGTAGACCGCAGCGGTGTAGCCGGCCGGCCCTGAGCCGATGATGATGAGCTGCCTCACGGGCACTCCCTTCCTCTCGCGCCCGTCCGATGGGTGCTTCCCGGACAACGCCTGCCGACAGCGTTGGATTCCGATAGGACGCAACTTGCATCCTAGATGCCGAGGCTCGTTCCCGCCAATCGGGCGGCAGGCCGGTATGCTATGCCGGCTGAATGCCAGTTGTACTGAATCGGGAACAAGATGTTCCGAGGGGAGGTGGGCCGCGAGTGACGTCCGCTGCTGGCGAGTCAGCCACCGACCAGGCGTACCGCAGGATCCGCGACGACATTCTCGGCGGCGTGTTCCCCAGCGGAACCATGCTCGGGGAAGCGGCGCTGGCCGCACAGATCGGCGTAAGTCGCACCCCCGTCCGCACCGCCCTGGCCCGATTGCAGGACGAAGGGTGGATCACGATCTACCCCAAGCGCGGCGCCCTGGTCCAAGGACTCAGCGACCGCGCGATCAAAGACCTGGCCGACGCCCGTCTCATCCTCGAGGTCACCTCCGTTCGACGCGCCTCAAGCCAAGCGCTTGAGATGCTCGCAGACCGTCTTGACCAAGCGGTCGTCGAACAGGAACGCGCGTTCCGGGAACGCGATCTGGATCGCTTCATCGAACTGACGATCGCGTTCCACCGATCGTTCGTGGAATCCAGCCGCAACGAGGTCATGCTGGAACTCAACGACCGCCTCGCCGATCGACAACGCTTCCTCCTGTTCAGCCACGGGGAACGCCTACTCGCACGGTGTGAGGCCATCATCGCCGAACACCAACACCTGCTCGCATCCCTACGCACCGGCGACATCACCGGGTTCGGCGACACGCTCCGCTCCCACCTCAGCGGCAACTACGGCAAACCACTCGACCCCGTGTGCCCGCCACCGTGACGACTCCGGTGCGGCCCACCAGCGGGTCCGCCGCTTCCCCAGGCTGCAGTGGTGAGGTGCACGCAAGAACCCCACCGCGCAGACGCCTGCTCGACCCGGGTCCCGATGAGCGTGGTGAGGTCCCGCTCTCCACGATCGTCACGCTCGTGCCTGCGCTCATCTGGGGAAGAGTCCGTCGCTCCCGAGGCTGAGGACCAACAAGCGGGATTCCGGTGACACGCCCGGTCGCAGCCGCCAGCGACGCCCTTCAGCTCAGGACGTTCGCCAGGAAGACTCGGGACGGCTCGTCGCCTCGCCTGAGACAGACACGGCGCAGCACGGACGCGCTTCGCCAGCAACCCGGCCGCTCGTCGTCGTTCAGCCGGCCGGGTTGGGGTGTTCGGGGGGCCGCTGTCGGGCGTGACGTTTGTCGAGTACGGCGACGAGCAAAAGGACGAGGGCGGAGAGGCTGGCGGCCGCCAGCGGTGAGGTGTGGGACAGCAGTGGGGTGAGAGCCAGCAGCAGGGTGATCCCGATGATCCGGCGGCCGGACACCCGGGCGAAGACGAGGTATTCCAGGCGGGCTCGGCCGGCCAGGAAGATCACCGGCCCACCAGTGATCATCGTCAGCCACGGCGGGTAGGTGTAGTGGGTGTGGTGGTGCTGCACCAGGTCAAAACCGATCGCGGTGACCACGATCCCCAGCACCATCAGGGCATGGGAGAAGCCGACGTGCCGCCCCCAACTGGCAGGGTCACGGCACTTGTCGAGGGCCTCACCGAGAAGTGCCCCGGCGCGGAAGAAGTAGATGCGCCACAGCAGCACTGTCGTGGCGAACGCCACCAGCAGCCCGAGCGTCTCGTAGCGGGCGCGCGGCCCAGAGGTGTAGACGATCCCGACGGCGAGGATGCTCTCCCCGAGCGCGATGAGCAGGAACTGGGGATACCGATCCGCGAGATGACGACCACCAGCCTGCCACACGGTGGCCCGCCCACGTCCCAGGCCGGGCACCGGCCACCCCAACCGGGCGGCACCCAGATCGAGCACCACGGCCGCTGTCCACAGCGCCACCCGCGCCCCGTCCTCGGTGAGCGCGCCGGCAATCCAGCCCACGGCGGCAATACAGAACCAGACCAGAATTCGCGAGTACAGGCGGCGCAGCGCGTGCGAGCCGAGACCGAATGCTATGACAGCCACCCGGGTGACCTGCACCGCCACGAACGGCAGCGCGAAGGCCAACCCAGCGGGTCCGAACGCCTGCGGAATCGCCGTGCCCATGATCAGCAGCCCGAGGGCGCTGCCCAGCACCACCAGCTGCGTGCCCGCGCGTCTCGGTTCGAAACGGCTGGTGATGTAGGCCGTCATGGTCCACAACCACAACAGCGACGCGAAAAGCAGCAGCGTACGACCGATACTCGCCCACCGCTCGCTGATGCTCTGACTGTCGAACCCAGGCACTGCCTGCTCGACCAGCCGGGTCAACGCGAAAACCATAACGAGGTCGAAGAACAGCTCAACGAACGTCGCCTGCTGCCCGCTGCCCTCCTCCCGCAGCATCCCTACCGCCCGACCACCGCGGCGTCCCCGCCAGCCCTCCCGTCCCCACACACGAACATCACACCGCAGATGTGGGAGTAGGAACCCATGGTTTCCCGGCTCGGAGCGCGAACCCACCGGTCGAGGCTCGCCCCGTCACCATCTTGATCGTTTGCAGTTGGGGACTCCCCGGCCCCGCTATGACTTTCTGCCCCTGTCGTATGGATGATCCGGGGGTGTTGTCACCGGGTCGGGTGGCGTCGGGCAACCAAACCTGCGCGGACCGACACTTCGTCGCCCCTTACGACTGGTGGGTGTCACCTGGCCTTTGCGGTCACCGTCGGCCGCGCGTTCACCGACACCTTCGCCGGGATAACCCCCGCCTCAGTGCCCTGCTCGGCTTCGCGCAGCTCGTGGGCCTCCCCGACCGTGGGGGCCGGCCGGGCAGTTGCCCTCGCCCTGCCCGTCACGTGGCGGGGAACCGGCTGCGCGACTCTCTCTACCGGCAGGCGTTCGCCGTGCTCAAGCCTCACGCGGCGCCCGGGCCCACTACGTCGTCCACCGGGCCAGCGTCGGTTGCACGGCCCCACCACCGTACTGTTGCAGGGTGACCGTGCCTGCCGATCACATGTCCACCGTCTTGGCGCCGTTCGTGGTGACGCTGGCGGCCTACGATCTTGGGCCGGGTCCGGTCGGCGTTCATCGCGGGCTGCCATCGTCCACGGTGTCGATCACGATTCCCGAGGAGGACCCGCTCGAGTTCGCGTGGATCAGACGGCCCGGCTCGCGCCAAAAGCTACGGGCCGTCGTTGCCGGACTCCACTTGGATGCGGCCGAGCTGAGGCAAGAGCGGTGCACGCGCGGGGTGTACGTGACGCTCAGCCCACTGGGTGTCAGCACACTGCTGGGTCTTCCGGCATCGGCTCTGGCCGGGCAGGTCGCCGACCTCGCCGATGTCGTCCCGGCGATGGCCGATCTGCCGGAGCGCCTGATGGCCTGCCGATCCTGGCCACGCCGTCGCGCACTTGTCGAGCGCTGCCTGGTCGGTGGCCTGTCTCGTCATGGCGAGCGCGCGAACCACGACAAACTGCGGGCCGCGCTGGTGGTCCTGTCCGAGGCCAGCCGGGTGCAGGAGGCCGCTGAGCTACTCGGATACTCCCGACGGCACCTGAGCAGTACGGTCCGTGCCGAGTTCGGGGTGACGCCGAAGGAGTACCAACGGCTCGTTCGCTTCGAGTCTGCCCGGGGCCGGCTCGTGGCCGCCGCCAATGCCGGAAAGGTCAGTCTGGCGGCGGTGGCCGCCGCCTCGGGTTTCGCCGATCAGGCCCATCTCACCCGCGAGTGGCGGGCCATGGCCGCGTGCACCCCGATGGATTGGCTACGCGCCGAGGGCCTGGCTACGCGGTGTGTGCCAGCCGATGATCGGCCACCCGGCAAGGAGCGCGCGGGCGGTTGACGACCGGTGTGGCCGGGTTCGTTCCCAGATGTTCAAGACTCTGCCGCCGCCCGATCCCATGATCGGGGCATGAAGTCGTTCTCCCCTCGTCTGATCGTCTCCAATCCGGACGCTGCGTCGGTGTTCTACCAGGTTGCCCTCGGCGCCGAGGAAGTGTTCCGGGCACCACCGGGCGACGATGGCCGACCCACCGTCGTCGATCACCGTATCGGTCGTTGGTCCTTCCGGGTCTCGCCTGCCGTCTCGTCGTGGGGGTGGCTCTCACCGGGTGATATCGGTGGATCCGCGGTCCTCCTCGAGATCGAGGTCGATGACCCGGACGGAGTAGGCGACCGCATGATCGCCCACGGCGCCGAGGTGATTGTGCCTATCGAGAACCGGCCCTACGGCAAGCGGTCGGGTCGCATCCGTGACCCGTTCGGCCATCTCTGGATCATCACAGGCGAGCTACGCTGAGGCCCGACCGGCGACCCGTTGGACACAGGCTATGACCACTCCTCGCCGCCAAGGACGAGACCCACGGCCCGGCCGCCGAAGTCCCCTCCGACACCACCGGCGCGATCAACATCGCAAACGAGGCCGGCTTCGCCGACGCCCGCGCGACTGACAACTGTCGCGCGTGGCGAGGGGTGACCAAGTACCGATGAAGGCTCAGCGAGGACCTGCCATACCCGGCAGGTCCTCGCTGAGCCGGAAGGCTCGTACGGCCAGTCCCCGCAGACGGCGATCCGGCCGGCGGCGGCACGAAGCTCGAACCCACCCGGCCCGACCAGCGACACCCCATCGGCCTTGGCCCGCTCGGCAACTGCTGGGCGGCCTCCGGGTCCGCTGGCGTCGGCTGGGAAAGCCGAGCAGCAGTCGTCTTCTTGTCTGCCATGACGTGGTCCTTCCCGGACGGGATCGACGTCCCGTCCAACTGACCACACCCAGGTCAAACACGGAAATCCACGCGGTCCCGCGCCAGTCCACGAGGTTCAACCTTGACGTCGCGCTCAGCAGCGGATTCAGGGAATGAGTCCGTGGCGGCGGGCGGTGGTGACGGCGGCGGTCCGGTGGGCGGCGCCGAGTTTGCGGTAGATGGCGCGGGTCTGGGTTTTGATGGTGTTGAGGCTGACGTGCCGATGCGCCGCGATCTGCCGCAGGGTCATCGGTGCGGGTAGCAGCCGCAGCAGGGCGTGTTCTTGGGCGGTGAGTGTGGTGGGTTGGCGGGCGGCTCGCTGTGCTGGGCGGGGGTGCCGGTCGAGTCGGTCGAGGAGTTCGAGCAGCGGGCTGTGCGGGTCGGGGAACTCGTCGATCAGAGCGCGGGCCTCGGTGATGCAGGCGGCGGCGCCGACGTGATCGCCGGTGTTCAGGCACAGCTCGGCCAATTGGGTCAGACCGCAGAGAGTGGGCCAAGGGCTCGTCCCGGGAGTGCGCCGACGTAGTGCGAGGGTCGGCTCGAGCAGGGTTCGCGCGCGGTCGTGCTCGCCCTGATGGATAGCGACGGCGGCTTGGGCGATGTAGGCCATGTTGGCCTGTGGCGCCTGTTGCAGGCCGAAGCGTTCGGCCAGCTCTTCTGCGGCGGCGGCGGTGGCTGCGGCCATTTCGTGCTGGCCCAGATGGTGTTGCGCGAGCGCGAGCACCGCGGTGGCGAGGGTACGCACCATGGGGGTAGCGGCGTGGCTGGCCGCCGCGCGGCTGAGGGGTTCGAGGGCTGCGTGCGATTTGTCGCCGAGGTAGTGAGCGCAGCCGAGGGCGGTGCGGGCCATGGCGTACCAAGGGCTGGTGGGGTCGGTTTCCTGCTCGACGGCGGTGTGCGCGGCTTCGGTCATCGGTTTGAGTCCGTCGAAACCGAAGACGGCCCGGACCAGGGCGGCGGCGGAGGTGACCGATGCCGTGCCGTCCGGTAGCGGTCCTGGGTGGCCGAGGTGTTCAGCGATGCGCAGCCAGTGTTTGACGGCCGGGCGGTCGCCGCTGACGGCGGCGACCCAGGCGGCCGCGATGGCCGCCGGGGCGTTGGCGGCGACCGTGTCGGTGCCGAGGCGGTCAAGCCACGCGCGTACGGTTACCCGCCGCCCGGTGTTGATCGCCGCCATGTAGGCGGAGGCGATTGACGTGATGGCGGTGGCGGTGTCGCCGGCGGTCAGGCTGTGCTCGATCGCGTCTTCGGTGCGGCCCTGCGCGAGCAGCCAGGCGGCGGCACGGCGGTGCAGGCGTGCGAGCATGTGCGGTTCGTCGCGGTGCAACCGCTGCCGTAGGGCGTGCTGGATCAGGTGGTGGTGGCGGAACCATTCACCGGTGGTGTCCAGCGGAACCAGCAGCAGCCCGTTTGGGTGGCGCGAGTCGAGGGCGGGCAGGTCGTCGCCGGCCACCGCTTGGGCCAGGGCGGTGGTGAGCCGCTCCAGGACCGCGGTACGGGCCAGGGCCATGGCCTGCCGCCGGCTGAGGCCGTCGAGGATTTCCTCGGTGATGTAGTCGTCGAGGTGGCCGTGGCTGGCGGTCAGCTGGGCGAGCACCGTTGCCGCGTCGGTGTGGTGCCGCATCGCGCGGGCGGCCAGGTGCACCGCGACGGGCCAGCCCTCGCCGGCGTCGATCAGTGCCTGCGCGGTGCCGTCGCGCAGGTCGACCCCGGCGGTGGCGGTGGTGGCCAGCCAGGCGGCATCATGAGCGTCGAAGCGCAACTCGGTGGGACCGATCTCCAGCAGGCGCCCGCTGGCTCGAAGCCGGGCCAGGCGCAGTGGTGGGTTGCGGCGGGAGGCGACCAGCAGTTGGCAGTTGGGCGGTTGCGCCGCGACGAACGCGGCGAGCTGGCGGTGACACGCCGGTTCGGTGAGCAGATGGCAGTCGTCGAGGGCCACAGTCACCCCGGTCGTGGCGGCCTGCGGGGCGAGCGCCGCGCACACCGCGGGCAGCACTGCGGTGTCGATGTCCGGGTTTGTCTGGCGCAGTAGCCGGGCCACTGTCGTCCACTGCGGTCCCGGCGCCGCTGCGGTCAGCGCGGCGAGGATGCCCGACCACAACAGCACGGGGTCGTTGTCGCGCGCGTCGACGGCGAGCACCGCCAGGGCCCGGCGGCGGCCCGGGTGGGCGTGCCACAGTGCCAGCAGTGTGGACTTGCCGTACCCGGCGGGGGCGATCAACGTCACCAGCCGCGCCGCACCGGCATCGTCAAGTGCGGCAAGCAGCTTGGGGCGGCCTGCCCATTCGGGCTGCACGGCGCGAACATGGATCTTGGGCGCGATCAGCGCCTCCACCACACCGGCGGGTCGACGTGCCGGCCGCGCGTCAGGCCAGCCCGGCCCCATGTTGGTGGGAAGCCTCTCGGGCACCGGTTGACACACCCCCTACCTCCGGCGTGCACCATCGGTGCCCGATCCGTCACGCACAGTATCGACAGGGGGGTGGCCTCAGTCAATCAAGGGGTTGGGCCTCCACGGACGGAACGGATACCACCGCCTGCTGCGATGCCGGCGTTGTCGCCTTGCTGACAGCCCAATCGGGCACCTTCCTGCCTCCGGCGACACCTGTCCGAGGGGGGCCCTCAACCACGCGGGCATCATCCGCCTTTTCACCCCTCGGGCATCCAGGGTGGGGTGATGCGCCATCACCCCTTCGAATGCGATACCTGTGGGTGGCGTCCGACCCCCGCCGATCCGCCGCCGAGCCAACGACCGGGCCCGATCCTCCTCCCCTCCCGCACCATGGCGTTGATCCGTCGTTTCTGACGCTTCGAGTCGGTGCTCCTTGCAGTTGGTCGACGGGTGGTCCTCAGCCATCTCTTACTGTCCACAGTTTCTGAGAGGTGTCCCGTGCTTCTGACCGCCATCTGGCGTCCTGTCCGACCCATGCGACGCAGGCTGTTCGCCGCCGCCGCGGCATCGCGCACCACGTCCACACGCTGTGCGGGCCCGGCAGTCCGCAGCACTTGAGCGCCACTTGATGTTTACGGCCACTCAATCGCCGCCCAGCATGACTTCCGATTTCAATATCATTCTTCGGCGGACCGGCTGTTCGCATTCTCGACTTGCACAAATATCGGTTCGCAAGATCCTGACAGTCCGCTTCGGACTTCGTTGATCCCGCGTGGAAAGGCTCATCCATGCCCGCAGCACAGAACGGTCAGCAACCCACACAGCCGGCGACCGGTCCCCTCGACGGCGCAACACCGGCAGACCTCCTACCCGCCAGCGGCGATCATCCGGTGGAGGTCGTCCGCTACCAGTCGGTGGTGCTGACCGACATACCGGGCGCGAAACCGCCCCGGAAACTGACCGGGGCCATCGACCTCGGCGAGGAGAATCTGCCGTTCTACGACCGCCCCGCCGAGGGCATGATCGTCACCACCGAGCAGAGCTGGGCGGTGAAGGGCGTGACGCTGGGCCGGCTGCTGCACAGTCTCGCCCTGGCGCCCGGGGAGAGCACCAGGGTCGCCGTCGTCGACTGGGAGCGGCGCACCCGCGGCACCGGAACCGAGGCGACCAGTGAGAAGGACCTGCTCACCAGCCGGACCGCCCAGGACCGCTCGATCTCCGAGGTGGCCAACACGATCGCCCAGGAACAGCAGCACGGCACCTCCTCGATGCAGCAGGCGTCGACGTCGACGAGCAAGGGCGGCGGCGGCGGGGTGGCTCTGTTCGGCCTGAATCTCGGCGGCACCTGGAGCAACTCGTCCAACAGCGGCTTCGCGACGAACGTCGTACGGTCCACCGGCATCCGCTCGGTCGCCTCGGACGCCGCACAGCAGATCAGCGCGCGTACCCAACAGGTGGCGACCGCGGCTCGCAGCCGGCACATGACGGTGGTCCGGGAGACCTCGCAATCGGAGAAGGAACAGGTCACCACCCGGGTGGTGACCAACTACAACCACATGCACGCCCTGTCGGTCCAGTACTACGAGGTCGTGCAGGTCTACGAGGTGACGACGAAGCCGGTGACCGCCGAGCGGTGCCTGTTCATCCCGTTGCAGGAACTCTCCTTCACGCACAACAACCTGCAGCGGTACAAGGAGGTGCTGGCCAGCGTGGCGCCGAAGGAGTGGGCCACCCGGATCCGCGACGCCAATCCACTCGAGTCGACCGTACGCAAGCTGGAAGGTTGCACCGCGACGGAGGCGCCGGCCAATCAGTTGTTCGAAGGGATCGACCTGCTCGACCTCGCGGCGTCGGCCATGGGCGTCTACGGTGTTCGGAAGCTCGACGGGGCTCCGGTGCGCTTCGATCCCGTCGCGCGGCAGTGGAATCCGCTGCCCACCACCGGCCTGCCCGCCAGTGGCCTCAAGCGGATTGCGCCGGGCAAGGACAAGGTCTGGGGTATCCGGCCCGACAACCGGCTCATGGTTTTCGACGGAACGACGTGGCACACCGATCCGCACGGCGCGGCCGGCCTGGGCGTCGCCAGTGGCAGCGACGGCACCACCATCCATTGGAATGCCTCGGAGATCTACCAGCAGGTCGGGATCGACTGGCAGAAGTCCGTCATCACTGTCGATGATCTTGCCGTGGTCAACAGCGAGCGAGTCTGGTACTGCAAGGACGGCAAGACCTTCGAACGGACGGGCACGACGTGGACCGAGCGTCCGGCGCCCGCTCCGGGCATCGTGAGCTTGACCGCGGCGCCGGACGGTGTCATCTGGGGCGTCACCGGCGACAAGAAGATCATGATGGTCGAGCCCGGCTCGTCGACATGGACACCCGGCAAGATCGGGACCGCGCCCATGACCGCAGCGCTCCCAGCCAAGATCGTTTCGGCCGGTGGTGGTGAGTTCTGGCTGATGAACGACAAGGGCGTGCTCTACCGGCTGCTGACCGCGCCGCGTGAGGCGCTCACCGCGTTCGACGACCCGCCGCCGCCGGAGTCGGGGTGGCCTACCAAGATCGACGTGTGGTGGGACAACGCCGGCATCCGCAGCGTTCGGCTCGTCATCCCCGGCCACACGTACCGCTGCGGCGACACCGGAGGCTCGGGCGTGCTGCAGCACGGATCCTACGACTTCAAGGCCGGTGAGAAGCTGCTGTCCATCGACTATTGGACCGGCACGGCCGCCCGGGGCAGCCTCGCCGGGCTGCGCCTGACGTTGCAGACCGGGGTGGTCAGCTTCGGCCCGGCCGCCGGCCCGACCACGCCGGACCTGACCGAGGACGCCGGCGGCGCCGCGATCTGCGGGCTGCTCGGGTCCACCGTCCGCAGCGGCAGCCGGACCTACATCGCCGCGCTCGGCTTTCATCTGCGCGGCGGGAAGGTGCCGCAGGCCGTCCTGGACCACCTCAACGACAACCGTCGCTACTACAGCCAGGCCGTCTGGGCGAACGCTGACGAGCTGACGCTGAGCCGCATCCTCGCCAACTACTCCTACCTGCCGCCGGGCGGCAAGGGTGACGCGGTCCCGCTCGGCATGCTGCTCGACCCGAAACCGGTCGCGGCCACCGGCAACTATCTCGGCTTCCGCTGGAACTTCAGCAGCGAGCAGGATCGGCAGGACTGGCTCAAGGCGCGTTCGGCGGACAGCACGATGCTGGGCAAGTCGGTCACCGCCAAGGTCGGAATCGCCACCAACGGCGTCTTCGCCGAAGCCGTCCTGGGTCGTGCCAACGCCGCCGAGAAGATCGACCTGACCCGATTCTGGAACTGGAAGGACTCGCCGATCCCGATTCTGCCCACCGACATCGCGGCGGTCAGCACCGGCACCCGCAACCAGGAGGTGGACGTCAAGGTCGCCCAGCTCGGCGCGAGTGAGGCCAAGTTCCAGACGATCGCGGCCCTGCCCGACCCGGCCGCCACCCAGGCGGCGATGCAGGTCCTGTCCACCGCCAACCTGTTCAAGGACATCGCCGGCGCGGCCGAGATGAGTCAGATGCTCAGCAAGGGCATCGAGGCCGCAGCAAGCAACGACAAGGATGCCGGCGCTCGTGCCAACGAGGCCATGAAGACCGCCGCCGAACACCAGCAGAAGATGGCCACCATCGCCGTCGAAGCGGCGTCCAAGCTGGTCCCGGCCGGAAAGGCCGCGAGCAGCCTCAGCGCCCTCGGCGGAATGATGAACCAGGCCAGCAACGGCAACGGCTCAAATTCCGCCGACGATTCCGAGAAGTAGTAGCCGGAACCGCGGTGCCGGTCCAGCGCGTGCTGGACCGGCACCGCATCAGCCGAGCAGCCGCTCGCGAAGTGCGGCGGCCTTCTCGGGCGACCATCTTCTGAGGGAAAACCTGAGGCCCGTCATTTCTGGCCCAGTGAGAGGACGCCGGTGACCTCACCGCATCCTCGGTCGCGAGACCCGTACGGTCCGGACCGTTCGGCAGCCTGACGTTTCGTCACGACGTCCTTCGTGAGTACCTCTTCGTACGGCGGCTCGCTCAGCTCGTCGAGTCGCCAGGGACCGTCTCACCGGTTAGGAGCCGCCTGGCGCTCCCCCGCGATCCATGTCTGTATTTCAATTCGTTCCTCCTCGGTGAGGTCCATCTGCGCGTTCGCGGCCAACCGGAGGACGTTATCTGCGAAAGCGCCAGCCAACTCCGACGCAACAACACTGGCGGACCGCCAGTCGACCCGCGCGTAATGAAAGCCCACCAGGACGAAATGCACGGCCTGGCGGGGTACGGCATGGCTCCACCGACCACAGGCGACACGGATCGCGCGTTCGGAATCGGCCTCGGTCCGGTCCTTATCGACCCGGCCCTCCTCTACGATTGCTTGGAACAACGCCGCGTAGGCCTGCGTGCTCAGCAGCGGGACGCCGACAACCCGGTGGACCCGCTCGGCGACTTCGGGAACATCGACCGGCGCGACCGGTTGGTGCCGGGTGGGGTCTCGTAGCCAGCCAGGCTGAGTCTCGTCCATCACCAAACGCTCGTCCTGGATTGAGACGATGAACTGCTTGAAGGTCCCGAGTCCAGCCCACCCCGTGGTGGCGACGGTGCCCACGGCCTTCCGAACGGCGTGAGCGGCGGTAGCCATGTCGATCGGCGCGGGAGATTCGCGGACGAGGTTGCGAACGACCTGCTCCATACGGGCCCGTAGAGCCATGTTGGATTGGCCGTCGGTGGTTGCCAGAATGGTACGGGAGTCCGTTGACGGCTGCGATGGGACTCGCAGCTGATAGGGCTCGTCATCCGCGGATCCGTCCACGCCGAGCGCCTCTTCGATGAACATCGTGTCCGGGATCGCAAAGTCACATGCGGCTTGGAGGGCCGCCGCTGTCGGACCGTTGACCAGCATCGCGGTGCGCCGGTCGTGTTCCCGTAGACGCAGCAGAACCGGTGTAAAGTCGGCGTCGGCCGAGAGGACGATGAACTCGTCAAACCGGGTAGGATGCGCAAGGGTATCCACAATATCGAGGACCATGTGGATGTCAGCGCTGTTCTTGCCCATCGCGGTTAAAGCGGGACAGTCGACGACCCGAAAACCGGCACGGGTGAAATAGGCGCGGTATTGCCGCGACGCCGCCGGGTCGAGGTAGCAGATCCTGCGCAGCAGCGCACGCGGGCCCTCATCCTCCTCCACCACCCGAAAGGGCCCGAGGTCCTGCTCCATCCATCGCACCCATCGTCCGGGGTCGGTGGCAAAGATGCGGGCAGCCTCCGGGCTGGAGTTGCGCAATCCAATATGAACATTCTCGAAATCAACAAACAGGGCGGTACGCCGAAGCCGCAGGGCTGGCTGCTCATCCATGCCGTTCACGATTCCGCACTCTGAAGGGCTCGTCAACGTACCGAGGAAGCCGAAGTCGATTGGCGATCGTCGGATGCCTGGCCCCCTGGGCCGAGGTGGTATCGACTCGATGGGCCATCGCCGCCAGCACGGATGAGCGCGTCGCGAAGGATGGCTGTTTCCTCGGCGCTGAGGGTCCGGCACCGCTGGAGTGCCACTCAACCACCAGTTGCTTCCCGCACGGCAACTCGTGTGTCCGGACGGAGCGGCTGGCCTTCTGGCGATCGGCGGCCGAACAAACTCATCGATGATCTCGGCCTGGGCGTACCCGATCGAGGCCCACTTCGGGCCACTGCGGCAATCGCCAACTCCACCACCGCGACCACACCGTCCAGACCCGGGCCCTGCACGCCTACCTGCGCTGACGCAACGCCAACGCCCGTCACCCCGACGTCCTCGCCGCTCAACGCCGAGAACGCCCCCGAGTCGGCAGCGAACGCCAACACCGCTGGGCCGGCCTCACACCAAAGCCGCCTGACCGATCAGACCCGGTTGAACGTTCATGGATAGCACGCTAGCCAGCGCGTCCTGGCCGGTGCAGCCAGGGCGCGACCCTGGGTGCCGCCGCGATCAGGGCGACCGCGAGCGCCGTGATCACCACCTGCCCGATCCGGCCGGGCGTAGTCCCCGGCACGGTGTCCAGCACGTAGTTGGCGTACCCGTTCGCCGCCGCGTCGCTGGCAAGGACGACACAGCCAAGCAACAGCCCTTCGATCCGGCGCAGCGCTAGCAACAGCGCCGCGAGCGGATCGAACACGGCCAGCGAGGTGAAGTAGACCATCAGCCAGGTGGGAGTGGACGGGCTTGGGCCACCCGGGCCGGACGCCGAGCAGGTCGCCCAGGTGGACGATCCCGCCGTAGGCGAGGAGGCAGACAGCGGCAATCACGACGACCCGAACCCACCGGGGCACACCGGCCCACCGCCGGAGCGATCTCCGTCTCGCCGCGCCCACCGGCCCCCCGTTCCCGTCGGACAGTGCCCCGCCCGCGCCGCAGCGATGCTGATGCGGTGCCAGGGACGGTCGCTGCCGGGTCCAGTCCACCACCCGCGGCGTTGGAGGCGCTCGTTGAACGCGTGGATCAGGTCCCGGACGTAGGCCTCGCTGGTCTTGAGCAGGTGGGCGATGTCCGGGGCCGGCTGCCCCTGGGCGGACATCAGCACCACGATCGCCCGGCGCAGCCTCACCGGGTCCTTCGCGGTCCGGGTGATCCGATCCGCTGCAACCGATGACCCCCGGCCATCGACACCTGCCGGACGAACACTTCCGGCCGTCTGCCCACCGACCACCACGACCCACCGAGCGATCGGACACAGCCTGCCCGACGAGTTCTTTCGCCGTTCTGTGACGGGTGTTGCTTGCGCGTCCGGTATTGGCATGGTTCGGGGGTGAAGCCGGGCGGGCCGGACGGCCCGCCCGGCTACATCCCCGCTAAGCCCCGGCCATCACGGTAAAGGTGAATCCGGCGCTCGTCGGACGGCGCAGCGGAATGTCACACTTGATCCGGCGCAGCACCTCGTTCCTGCTGAGGCCGAGCCCTTGCGCGATGAGCCGTTCCGGGCGCACCGGTACCGAATCCTCGAAGACGACCTCCACCCGGACCGGCCACGCCTCGTCGAGCCATGCCGACGGGGTGTCCAGCCGCCAGGCCCCCGTCCAGTCCAGGGTGAAACGGTTGCGCCGGGCGAGCAGCGGATCCAACAGCCTGGACGCCACCAGTTCCGGATCGTTGACACGGTAGCCGCGGAGTTCGGCCGGATCGAAGGATCTGACCGGCGTTCGCTCGTGCACGGTGAGTTTGCTCGTCCGATCGCAGGATACGCAGCGGACCAGCAGCCACACGTCCAGCAGCTTGCCGTTGGCGTTGACGCGGAACCTGCCCGCGCCGGTGGTGGCCGACTCCGACCGGCAGTCCACGCACCGCATCGACAGCAGCGGCAGCCTGGTCCGACGAACGACCCAGGGCAGCACGGTATGGGGTTGTGAAGACATGATCTCTCTAGACCTGATCTCTCTAGACCTGACGCGAGGCCGGTTACGCGCGGCCTCGAACGCTGCATGACCAGGCGCACAAGGGCAGCCCGGCAGAACCGACGGGAGCGTCGGCTACAGGTGAGCGGAAGAAGGTGTCAGGTCTAAAGAGCAGGCGGGGTCACGCGGTTTGTCCTCTGTCCTCACTGAGACGGGCCGCAGGCAACCTATGGAACGCGGAAGGAAGGCTCAAACGGTTTTCCGACGTCGAGCAGCGTCGGCTGCTGCGCCAGTACACCACCTGGCACAGCATGCCCTGGCCGCGTCGGCCCGCCGCTGCGGTCACCACTCGTCACGTGAGCGGAACCGGGCCGGTCGCAGACCCGCGAGTTGCTCGGCCTCCACGCCGTCCACGATCTCGGAGGCGATGAGCCGCCCGGCGGTGGGGGCCAGGGTGACACCGGAATGCATCACGGCAATGTAGACCCCTCCCACGCCTGGGACGGGACCAATGATCGGCAGCTCATCCGCGGGCATGGGCCGCGTTCCGAGCCGCACGCTGACCAGGTTGACGTCCTGGACGTCGAAGGTGGCGGTGAGCCGGCGCAACATCATCTCGCCCGCGCGCCGGAGGTCGTCTTGGTCGATCTCCCCGTCGTATCCGGCGGCAACCAGCAGATGACCGTCGGCCGCCTCACGCACCTCCAGGTGCGGGGTGGCGACCAGTGTGCGGACCAGCCCGGGTGGTGCGGTGAAGCGCATGAGCAGAGCCGGGGACGGCGCGACGGGCAGATCGAATCCGAGCGGCCCGCACAGCATGGGCGCGTCGACACCGGCGGTCACGACAACGGTGTCGGCGGGCAGGGAGCCGTTTGACGTCCGCACTCCCCTGACCTGACGGTCACGCAGATCCAGTGCGGTGACGGCGGAGTTGGCCATCAGCCGTGCACCGTGCTCCTGCGCTGCACGCACCAGTGCCTGTGTCGCGGCGACCGGGTCGATGGCGCCGTGACTCTCGGCGTGCAGAGCGCGCATCGGCCGGACCCTCAGGCGAGGCTCCAACAACCCGGCCTCCGTCGCGTCAACGACGTGCTCGCCAGGCGCGAGACAGCCGTCGTCAAGTTGTTCCTCGCCCCACATCAGGGCGCCTCGCCAGCGCACCCGCAGACCTGGTACCTCTTCCTCCAGACGCCGGTAGTCCTGCAGGACCCGACGCCGCAGGGCCGTGCCGGGATCCGGAACGTCTCCCCCTCGTGGGCCGCCGATCCAAGCGAAGGAGTCCGCAGTCACTCCGGATGCGGGCAGTGACTTGTCCAGCAGGGCAACCTCGGCTCCGGCCCGTGCGGCCTCGTACGCCACCGCGGCACCAACGATCCCGGCTCCCACGACCACGACCTGCACCAAGTGGCCTTCATCCTCTTCCGTCGACCCATAAGCCGGCTCTGGAACCGCGACATCCTCGTCGGCATGACGTCTCATGCAAGACACGATGGTCGCACACGACCCGATGTCGGCCGCCTATCCGCGATGTCCTGTCATCGGCACGTCCGCCCGTCGACACCCGTCGGCCGGCTGCGCCCCACGACGCGGTGGTCTGCGGCAGATCCGGATACCTGGGCCGGCCGCTGGTAGCTCTGGGCCCGTGGCCTGCTCAGCGGGGCTGGGGGCGTCGTCTTGCAAGCCGGCCGCTCGGCGCCAGCGGGCGACTTCGGCTTCGTGCGATCCGGTGGCGGTCGCGGCCGCGACCGCTACCGGATCCGCTCCGCCGGTCAGCAAGGCCAGCGGCCAGGCTGACACGCCCCCCGCGCCGTCGTAAGCGGCCCAGGTCCAGGGACCATCGAAGTGCCACGCACGGCCGTCGGCGTCGGCAACGTCGTCGCCGGTATCTAAGAAGGCGTACGGCCGGAAGACCAGGTCGAGCGTGAACGGAACACCGCCGCTGGGCTCGATGCTTGTGCCCTGGAACTCCGCCGCCGCGTCCGGAGCCTCACCGGCGCGCAGGATGAGCAGGCTCAGGCTCGGGCGGGGCAGCCAGCCCGTATCCTGCGGCGGGTCGTACTCGTGAACATCGATGACGTGGATGATCCGTGCCGGGATACCGACTCGGCAGGTATCGCCGGGGGCGAGGCGCAGAGAGGGCGGGTCGGTCATGTACAGCTCGCCCGGATCGGCACGGCCCAGGGCCACCTCGCCGTTCCAGCGCACGCCCTCCGCGTCCGGGTCGATCTCCCACCACGGCCAGCGGACGCTGACGTGTGCCTCGTCGACGCCGGTGACGACTGTTGGCGTGAACGGGCAGGAGACACGCAGCACGTCTCCGACGCGGTAGGCCATGCGCGGCAGACTAACGCGCCATGCTCCGGGCAGAACGCCACTTGTGGAGGGGCCAGGGACGGCCGGTCGCTGGCTGCTCGAACTGGTTCGCGCAACCGCACGAACGATCCCCGCCGTACCGCAGTCGATGCGCGCACTGTCCGCGGCACCACCGTCCCGACCTGCCGCCGACCGGCTGCTCCACGACGCGGTCTGCGGCAGGTGGGGACGGCGGTGGTTTGGGTGGGTGGCCAGATGGGCCGTAGCGCTTCGCACCGGGCCGCGTGCAGCTCAGGGTCGGCCCCGGCCCGTTCCACGACGACATTTGTCCAAGACCGATGGCCGGCAGCCCATGCATCATCCCCTGCATGAGTGAGTACGACGTTGAGCACTCGCATGGGATGCACGTGGTCCGCGACGGTCCGCTGCAGGCGCCGCCGTTGTTGCTCATCCACGGATCGGGAGCCTCGGGCGCTTCCTGGAGCCCGATGGTCCCGACACTCGCCGCCCACCATCACGTCATCCGGGTCGACCTCCCAGGCTGTGGCCAGTCCCCGCCCGCGTTGTCATACGACGTGCCCGCGCAGGCGAGCCGGGTGGCGGCGCTGCTCGACGACCTCGGCCTTCGGCACGTCGCCGTGGTTGGACACTCCAGCGGCGGCTACGTCGCCACCGCGCTTGCCGAACAGTGCCCCGACCTGGTGCGGTCGCTCGCCCTGATCAGCACCGGCCCGAGTCCCGAGGCGCTCCTCCCACAGCCGGCCATCCTTCGGGTCCTGTTGGGCCCGATTGTCGGCCCGGTCGTCTGGTCGAGGCGTTCGGACGCAATGATCGGCAAGGGGATCAGGGCTACGACCGCACGGCCGGTGGACATCCCGGACGACGCGATCGCCGATCTCAAGGGCATCACCTACCGCGTGTTCAGGACGGTGCTGCGCCGCAACACCGAGTACATCGCCGAACGGAGCGTGCCCGAGCGTCTCGCCGCCCTCGAGGTCCCTGTGCTGGTGATCTTCGGCGCCGCCGATCCCCGCTGGGACCCGTCGTCGGCGCACCAGTACGACGCGGTGCCGACCGCGTGGGTCGAGCTGCTGCCCGGCGTCGGGCACGTCCCCATGTTCGAAGCACCCGAGGCGACCAGCGAACTGCTGCTGGGCTTCACGGCAACACCAACCCCGCCCGCGCTCCCCCAGGCATAGACTGGTCACGTGCTGTCGACCGGGACCTCACCCGACTGGGCGTCGGTGGAGGTTGCCGTGCCGCGCCTGTCAGGTCGGCTGCCGGGGATCAGCATGGCCGGGTTCCGCCACCGGGTCCCCGCGCCCGTGGACATCGCCATGGTCGCACACCCATCCGTAACCCTGCTCGTCGATCTGAGCGAGGGAGAAGGCCTCGTCTACAACACCCATGGCCGGCACGAGCGCGGTAGCGTCGTCATCGGGCTCGTCCCCGGCGATCTTCGGGCAACTGGCCGGGGGGTCGGCGAGTGCCTCCAGATCCGGCTGGAGCCGACCGTGGCGGCAGCGGTGCTCGGCGCATCGGCCGGATTCAGCGGGACAGTCGTATCCCTCGACGATGTCTGGGGCCACGACGCCGTGCGAGCCGAGAGCAGGCTGCGCGCCGCCACGTCGTGGGACGAACGGTTCACGATCGCGGTGGAAATCCTCGGCCGACGGCTGAGCGCCTGCCCACCGATCGACTCGGAAGTTGCCTACACCTGGCGACGGACGCTCACCAGCCGGGGGCGAGTGCGGGTCGATGGCCTGGCGGACGAGGTCGGCTGGAGCCGCAAGCGCCTGTGGTCCCGCTTCCGGTCGCAACTCGGCATCACACCCAAACGCGCCGCCCAACTGGTACGGTTCGACCACGCCGCCCACCTTCTCGCGGCGGGTCACGCCCCCGCCAGCGTTGCCACGGAGAGCGGCTACGTCGACCAGTCCCACCTTCACCGCGAGGTCAGGGCGTTTGCCGGGCTTACGCCCACGGCCGTGGCCGCCGCGCCGTGGCTCGCGATTGACGACGTTGCGTGGCCGGTTTCATCGCCAACCCGGAGCCCCCGGTGACGGGTGGCGAACACCTCCTCGAACATCGTTGAACAGCCTGCCTGCCACGATCTGGCTCCCGGCCACTGGGCATCGCCTGCGGGGTGTGGGGCGGGCCAGGGACCGTCGGCACTGCGGTCGGTGCCACGCTGTTGTTCGATGCGCGCCAATGCCACTGCCATCGCGGGGATCGCGACGATGATCGTCGGCACCTCGCTGATCAAACCTCGGAGCCATCAATGGCGGATGACCCTCGTTAACGGACGTAGGAGGAGGACGCGATGCAGGCGATCCAGAAGGTCCGCCACCGACAGGCTGACGTCAACGGTCTGAAGGTGTTTTTCCGCGAGGCCGGGCGCCCCGGCCGGTCGACCGTACTGCTGCTGCACGGGTTCCCGAGTTCGTCACACACATTCCGGGAGGTCATGCCCACGCTGGCGGACGTCGCGTACGTGATCGCGCCTGATCTTCCCGGCTTCGGCATGTCCTCATCGCCAACCGTCGACAAGTACGACTACACCTTCGAGAACCTCTCACGGGCGATCGAGCACCTACTCGACCAGCTCGGGGTCGAGCGCTTCTTCGTCTACCTGCACGACTTCGGCGCACCGGTGGGATACCACCTGGCCACCCGCGCCCCGAATCGCATCCTCGGCCTTGTTGTCCAGAGTGGCAACGCGCACGAGGACGGCCTCGGCGAGCAGTGGGACAGCGCCAAGGCGTACTGGGCCGACCCGACCGACGACAAGCGCGCCGAGTTGCCGGACTGGTTGAACTTCGCTGGCACCCGTGACCAGTACCTCGCCGGGCTGCCCGAGTACCTGCGCACGCTGCATCCTCCCGAGTCGTGGCACCTCGACTGGGAGCGCATGAGCCGACCCGGCAACATCGACGCGCAGTTCGCGCTGTTCAGCGACTACGCCAGCCACGTCGCCCGCTTCGATGAGATCGCCGAGTATCACCTGGCTCACCAGCCGCCGGCGCTCGTGCTGTGGGGACGGCACGACCCGTACTTCGACGTTGACGAGGTCCTCGCCTACCACCGCGCCCTCGAGCGCATGGACGCGCACATCTACGACGGCGGGCATCTCTTGTTGGAGACGCACGCGGCCGAGTGCGCCGAGCTCATGCGGGCGTTCGTGCTCGACAACGCTTGAGCTGATTCGCCGCTTGACGTGGGCGGCCTCGAATCAGATCTTGCCTCGGGCAGCGGCGGTGTCCAGGACACGCTCTCCCTGCCGGTCGGCGCGTGACGAGAGCGGCGTTCCGCTGATAGGTTCGTCCGCCAGCCAGCTGTAGCTCCCATGCCAAGATCGAACGCACTGTCATCGGCACGAGCGGGTGGCGCAGCCCGCCTGGCGACCGTATAGCGCCGGCTCGACGGCTACCGATGAGGATGCCGACCGCTCCAGCCGGGCGCTGATCTTGCAGGCGACACCTCGCACGACGGCTCGGCGCATAGGGAAGACTGGCGGGCATGGCTGACTTGGGCGATGCGAAGGCTGCGCTGCACCACTACCTGCAGGCGGCTCGCGAAGACCTGATCTGGAAGCTCGACGGGCTGAGCGAACGCGAGGCCAGACTGCCCCGCACCGCGACCGGCAACAACCTGCTGGGAGTCCTCAAGCATTGCCTCAACGTCGAAGCCGGCTACTTCGGTCCTACCTTCGGGCGCGAATTCCCGACGCCTGAGGAACTGGTTCCCATGCAGGCGTTCGAGGAGGACCCGCAGGCAGACTGGTACGCGCGGGAGGACGAGACGAAGGATGGGCTGGTCGACCTGTATCGCCGTGTCGGGGTGTTCGCGGATCAGACGATCGAACAGCTACCGCTCGACGCGCCGGGGCGGGTGCCATGGTGGCGGCCAGGTCGACAGGCCGTGACGCTGCAAAGGATCATCATCCACGTGACCGGCGACCTCGCTCGTCACGCCGGTCACGCCGACATCATGCGCGAGCAGCACGACACGGCGATCGGCCTGCGGCGGGAGAACACCAACATCCCTCACGACTATGACTGGCCGGCGTACGTCACCAAGCTGACGAAGCTGGCTGACCGCTTCGGATAGCAGCCCGGTCCCGTCGGTGCAGTCGGTGAGTTCAGCAGCCGCTCCTCGGCGGGTTAGGACGCCACGGCTGGCGAGCGCGGCAAGGAGCGGACCACCAACCCATCCCCACGACCGGACGTACGGCATCCGGTTCAGCCATGCACTGAGCCACGGCCAGGGTGCGGTCGCCGACCAGGTCCGGGAGACCAGCCAGCAGACCCTGCACGAACTCCTGGAACGTCGGTCCGACCCGTTCGGCCCCTGACCCGGCGCGGCCTCCCTGGGCGTCCCGCGCCGCGGGACCATCCGGTCAGTATCGATCAGATACGATATGTCGACCGGTCGGTCATGAGGGGAATGACGTATGGGTCGTCGACGGAGGATCACCTGGCGGTATCTCGCCGCCGCGCTGCTGGCGTTGACCATGGGCGCGGTCGTCCTGCCGGCGCCCGCGCAGGCGGTGGACTACCCCGGCGGGCGGCGCATCTACAGCGTCGCACTCGGGGCCATCCCCGCCGCCGGCGCGCCCGCCACCGATCCGGTCTGGGTCCGGCTGGCGACCTACTACTTCTTCGGCAACGGCACGGTGACCGAGAGCTTCTGGTACTGGAACCGGGCCACCGTCGTCGGGGCCGCCGGCACGGGCGTCCGGACGACCGGCTGCACCGGCCACGACTGCGAGGTGCGGACGGCCGCCGGGTTCCAGCCCGGTGGCGTCGTGAAGTCCCTGAGCGGCACGTACACCAACTCCGGTGACAGCATCACCATCACCTGGAGCGGGGGCGTCCAGGAAACCTGGGCGGTCAGCCAGCCCACCAGCGACCTGGCCCGGCTCGACTTCGTCGGCTCCAACTACGGGGTCACCGTCGGCTGGGGCTTCGGCAGTTCCGCCTCGAACGACGCGTACACGCCGGTCAGCAACATCCCGCTGACCCAGTACACCGGCCGGTACGCCGGCTACAGCGGTAGCACCGGTGCCGCCGGCCCCAGCGGGATGGACCTCCGGTCGTTCGCTCGATGCAACGGGAACTGCCTGAGCTGGCTCAGCCCCCCGACCGCCACCTGTTCGTCCTGCCCGAACGGCGCGACCTCCGCCCCGATCCGCTACTACCTCGCGGGAGCAGGCCGGCGGAACTTCTACGAGCACTGGTGCACCTGCCTGACGTCGAGCACCTGCTACACCGGTGGTTCGCACCGCAAGCCGCAGCTCCAGGTGATCGGCGACACTGGGACGTTCCACGGGTGGGTCGGCGTGGAGGCGTCCAACTCGACGGCGAACACCGGCTACTTCGCGGTGCACTTCCACGTGAACGTCTGACCGGCCGGGGGCACCGCCCGGCTCAGGTCAGGGTGCGCAGGTCCAGGGTCTGCCAGGCGGTCACCGTACGCCTGCCGGGGAGCACCGGAGCGCGTCGCCCCGGCTGAACACCAGCCCCACCCTGTCGGCCACCGCCACGGTGCGCCGCCCGGGTGGGGTCGTACAGCCGCAGTTGCATGGCGACGCCGACGATGTCCTCCGGATCGGTGTGCAGGTAGCCGTTCAGGCGTTGTCGTGCGCGAGCGACGAGGACAGGTCGCGGTGCGCGCCGGCCTGGTCGAGCAGGGTCTTTCTGCTCCAGGGCAGCGACCGCGTCAGCGCCGGCCACCCAGCGCACCGGCGGCTCAGCGGAGCCGACGAGCTGGACCGCCGTGGGCCGGCGACGGTCTTTCGGTCATCGGAACTTTCTGACATCATCCGACAGAGGGATCGACGATTATCACCGTGGAGGTTCGGATGCGCTCCCGCCTGACGAGTTCCCTCAGCATCGCCCTGATGGCGACCGCCGCATTCCTGGTCCCGGCGTCGCCCGCCGCCGCCGCGCCGTCGTTCCGGACGCCGTTCCCGTGCAACCAGACGTGGTCCGGTCAGACCCGCACCACGCACAGCCCGCAGTACGCGATCGACTTCAACCGGACCAACGACCACGGCGATCCGGTCAAGGCCAGCGCCCCGGGCACGGTGGACGTGGTCGCCAACCTCGGTGACACCAGCTACGGCCGGTACGTGCGGATCAACCACGGCAACGGGTACACCACCTACTACGCCCACCTCAGCGGGTTCAACGTCTCAGTCGGCCAGTCCGTCGGCTACAGCACCACCATCGGGTACGTGGGCAACAGCGGCGGCTCCTCCGGATCCCACCTGCACTACGAACAGCGCCTGAACGGCAACGACATCAAGGTGCGCTTCAGCGGCAACCTGGCTCTCTACTTCGGCACGCGGAACTACACGCGTACCGCCGGCTGCTGATCCACCGATCGACTGCCCCGGTTCCGGGCACCGGCGACGGCCCTCCGGTTGGATCCGGCCGTCGCCGCTGAAGGTGGCCTGCATGGTCTCGCTGGCCCGCGCCTTGAGCGCGCCGGCGTGGTCACCTCCCAGCGCACCGGCCAACGCCGCATCCAAGCGCTCCGGCCCTCTCCCCCGTGAGAGCTGACGGCTGCGCTCAGCCGGCTCGCTGACACCGCGGACCAGGTCGGTGGCCCGCGGAAGGCCGACTACCGCGCTGGGCTCAGCCTCCAGGCAGAGCGGATCGCCCTGGCGTACCGCGATGCCAAGGACGCCGACGGCTCCGAGCTGGTCGCCGGGCGGACGGTGGGAGTCGTCAGCGACGTACGTCCGGGTGAGCGCCTCGCCTACCGGCTCTCCCCTCTGCTTTCCGACGGCGGTCTCGCCTTAGCACCGACGACACCGGGGCGCGACACCGACACGAGGAGCACGAAGTGACCGAGCAGACCGCCGACCCCAGAGTCGTCACCAACATGAGCCCCCTCCGCGACGGCCGCTACGCCCTCTCCTCCACTCTCGGCACGGCGCCGTGGGAGCGGACGACGATCATCGACAAGCCGACCGCCGAGGTGGCCACGGACCTCAAGGCGACCGAAAGCGGCGACATTCCGTGCTGCGGCCGTGCGCTATGAAGTGATGTGCTCCCGAAGGTGCGGGCATGTCGCCAGGTCTTGGTGGGTGCAGCCGGAGGCACAGTCGAGCAGGGCCATCGCTGCCTGGGCGCGCTCGATGCGCCGCGCTAGTTCGTGGCGGTGCCGGCGCAGGAGTTCCCGACGACGGACGGGGCTGTCGGTGGCGAGGACGGCACGGATGTCGGCGAGGCTGAGGCCGGCTTCCTTGGCCCGCAGGATGGTGGCGATACGGAACAGGTCGGCGTCGTCGTAGCGGCGCCGGTCGCCGCCGGAACGGCTCGGCGCGAGTAATCCCATCGACTCCCAGTGCCGAAGAACGTGCGTCGCGATCCCGAACCGGGCCGCCGCGTCGCCGATGCTCACTCCGACGGTTGACTTCATGTCGACATTAGGTAGCAGGCTAGCGGGCGTGTCAAAACAATCTGACCTACAGGCGATGGCGGCGAGGCTCGACTCGGCCGACGACCTTTCCGCCCTGGTGGCGCTTCGACGGCGTTCGTACGACCTGTTACGCCTGCGGCCCGGCACCACGGTCGTGGACGTCGGGACCGGCACCGGCAGGGCGGTGGCGGAACTGTTCGGGTACGGCGTCCGGGCGATCGGCGTCGACACGGCCGAGGACATGATCGGCGTGGCACGTCGCCGGTACCCCCACGCCGATTTCCGCATGGCTTCCGCCTACCGGCTGCCGTTCCGAGACATGGACGTTACGGGCTACCGGGCTGACAAGGTATTCCACCAGTTGTCCAACCCGGTCGCCGCGATCAGTGAGGCCGTCAGGGTGCTCGCACCCGGTGGCCGGATCGTGCTTGCCGGACAGGACTGGGACACCGTGGCCATCGAGGGCGACGACACGACCTTGACCAGACGGATCGTGCAGGCTCGGGCCGATACGATCGCACATCCGACGATCGCCCGGACATACCACGAGCTGCTACGCGATGGCGGCTTCGGCGAGATCGAATCGGATACGCACAGCCTGGTCTTCACCGACACCCTCGCGGTCGAGATGCTGCACGGATTCGCCCACGCCGCCCGGAAAACCGGTGCGGTCACCCAAGCCGAATCCCGCACGTGGCTCGACGAACAGCGACGCCGCGCTCTCGACGGCCACCTCATGCTGACGGTGCCGCTGTTCATCGCCGCGGGCACAGCCTGACTGCGTGTTCTTGGTCGTTCACAGGGACTCTCGCGATGACCCGCCTCCACCTCGGCGGCACGCCGTGGCAAGTCGGCTCCCACACCACTCCCCCGGGACGTGACCCCGCTGCGCCGGACCCCGCTGCTGGGCTGTGCCAACACGCTGAGCGATCCCAGCGGGGACGGTACGCTCGCCGCTGTGACTGACGCGCCAACACTCGGCAGCGATGACGGGGCCCCCACCACAGCTCTGGTGGAACGTGTGCTGGCCAAGGCTGCTGAAGTGCTGATCATCGAGGCGTCTGTTGACGAGCTCGACCGGTCCGACGCTGCTCGGATCGTGGTATCGGGCACGGAGATTGCCGAGCTGGTTTCCCTGCTGGCTGTCGTTGACGGCGGCACGGGAGATCACTGTTTGTGTATGGGGTGGCCGACGATCCTTGTGTCGGATGCCGCCGGCCGCGAGATCGCCCGGTGGACGCTGCATCACCAGACCGGCATCAGAGGCCTCGGAAATTGCGATGCGGACCTCCGTAACGGCCCTGGCCTGACCGACTGGCTGGCTGACCGAGGCCTGACCGGATCGCGCGAGGTCCAGCAGATGCTGGCCCGCCAAGCGGCTGAGGAAGAGGCGCGTCGCGTCCGGTGGGTGAAGGCCGCGCCGCTGGCCCTTGCCAACGCCGCCGAGGCGGCGTCGCACCGAGAAACCGGCGCAGAGGAAAGGCTCGCCGACCTGGTGGCCAGGCGATACCCCGACCCCATCGAGCGCATTCGAACGCTGGCGGCCTGGGCGGGCTTCCCGCCTCGCCACACGACCACGATGGGTGGCACGCCGTGGTATGAGCTGGCACCCATCCGAATGCTGCTTGCCGAGCCGACTGAAATGATCTTCGATGCGTTGACGTCGGCGTCGCTCACGCCGGGCCAGCTTGACGGTGCCGCAGAGCTGTTCACGTCCCTTGAGTGGGCAGGTTCGCGGCGCGCCGACATTCCCGAATCGCTTAGGTTTCTGCTGATCGCGCATGTGGCGGCGACCGGAACCGATCCGATGAAATTCCGGATGCGCCATGGATACGGCGCCGAGCGAATGGCCTGACGCCGGTCGGCGCCGCCGGGCCTACAACCTGACCGACGAGCGCGGCTCCGTGCACTCAATTCGTACTCGGCCGGACCGGGCGCAGGCTTGATCTGTTGTGGTGACACTGTGTGACGCACGGATCGCGGCATGAGCGTTCGTTCATAGCTGGCGCTCGTTTGAGGTGACCCCATCGGCGGGACACCAGCATCTTCCATGGGATCCCGCCGCACGTGGGCACCCGGGCGTTCCGTGAGCGGCATGGGCGTGACGGATCATTGAGCGGTGATGACGCCTGCCGCGCTGCCGGCCGACCCCGGTGCGTTCTCGTTGGCCGTTCCGCCGCT